>CAZZVD010000284.1:0-4684 GCA_964657465.1 uncultured Acetobacteraceae bacterium | reverse complement strand
AGGTGTGCCGTCTGGTAGATCGAACTGTGTAGCACTGGGGTGGAGACCGATTAATACTGAGTCCGGGCGAAGGGTAAGGGTGTCGCTGAGTTGGTACCGCCCGCTTGGAAAGTAAAGTACCGGGTGCTGGTCAATCGCTTTCTGCAGGGCGGCGGTGTCGTCCGTGCTGCCGTCCCCCTTCACTCCGAGCGTTGTGACATTCACCCACGTGGCGGAGGCGGGCAGTGTTGGGATGGCCGGCCCTGTGGAGGGCGGCAACGCGGTGAGTGCAGCAGGCTCGTAGCGGGTCGCGAAAGCGGCCGTGGCTCCGGGATACGCGAGACTGAGCCCGTGCGAAAACACATTCACCTTGTATGTATCAGCAACTTGCTTAAACTCCCGGCCGCTCTCGCGCAGCCTGGCAAAGATCGGCACGTGGGCGCAGACAATGTCCTGCAAGTTGATTTCGGTCATGCGGCTGGTTTCACCACTGATGACCACGGCGGGGCCGGAGATGTTTTCAAAGCGGCTGTTCTTGATCCAGAGTTGATCCGAGTAGTGAGGGTCAATCGATACCGCGGTAGGCACGTTACGAAATTCATCGTGGACCAGGGTCAGCCCTGCTTCGTTCTCGCGGATGGCTGCTTCCCGCTGGCCGTCGAACGAGGAATCGATGAGCGTGAACTGCCATGCGGGTGAGGGCTTGCGCGCCATGATGCCGTATTGTCCGCCGTGAAAATGAAGATCCTCGGCCTCGTTCGCAACTTCATGTACGCCGGCGAAGCCGGAACCGATGGCGAAATCCATGTGGCTGAGAAACGCATGCTGTGCTGCGTGAAAGCGGATCGCAACCGCCCCCGCGTTTCCGGCGCCAATCTCGAAATCAACATTGCTCATGGCGGAATAAAAGGTGCCGGGGTTGGCGTCCGGCACGCTTTGCGCAGGGCGGGGTACCACGCCGCGCGGTGTCGGCGGAAAGTGGTAGCCTGCACGCGTGGTGCTGCCACTCTCAGGGCGGGGACGCGCACCAGCAAAGAAAAACATGTAGGCGATGCCGTCGTTATAACCGGGGGTATGCTCCCCGAGCACAAACACGGGGCGCGCGGATCCGTAGCCAATCACCCGGACTCCGGGCCACAAAAAGACCGTGCGACTGATGCGATAACGTCCCTGGGGAACGAAGACTATCCCTTCCCCTTTGCTGCTCTGCACTTTGTCAATCGCTGCCTGAATGGCTGCGGTGTCATCTGCCTGTCCGTCCGCATGAGCGTGGAATTCGGCGCCGTCGAGGTACACAGCCGCAGGATCATCAAGCCGGGTCGTATAGGTCGATGCGCCCAGGCAAGTCGCGGAACAAAGCAGAGATGCACACAGAAGAGAGACGATTCTCATGAAATTAGCCTTGGATAACGGAATGGATCGTGATCGAAACAGCGAGCGTCCCCGAACGAGACGAGTGGCGTGCCGAGTAAACAGGATGTGTCAAAATGCGTCTTCTATGAAAGATGGAATACAAAACAGCTTGTCAACGGCAAGATATTCCACTTCGCATAGTTTATCTTGGCGACTTGCTTGCGCTTAGTTATTTTCTCTTGATCAGCACGCCGCTAACTCGCGCGAACCCGCGATACCACTATGCGAGACGCTCGTTTTCCTTTGACAGTCGTATCCTGCGTTATCTATAAATTGACGCGCACCAGTTGCTCGAAAAGGACATACGAAAAAGCCTGTCAGATCTCTCAGAAAGAGACAGCAGTGTCCTGCAACAACCTGTTTCACAATTTCGGAGGCTTTGGGCCATGAGCATCAAAAAAATACTCTCGTTCGCACTCTTCTTTTCCTTCCTCAGCACAGCAGGTATCGCACAGGTCACAACCGGCAGCATCCTTGGAACGGTTCACGACGCTTCCGGCGCGGTTGTGCCGGATGCCACCGTCTCCGCGGTTGATACCGCCAAAGGAACGACCGTAACCAAGCAAACCGATTCGTCGGGTAATTACTCACTCCCTTATCTGCTTCCCGGCACTTACAACATCTCGGTTGAAAGCAAGGGATTCAAGCGCAGCGTGCAGAATGGTGTCGTGGTCGACATCGACCAGAAGGCGCAGATCGATTTTGCGCTGGAGGCCGGGGGGGCAAGCGAGACCGTGGAAGTGACCAGCGCTCCCCCACTCATCCGTCTCGACAGTTCTGAACTGGGTGAAGTGGTCGGCAAGCGCGAAGTACAGAACCTGCCGCTGAACGGAAGAAACTTTGCCCAACTGGTTTACCTTGTGCCGGGTGTGACCTCTGGCCAGGCGGGCGAGAACCTGTCTGGGTCCAGTTCGTTCAATCCGCGCGCCGCGTCGAATTTCAACGCGCTGGGCAGCCAGGCCAACACGAATGCATGGATCGTGGATGGCATCGTGGACAACGAATACACATTCAACACGGTCATGGTGCAGCCTTCGGTTGAATCGATCGCAGAATTCAAGGTGCTGACTGGTTCGTATTCGGCCAACTACGGCGTGGGCGCGGGCGTGGTTTCGGTCTCGACCCGTTCGGGCGCGAACGCGTTGCATGGCGAGGTATTTCTCTATCTGCGCAACAGCGAGTTGGACGCGCGCAATTATTTCGCGCGCGTCGGCAGCGCGGTGCAGAAACCGGCTTATCGCCGCGGTCAGTTTGGTGGCGCCGTGGGCGGCGCGATCATCAAAGACAAGCTCTTCTACTTTGCCGACTACTATGGCCAGCGTTCGTTGAAAGGCATCGTCAACCAGAACAATGTACCGACACTTGCCGAGCGCAACGGCGACTTCAGTAACTACACCGATACCACTGGAAAGCTGATCCCGATTTACGACCCCTTGACCACGGTTGCCACGACGACCGGTGGCAGCACAACGTACTCACGGAGCCAGTTTATGGGCTGCAATGGCGATCAGCCGAATGTGATCTGCCAAACCCGCCTCGATCCAGTCGGTTTGAACCTGGCAAGCATCTATCCACTGCCCACGGGACCTGGCAGTTTTCTGAATTACGTCTCCACCGCTAACCAGGTCATCGACGATAACGGCGGCAATACCCGCATCGATTACCACTTGAGCGACAAGGATTCCATGTTTGGCCGCTTTAGCTACGAGCGATTTGTGCAGAGCGCGCCAAATCCGCTGGTAGGTGGCCAGGGTACCTGCTGCCTGCCCACCCCGCCCGATGCCGCCAAAAAGTTTGACCTTGGACCGTACGTCGCCGGCATCCAGCTTACGACCTTGATTGCCCAGGGCCTGGCGCTGAACGAGACGCACATCTTCAGCCCCGCGTTCTTCAACGAATTCCGCGCGGGCTATGCGCGCACCAACCCATTTACCACGCAATCTGACTTTGGCCACAACTCATCTACCTCGCTGGGTATCCAGGGCCTCAATGTTTCGCAATACACCACGGGCTTGCCCAACGTGACGGTCGGCGGTTCCTGCGGCGTTGAGTTCACTTGTTTGCAAGGCGGTACCGCGTTTCTTCCGGCGCACCCGGTGCAGACAGACATTCAGGTGGAAGACACATTCTCATGGACCAAGCAGAATCATTCGCTCAAGTTTGGCTTCCGCTACGTTCGCATCCTCGCTTCACCCTTTACTAACACCACCACGCGTGGCGGCCTCACCTTCAATGACAACTTCACCAACAGCGGGAGCAAGAGTGTTGGCGGATCGGGTCTTGCAGGGATCCTTCTCGGCTTCCCCAACTCGGGTAGCCGCAACTTTCTTTCCGTTCCCTACTACATCACCAACGTCCAGTACTCGGGCTTCGTTCAGGACGACTGGAAGGTCACACCGCGCCTTACGCTCAACATGGGTGTGCGGTACGATGTGTTCACTCCCGACGCCGAAAAAGATAACAAGATCGCGAACTTCAACGAGAACACCCTGGTGTTCGATTACGCCGGCAAGAACGGCGTAGGCCGCACCGCCGGCATTCAGACACGCTACGGAAACGTGGGACCCCGCTTCGGCCTGGCCTACGATCTCGATGGCAAGGGTGGCACCGTAGTGCGAGCGGGCTTCGGCATCTCCTACTTCCCTGATCCTTTCTCTGCATCGGACGAACTGGGGCAGAATCCGCCGTTCACTATTTCTCAAACGTTCTCCAGTCCGGCAACATTCCCGCTGCCGGCTGCTTTTGCGAATGTGTGCACACCCACCAACGTTACTGCGACGTGCCAGCCGGTTCTCAGCAATCCGTTTCCGCAAGGTGCGGTGGCGCTGCCGTATTCCTCGCTGACCACGACCACGGCTTTGAACGCGGCGCATCCCGCGCTGATTGGGCACTCCCCGAAGAATCAAACGCCCAATGCACAGACCTACACCTTTGGCTTCGAACACACCACCCTGGGTGGCGTGGTGGGTGTGGGTTATGCGGGCAGTCACAGCGTGCACCTCACCTACGCTTTCAATCCGAACGAAGTTGGCTTGATCCAGCCGGGTGGACCCACGTCACAGACGCTGCGTCGCTTGATTCAGCCGCTGAACAATATCTCCACCTGGGTGGAAGAAGACCCGATCAACGCGTCGAACTACAACAGCCTGCAGGTGAACTACACCAAGCGTTACACGCATGGCCTGACGTCGTTGATCAATTACACCTACAGTAAGTCACTTGATTACGGCGGTTCTGCTGCTTCGGGTGGCGGCTCGGCCGGCAATCCGCAGACTGTGACCAACCTGAAGGC
>CAZZVD010000283.1:0-6474 GCA_964657465.1 uncultured Acetobacteraceae bacterium | reverse complement strand
GGGGGCTGGCTAACCCGCAAAATATGTCGTCGCACACCAAAATTAACCCAACGCGCAAAGCCACAAGCCAAAACACAGCAACAGGCTCAGCGCTCCCTTCAACCTGTCGCACCAATCAGTATTGGTGGGAAATCCGGGCTAGCGTGTGCCGGTGATGTCAGGGTTCAGCAGAGGCTCTTCTTCCGCATTGGGCTGAGTCTGCCGGCCCGCCTCGGGTTCCAGATGATGCCGCGTCAGTTCTTTCTTCAGGATAGCGAACGCCTCTTCCGGCGTGTCGGCCATTTGGAACAACGCGCGGTCATCCGGCGAGATGGCTCCCTTTTCGACCAGCACATCCAGGTTCAAAACACTTTTCCAGTAGGCCGAACCGTAGACCACAACCGAGATTTTCTTTGCAAGTTTTTCCGTCTGCACCAGCGTAAGCAGTTCGAACATCTCGTCCAGGGTGCCGAAGCCACCAGGAAACACCACCAGAGCTTTGGCCAGGTAGGCAAACCAGTACTTGCGCATGAAGAAGTAGTGGAACTCGAAATTGAGCGCCGGCGTGATGTACGGATTGGGCGCCTGTTCAAACGGCAGCCGGATATTCAGCCCGATGGACTTGCCGCCCGCTTCGTAGGCGCCGCGATTCGCGGCCTCCATGATGCCCGGGCCGCCGCCCGAGGTGACCACGAAGCGATGGCGGCGTCCCTTCAGGGTTTGCGACCACCGCGTCACCATCGACGCAAGTTGGCGGGCATCTTCGTAGTAGCGCGCCATTTCGACTGCGGCTTCGGCGCGGCGCCTGCGCAGTTCCGTTGCTGTACCCTGGGCGATCTCTTCTTCGCTTGCCGGCTGTTCCGCACTGGGTGCCGCCGCCGCCGATCCAGGCTTATCCAGCAGCTCCAGTTGCCGGTTAGCATGCTCAAGTTCACGAAAGCGGGCCGAGCCAAAGAACACGATCGTGTCTTGAATGCGCTCACGGCGAAACCGGGCAAGCGGCTCGGAGTATTCCGAAAGAATGCGCACCAGGCGGCCGTCAGGGCTGTTGACGAATGCCGGGTTCTGATAGGAGAGCGGCGCACGACCCAGAGGGGGTGGTTTATTGGGATTCTTCATGCAGTCAGGAGGCCGAGGTGCGAAAGTGAATAGCTTCTTCGAGGGCAATCCACAGATTCAGCAAACCCAGGCCGGAGATGACTCCGCGCACCGAGCCGTACATCAGGAAAGTGCCTACCCGCGGATAGTAGTTGAGCAATTCATTGTCTGCCCATAGCGGCGTGTACCAGGGAAGCACCAGCACGATGATGCCGATGTATATGCGGATGATGACGTAGAGATATAACTCAATGCGGCGAAGCCAAACCGGCAGCCGGGGCGGAGGCTGCGGCGCCGGTTGCCGTACTTGCACGGTCGAGCCGTTTGGAGGACTGGACGAAAACAGGTTCGACTGTTGCGGCATTTGTCTTTGGTCAGGGTCAACGCTTGGCACCCCGGGTGATCTATGCCAACAGTAACACAGGGGGGAGTGCCTGAATGCCTGCGGCAAGGGGCCGGAGCGTGCGTTGAAATGCGCACGCCTGGGTTACGTTTCTGCCGCGTTCAGCAAGCTATTTTCTTTGTGGGAACATGCGATCAGGAAGGGAGTGGAAGAACGGCCCCACTCAAGCCAGCCGCGCTTGAATGGGGCAGGGGGTGCGATCAGGCGGTGCGCATCTGGACGGAGTTGCCGGCTTCGGCAGCGGCCGCCGCGAGGATCCGATGATGGATGGTAAACAAGGCAAGCTCCAGACGATCGGAGACGCCTGTCTTGTCGTACACGCTGCGCAGATAGTTTTTGATTACCTGCTCAGTGGTCCCCAGGCGCAGGGCAATTTCCTTGTTCTTGCAGCCCTGCACGATCAGCGCAACGATCTTCATTTCTTTCGGTGTGAGCCGGTCGCGCACGCGCGCCCCGACCGAGTCTTCTTCTTCTGAGCCGATGGCTTCGACTGGCCGCTGGATGGAAGAGAAGCCTTTGATCACCCGGTGTACGCATTCCACCAGCGCAGGGCCAGTGGTGTTGCGATACACAACGCCGCGAATATCGTGAGCAGTAAAGATCTGTGCCGGTTCGCCATTTTCTGCGATCACCACCGCGCGGCTGCCGGCAGCTTTCACATGAGACATCAGGTCCTGGTACTCCGGCCGCAAGGCCGAAGCAAACAGAACGATGGAGGAGCGATATGCATCCACGGACAGCAGAAGACGTTCTAGATCAGCGCATTGTGCGGCTACGCGAAAGTCTTCTTCGCTCGCCAGGACCTTGGCAATGCCAGCGCGAAAGATTGCTTGATTGTCAGCCAGAATAATTTTATTCATCGTGCTGCCTTGTGCCTCATAAAGCTTCAAATTCGCAATCTTTGCTACAGGCACGGTGTGCTTTCGGCACGCGCGCCTCGCCGGTCATGTGATGAGGTCTGCCAATCTCCGGGAAACAGCGCCTGTGGACGCTATCGACCACCAGGTAAGTGTCGTTCTAAACTGTCTTAATTTGCGGCGCCTCGATTACGTTTCTCTCAGCGATCGGTACCGGTCATTGCGAGTTGCCGGTGATCTCAAGCCTAGCCGCTCGGGCAGGAAATGAAACTCCACGAAAGTGGCAGGGGGGCACCCTCAAGTTGCTGTGGTTACTGGATTTGTGTGTAGCCGCAATGATGCCAACGAGACCAATCGACGCGCAGGCAATACACTAAAGAAGCATGGCAAAGCCGGTTATCCTCGCGGTAGACGACGACATCAGCGTTCTGGAGATGGTGGTACAGGATCTGCGCCGCCAATACGGGGCGACGTATCGCATTCAGCGTGCAGCTTCGGGACAGGCGGCGCTTGACACTTGCGACCAACTTAAGAAGCGCGGAGACGTGGTTGCCCTCTTCGTCTCGGATCAGCGCATGCCCGGTATGTCTGGTGTGGAGTTCCTGGGCCGGGCCATGGAAATATATCCCGACGCGAAGCGTGCCCTCCTGACCGCCTATGCGGATACCGAGGCAGCCATCCAGGCCATCAACACGGCCAAAATCAACTACTACCTGACCAAGCCCTGGGATCCCCCGGAGGAGCGCCTCTACCCGGTCCTGAACGACCTGCTGGAAACCTGGAAGGAGGCCTACAAGCCTCGCTTTGAGGGGCTGCGGGTCCTCGGGCCTCGCTACACCCTGCGCGACCACAAGGTGCGCGACTTTCTCTCCCGCAACCGGGTTCCCTATGTATGGCTTGACCCGGAGCAGAGCGCGGAGGGCGTGGACCTGCTAGATCGTTTCAAACTCGATGACCATAAGCTGCCAGTGGTTCTTTTTGGGGATGGTTCGTACCTCGTCCAGCCTGACCAAATGGAACTGGCAAAGAAAATCGGTCTCCGCACCGAGGCCCAGAAAGAGTTTTACGACCTGGTTGTGCTCGGCGCCGGGCCCGCAGGGCTGGCAGCAGGAGTGTATGGCGCTTCAGAGGGGCTACGGACCCTGGTCATCGATAACGGAACCCCAGGAGGGCAGGCAGGCTCCAGTTCCAGAATCGAGAACTATCTGGGCTTTCCAGAAGGAGTGAGCGGGCAGGACCTAACAGAACGAGCACTGATCCAGGCCACCCGCCTGGGTGCCGAAATGATGACCAATAAGGCCACCGACATCCGCTCAGAGAACAACTACAACCTGGTGCAGTTGGCAGATGGCAAAGAAGTGTCCTGCCGTGCCTGCCTGATCGCTACCGGCGTGTCTTACCGTTATCTCAAAACGCCTGGTGTGGAGCGCCTGACCGGAGCTGGGGTGTACTACGGCGCCACCATGACTGAGGCCCGATCCTGTTCCAACGAGGACGTGTTCATCATTGGCGGCGCAAATTCGGCCGGTCAGGCCGCCATGTACTTCTCCAAGTACGCGCGCAAGGTAACCATGCTGGTGAGGGCTGAGGGCCTGACAAAGAGCATGTCGAAATATTTAATCGATCAGATTGAAGCTACATCGAATATAGAGGTTAGGCCGTGCTGTGAGGTAGTGGAAGCCATGGGAGAAGGTCGGCTTTCCTGCCTGCGCCTGCGTGGGCCAAACGGCGAAGAGACCGTAAAGGCCAATGGTTTGTACATCTTTATTGGGGCTGCTCCCAATACGGATTGGCTGCCAAACACGATCATGCGCGACGCGAATGGGTTTTTGCTGTCGGGGTCTGATTTGAAAGTAGAAGGGAAGATGCCAAAGGGTTGGAGCCAGCCCCGCGAGCCCTATCTGCTGGAGACCAGTATGCCGGGTGTGTTTGTTGCCGGTGACGTGCGCCATGGATCGGTAAAGCGATGCGCATCGGCAGTCGGAGAAGGTTCCATCTCCGTGCAGTTTATTCACCAGTATTTGGCAAGCTTTTAAGGTTTTCCGATAGTTGGTGGTAGGCAGATTGGCACGAGGTCTAACGAGTAACTAATGACGGATGTTCAGCAAGCTACGCGCGTCGAACATGTAGAAGCAGCCAGTCTTGCGGCAGAGTTTGGCACAGTGCCGGTGTTCGCCGGTGTCACGCTCAGTGACCTGAAGTGCCTGGGGACGGTGGAGCTGATCCACGCTGAGCCGGGCGCCGATCTCTACCAGCTTGCCAGTGCGCGTCGCGGGTTCTGGATTTTGCTTTCTGGCGAAATTCGCCTGCAAAAGCGCCATGAAGCCGGCGAGTTGATGCCCATCGGCAATATGAGTCCGGGGGAGACTTTTGGCGAAGTGCCGCTCCTCATGGGCAAAGATTCCGACGTGATCGTCATCACGATATTGAAACCCTCTTCTGTGGTCTATCTGCCCGAAGATGTTTTCTGGAACCTCATGTTTGAGTGCCCGCAGGTCCGGGTTGGCGTGCTGGGCAACATGGCTCGTCGTCTCCAGCTGTATCAATCTCAGGAGCTGCACCGCGAAAAGCTGATTTCGCTCGGCACCATGGCCGCCGGTCTCATGCACGAGCTGAATAATCCAGGCGCAGCGGCCAAGAGCGCCGCCACGCAGATGCGCGACAATCTCCGGCGGCTGCAACAACTGAGCCTGCGCATGTGCAGCCATGAAGTACTGACCAAGAGCCAGGCAGATTGCCTGCGGGTACTGCAGGAGAAGGCGCTGCAGCCGCAGAAGCAAAGCCCGATGAGCTCGATCGATCAGGCTGATGCGGAAAGTGAATTGGAAACATGGCTTGAGGACCACGGGATCGAAAATGCCTGGAAGCTGGCGCCTACGCTGATCGGTATCGGCTTCAGTGCGCAAACGCTCGAATGTGCGCAGCACGAGTTTCCCGGGAACACCTTATCGGATCCGCTGAACTGGATGGAAACACTCATCTCCAGTGTGCAGCTTGTCGGCACAATTGAGGAAAGCGTTTCCCGGGTGACCGATCTGGTCAAGGCAGTCAAGAAATACGCCTATGATGACAAGCCGCAGCGCCACCAGCTCGATGTGCAGGACAGCATACAAAGCACCCTGGTGGTTCTGGGTCACAAGTTCCGTCAGAAAGAACTGGTCATCGAGAAGATCTTTACTCCCTCGCTGCCTGTGCTCTCGACCTGCGGTATCGGCCTTAGCCAGGTTTGGACGAACCTGTTAGACAACGCCATTGACGCTTCCCCGCAACAAGGCAAGGTAACGGTGCGGACCTGGGTTGAGGGCGACCATGTATGCATCGCCATACAGGACCGGGGTATGGGCATACCCGAGGAGAACCGGAAGCTCATCTTTGAACCGTTCTTCACCACCAAGCCCAGCGGGCAGGGAACCGGCCTGGGGCTCGATATCGTGCGGCACATTGTGGTCGACAAGTTTGGCGGAGAAATCGTCGTTGATTCCGTGCCGGGCCGTACTGAGTTCACGATCAAACTGCCCGTCGTTTCCTGATCTCACTCGCGTCCCTTCGCGCAACACCGATCGCAGAAAAAAGATGCCGGCAACCTTGCCCGCGGACCTGCGTTTTCTTTTTCAGCATGAGCGACCAGGAGGGAGCCATGAAAGGGAAAACAGCAGCACTGCTCACCCGTAGTCTCGGTCTAGCCGTCGCCTTGGCGGCTATCAGTATCAACGTTCCCAACGCGTCCGCCCAGCAATGGGATGGCCCACCCCGGGACGGCGGCTACGCCAATGAGTATCGCGAACAGCCGGACGTTACCCAGTATGCGCAGCATCGGGGATTTGAAGACGGAATGATGGAGGGTGAGCGCGACCGGGAGACCGGTCATAGCTTCCGGCCCACACACTCCGAGGCCTACGAGGATGCGCCGGGGCACGACCATCTACCCATTCGCCGGCAGGACTACAAGAACCTCTACCGCGAAGGCTACGTGCGCGGCTATGAGCGAGGGTACGGACGGTAGGAACGCAGCGAACGAACGGTCAAGGAACCCGGGACTGGCCTGATGGCGCAGTCCCCGGTCCTCGCGAAGTCCCGACGGTTAACCCGGATTTCTCACCACAACTGTCTGGAGACAACCACAATGCCCCCACCCCT
>CAZZVD010000282.1:0-6488 GCA_964657465.1 uncultured Acetobacteraceae bacterium | reverse complement strand
GGAACTCCGCGAGCATGGGGCACCCGTCCAGGGAGAAGGGCATTGTGGTTGTTTCCAGAGGTTGGTGGTGAGACTTCCGTCCAGGGGGATGGGCTTTGTCACTTCGGTGAAAGTTGGTGGTGAGATTACCTCACGACTCGCAGCCTCGCCGAAGCCCGCATTGAAGGAACACACTACGACTACGACGCATGGTATGTTTGCCCACACCGGAGGCTCCTCATGCTGCGCATGGTGGTGGAATCAATTAAAGGCTGGTTCTACCTCGCCGCGTTCGTCACCGGCGGCAACTTCCTCCGCAAAGCACAACTCCACCTCGGCAAGAACGTAAAAATCGCCCCCACCGCCTTCTTCAAATACCCGGCGCTCATCCACATCGGCGACCACTCCTTCATCAACCATCTCTGCTCCGTCTGGGCATCCCCCGGCGGCCCCATCACCATCGGCAGCAACTTCCTCTGCGGCCCCGGCACTTCGATCATCTCCTCCAACCACAGCATCGCCGCCGGCCAGGTGATACGCGAGCAACCCGGCCGCGACGAGCCCATCTGCATCGGCAACGACGTCTGGCTGGGAGCCCACGTGGTCGTCACGCCCGGCGTCTCCATTGGCGACGGAGCCGTCGTGGGCGCAGGCGCCGTGGTCACCCGCGACCTGCCACCCATGTCCATCGCCGCCGGCGTGCCCGCACGCGTGATCGGCTACCGCACCTGATAAAAACTTAATCTTCGGCTCCACGTTCCTTCATGCCAGTGTCCTATGCTGCGACATATCAGACGTGAGCTATGAAAAAACCCAGTGTGGCCCTAGCGATCTTTCCGGCTTTGATCTCGATCGCCACTGCGGCGCAGCGTCTGACCTACCCCCCGGTTCCCTCTGCAGTGCCTGCTGCCTCTGCTCCCCTGGGGGGCGCCAATCTGCCGTTTCAGCCAATTGGCGCCTCCGACCTTATTCGCATCTCGGTCACCGATATACCCGAGCTTTCCCAAACCTTCCGCGTCGACAAGCAAGGCAAATTGAACCTGCCCCTGTTACGATCCCCGTTAGCTGCCCAGGGTCTGATGCCCGATGCGCTGCGCGATCAACTCGCGGCCGCCTTGCGCGCCCAGCATCTTCTGGTAGACCCCATCGTGGACGTATCCGTAGCGGAATATCGCAGCCGTGACGTCATCATCGCCGGCGCAGTCAAATCCCCGGGCACGATTCAGGAAGTAGGCGGCCTGCGCGTGCTGGGCGCTCTCAGCCAGGCGGGCGGCTTGCTCCCCGAGGCCGGCCCGGAAGTGATCGTCGAGCAACCCGATGGAGCCATACAGCGGCTCTCCGTCCGCGAGCTGTACGACGGGCGCCATCCCGAACGCAACCTCCCGGTGACGGCGGGTACACAGATCCGCGTGCCGCAAGCGGAACAGGTCTTCGTGGTCGGCAACGTGAAGCGGCCCGGCGCCTTCCCCTTCCTCAGCCTGGGCGACACCACGGTACTCCAGGTGCTGGCGCTCAGCGGCGGCCTCGATTCCTTCAGCCGCAGCAAGGCGTATATCTATCGGGCCCAGCCGGGCAGCCCGGTCAAGCAGGAGATTGAGGTTCCTTTACGGCGCATTCTCGATCGTAAGGCGGCCGACGTCACCCTGGCCGCCAACGACATTCTCTATGTGCCAACCAATGGAAAACTCAAGACGGGCGCCGGTGTCATGAATCACGTAAGCGGCATCGGCAACACGGCGGTCTCCGCCGCTATCTGGAGTACGCGCTAACCCTTTCGAATGTCCTGAGCATACGCACGCAGGCGTCGATCACCCCTGTACCTGCCACGGTTTCACCACCAGGCGAGAGCCTGGCCACGCTCGCTCGACTGGCCGCGCACAACACCAGTCTCCCGCAGGAAGGAGTTACGCATCATGCCCCACGCAACCCCCAGTACCCTGGCCCCTCGCAAACCCCTCAGACTCAGCGACCCGGGGCTCATTCAGCGACCGCTCACCTTCTACCTGCACATCCTGCGCCAGCGCTGGGCCATGATCGTCCTGACGGCGGCCGCCATGACTTCGCTGGTGGTGCTGGTCTGCGCCATCGCATCGCCCATCAACGAAGGGTCGGCCGTGATCGCCATCGATCGCCAGGCTGCCCCGGAGACGATCGGCGCAGACCGCCTGCTGAGCACCGGGGACGATCAATTCATGGCCACGCAGCAGAATCTCATTCGTGGCGACACCATCCTGCGGCCAGTTGCGAACCGCTTCAGCCTGCTGGCCCGGGAACACCAACTGCGCCGTTTCTTCTTCTGGCGCTACTCCCCGGCAACCGAGCGCCGGATCAAAGAAGCACCCGTCATACTGAAGCACCTCAAGATTCAACGCAACCCCAACACCTACCTGCTCACCATCACGTATCGCGATCGCGACCCGATGATCGCGGCCCGCGTGGCCAATGCCATCGCGGATTCCTACCTGCGCGACATTTTCGAGACCCGCATCCGGGAAGCAGGCCGCCTGACCTCCTCGATGGAGCGGCAGCTCATCGATTTGAAACTCAAGATGGAATCCACCCACAACGCCCTGATGGTGTACCAGCGCGATCTGGGCACGGCCGACCCGGAGCAGAAGACCAGCGTGCTGGTAGCCAAACTGCAGGCACTGAATACGGAGAACAGCGCGGCGGTGGCCGACAGAATCGCCAAGGAAGCGATTTACCGGGAAGCCCAGGGGGGCTCCTTGCCCGGGGTGCAGGTCTCCAGCCAGGCGCTCGATTTGGCACGCGATGTGGCTAACCTGAAGGCAGCGCGGGCGAATCTCGCCATCGTGGCTGCTACGTTTGGCGACCAGCATCCGGAATACCGCAGGGCTGCCGCCCAGGTTGCCCAGGCCCGTGTCGCGCTGGATGAAAGCCGGCAGAACGCGGCCAGCCGCATCGGCGTGGACTATCGCCAGACCCAGCTAAGGGAACGCATGCTCTCCGCCGCCGTCGCCTCCACCAAACAGGAAGTCGACGACCTGACCGCGCAGTCGTTCGACTATCTCGAACTCAAGCACGAAGCCGACACCGCCGAACGCGTGTACGAAGATCTATTCGCCAAAATCAAACAGTCGGGCATCAACTCGGAACTGCAGAACAACATCATCCGGCTGGCGAATGCGGCTCGCCCGGCATCCCGTCCGGTGTTCCCAAATTGGCCGCTCATCATCGCCGTCTCCATGGGCATCTGGTTGCTGACCTGCAGCGGCTACGTGATTTCCGCGGAGCTGACCGACCTGAGCGCAAGAGAAGCAGAGGCGGTGCAGGATGCCATGGGCATCCCCGTGATCTGCGCCCTGCCCCGCGTCACCAATATGCAACTGCGGCTGGCCCTGGGCCCGGAAGGCATGCGCATGGCCCGCACTTACCTGCCCAGCCTGCAGGATGGTTTCTTTGACGAAGGCGTGCGCCACCTGCGCGGCTATCTGCGGCTGGGCTTCCAGGCCAACATGCCGAAGAGCGTGCTGATCACCAGCGCGCTGCCCGGCGAAGGCAAGTCCACCCTGGCGCTGGCGCTGGCCATGATGAGCGCCGAGCAAGGCAAACACACCCTGTTGATCGATGCTGACCTGCGCCAGCCGTCCATTGAGAAGTTACTGCGCCTGGACCCCGATGCCGGGCTCGCGGAAGTGCTGGCACAGCGCGTTCACTGGCGCTCGGTGACCCGCCCGGTGGTGAGCCGCCCTCATCTGTTCGTGCTCGGCGCCGGCCTGCCGATGCCCCGCTCGCTCGCCCTGATCGGCCCCCACATTCGCGGCATCCTGGCCCAGGCCACCAAGGAATACGACCTGGTAGTGGTGGACTCTCCGCCGCTTTTGGGGTGTGCCGAAAGCCTTGACCTGGCGGACGCGTCCGAGGTCACCGTGCTGGCCGTGCGCAGTGGCCATACCACCATGAAGATCCTCGCCACCACGGTCGATACCCTGCGCCGCGTCAACGTCCCCATCGCCGGCATCGTGCTCAATGAATCCTCCATTGACAGCGATCCGACCTACAAAGCCTACGCACGGTATTACGCCATGCTGGGCAGCGTCTAGCGTGCTGCTGATGATACGCGCATGACCCTATCAGTCACGGTTGCTTTACTCGCGGCCTGGAGTGTCGCCATGATCCGCTATGGCCGCTCCCTGCTCTTCCCTCCCGCAGCCCTGGCCACCGTCTGGACAGCTACGCTGCTGACCATCTGGCTTTGCGGCGACCTCTACTTCCCCTTGACGGTAGCCGCCCACGAGATCGTGTTCACCGGCGTCCTGCTGTTCTCGCTCGGCGGGTTCTGCGCCGGCGCCATCCCCCTCTTCCTGCGCCATCCACTCGCCGACGTCTCGCTCAACCGGCGCCGGCAGATCGATCGCTGGCTCAACCTCGCCCTGGCGGTCTTCCTTCTCAATCTTCCCATCTCGTTCTGGTTCTTTCAGGACCTCAGCAGCACCATCGCCCCGCGCGCCAGCCTGTGGAAGCAGATTCGCATCGCCTCTTCCAAAGCCAATATCTCCGGCCAGGGTGACATTTCGATCGAGTCGTTCCTGCTGCCGTTCTTCACCATCGTCGCCCTGATCGGCGTCTGGGAATATACCCAGACGCGCACTCGCGGGCCGCGCACCCTCATCCTGCTGGTGCTCGCCGCCGCCTACCAGTTACTCAACGGAGCCCGCTCCGAAGTACTCCTGCTCCTGGTCAGCTCCATCGTCCTTCTCTGGCTGAGCAAGGGCGCTATGCCGGTGCGACTGCTGGCCAGCACTTGCCTGATCTTCCTGCTGATCTTTGCCGCCGGCCAGATCTCCATGAGCAAGTACGGCGCTGATCCCGAAGCGACCCTCGCCGGCAACCTGCCCATGGTTGCCGAAGGCATTGGCACCTACTGGTTGGGCGGCATCATTGCCTTCGATCAGAATCGCCAGAACCCTGAATTGCCCTACGGCTGGGACCTCGGCAAATTTGCCAAACGCATCGCCAACCGTTTCGGCGCAAACTATTCCGAACGCGATCGCAATCTCGAATACACCAAAATCTCGCCCAGCCAGATCACCAACGTCTACACCGTTTTCCTGCCGTTCTATATGGATCACGGCGGCATGTACGGTGTAGCCGGGCTCATGTTCCTGATGGGTATTATCAGTGTTTATGTTTACCGCTCGGCGCTTCAAGGCAGTTGCTGGGCGGTGTTCACCCTGGGCGCGGTCACCTATGCCACGGTCATGACGATCTTTTCGGAAGAGTACTTCGCGCAGATCATGTTCTGGCTGAAAGCAGGTGTGCTCTCGACCCTGGTCTATTACGCGCCTGCGATCACGGCCACCACGATGCACGGGGCAGGCACGGAGCCCGAACCGCTGGCCGCCGGGGAAGCCGCTCCATGCGCGTAGCTGCCTACACCGGGGGCATGATGGTGCCGAGTGCGCGCGCCCGCGTGCGCCAGTACATCGAACCGCTTAGCCGCCTGGGTATCACCGTGCGCGAGTACCCGCTGCCCCTGGGAAACATCCTGCCCGGCTCCCCCGCTCTTCGCCCATTGTGGATGACGGCGACTGCGCTGTGCCGGCTGGCTACCCTCACCTGCTCGTGGCGGGCCGACGTCACCTGGGTCTCCCGCCAGTTGCTGCCGGCCTTCGCACCCATCCAGGCGATCGCCCGGCGGCCCATGATCCTCGACGTGGACGACGCCATCTGGCTCAATACCGGCGGTCATCGCGCCGAGTCGCTGGCGCGTACCAGCGACCTGGTGGTCTGCGGCAACAACTTCCTCGCGCGCCGCTTCGGACAGTGGAATCCCAATGTGGCCGTGATCCCCACAGCCGTGAATACCGCATGGTATCGCCCGCGGCTTTCCCCCTCACGCCACCGTCACGGTGACGAAACCGTCACGCTTGGCTGGACGGGCACCAGTGGCAACTTCCCGTTTCTCTATGCCATCGAGGGCGCATTGCAGCGTGTGCTGCAAACCTCACCCAGGGCCAGGCTGCTGATCGTGGCTGACCGGCCACCCCGGTTCCAGCGACTTTCCAGCGCGCGGGTCGAGTTTCTCCGCTGGAGCCCTGAGGCCGAGTTAGCAGCCTTCGCCCGCATGTCCATCGGGCTGATGCCTCTGGCCGCTCCCCTGATGAACGACGAATGGTGCAACGGCAAGTGCAGTTACAAGATGCTGTGTTACATGGCCGCCGGTTTGCCCGTGGTGGTTACCGCTGCCGGCATGAACCGGGAAGTGCTGGCCCTGGGTCCGGTGGGGCTGAGCGCCGATTTGGAGCAGGAGTGGGTCGATGCCCTCACCGCCCTGCTCGAGGATGAATCCTTACGCCGCCGCATGGGCGAGGCCGGGCGCGCTGTGATTGAAGACCACTTCAGCCTGCATCGCCTGGCACGGCGATACGCCCTCCTCTTTTATTCCCTGGCCGGCGAACCCAGGCGGGGCAGCCCGGCGCCGGCGGCTCTCCCGCAGAACCGGCTTTTTTCCTGATCGCCGGCGCTTCCTCTCCCTCTTCCCTCCT
>CAZZVD010000281.1:0-6517 GCA_964657465.1 uncultured Acetobacteraceae bacterium | reverse complement strand
TCTTCAACCCACGTACGCCGGAGTCGGCGAACATGGGGCACCCGTCCAGGGGTGGCGGCATTGTGGTTGTCTCCGGACAGTCGTGGTGAGAAATCCACGCTAACAGGAGATTGAGCGCGTCATGCATCTCGGCTCGCTCCCGTTTACCGAAGATCTGCTGCCTGCGCTCGGCCACAAGCGAGTTGCCTTTCCACCCGAACTGCGGTTGCGATATTCCAGGTCTTTTCCTTGGAAAAGTGGCACGAGTCAATCAAGCCACTTACTAATTTGCGAGGAACGTCTCATCGAGCTGGCAGCAACTGGGGAGATGCCCTACCGGCTCTCGAGAATCCCCCACGACTATTGCGGTACTCCGTTGTATTCCATATACACCGACAAGGATGTCTCACCGGCCGGTTGGTTACCTTCCCATAACGTCCAGCGTAGCTCCTCGATAGGGGTTACAGGAATCACGGAGCTGGGCGTCTGCGTAATGGCTGCCGAGGGCGGCAGCGGCTTCGTTCTCGTCAGGAATAATTGCGCCGGGTAACTGCTGTGAGGCAACACGTGGTACAGAGTATCGTGCAGCGGCGTCCAGCCTTCTGGCAGCGAGGCCTTCAACACCAGGTCGCGCGGCTGATCGGAATCGTTATGTAACAGCAGCGGCACCCAAAGTGAGCCGTTCTCGCTGAATGCGGTTTGCGGCTTAACGAAAGCCAGCGCCGTACTCAATCCATGGGCACGCTGGAACTGCTGGTAGAAGGCCCACGGGCCGCCAAGCTCCAGGCTCACCGGCGCACGCTCTGAAGGATGATAGCCCGGCGGAGCCACGTAGGCGATTGGCTGGGCCTCGATACCCTCCCAAACATCCGCTTCTACAGAAGACGTCTTCACGAACGACTTCCCAAGGATCAGGTGGTCTGGCATGTTGGCGTAGTACTCAAGCAGAGGGTCGATCTGGGTCGCGTAAAGTTCCCACGCCTTCTTGTTCAGGGTGCCGTAGCTCACGCCCCTGGCTTTCGAAATGTCGCTCGCGAGGTAGGTGGGCCCATGGTGAGCCAGGAACTCCTGGTGACTCGCGTCAGAGAAAAAGTAAAGCTTCTTCACCTGCCAGGGATGAAGGCCCTCGCCATAGTTGTTGATGCTGTAGTACCGGCGGGGCGCGTTGACCTGTTCCGCAAACGCCGTGGGATCCCCCGCCAGATCGAATGCCTCGTTGGCGATCACGGACGCGGCCTGGTGATCACCATGGTTCTCGCCCGCAACATAGGCGGGCATCCACGTAAGCATCACTTCTGGACGAGTCAAGCGCACCAGGCGAACTGTTTCTTCAAGCGCTTCGCCGTGGCCGACTGTCTCCAGCGAATGAAGAACATCCTGTGTCGCTGTATCCGACCCACGGAGGAACCAGACGTTCTCAATCCCGCTGGCCGCCAGCGACCGCCGCGCTTCCATCTCCCGCTCGTCTGACATGGCTTTGCTCTGCTCCATGCCCGCAGCGTTGCCACCCGCATTTCCCCGCGTGCTGAAAATGACGGCAACCCGCTTATGTTCGTCGAGAGAGGCACGCGTGATGTAGTTCAGTACACCGGTGTCGTCATCCGGGTGCGCGACCACCAGCAGGATGTCCGCCTTATAACGATCGTCCGGCGCGGGTAGAGGTTTAGCGGTTTCCACCGATTGCGCTGCCAGGACACAGGCGCTCATGGCCGCCCCCAGCGTCCACGCCGCCAGTCGTACGCGTGCTTTCATCCGTTCTCCTCTTTCTTTGATCAACAAGGTCAGAAACGCAGGTGCAAGCCAAACTGCATTTGCCGCATGTCAGCCCGGACTGAGGTGATGACGCCCGCGCCGGAATTATCCACATAGTTCGCCGGCTGATTCAGGTTCACATGGTTGAGAGCGTTGAAGTTCTCCCAGCGAAACTGTAGCGTTTTTCCTTCGGCTATGGTGAAGACCTTGGCCAGGGACAGGTTCATGAGAAATGTTCGTGGACCAAGCAAGGAATTGCGACCCACATTGCCATCACGGTAGGGCTCTTGCGGAGCGGTGTAGGCTTGCGGGTTGAACCACAGGGTCCGGCTGGGATGAGCCACGTTTGGATTGCCGATTCTGTCCGGCCGCACATTGTTGAAATCGGCATTGAGCAGTGGCGCGTTGCCAACCTGCGGAGTGAAGGGCGCACCGGAAGTAAGGGTCGTGATCCCGTTAAATTCCCAACCTCCGGCAATCAGATCCAACGGACGATTGATGTTCGATCCGAACTGTTTGCCCCGGCCGAAAGGCAGCTGCCACACGTTCGACACCACAAGCTGGTGCCGCCGGTCAAAGCTGGCTGGGCCGTAGTCTGCCTTGTAATTGAGGTTGTTGTCGCTCACGCCCCCGAGCTCGGTATCGTCCATGGCTTTGGAGTAGGCATAAGCGACGATGAAGTCGAGTCCCTTTGCCTGGTGCTCCACCCATTTCACCTGCAGCGAGTGGTAATTGGAATTGTCGCAATTGCAGTCACTATAGATACCCTGCTCCAGACCAAACTGTGGATAGAAGCGGCGGCGTAAATTGTAATTGTCGCCCGGCCCAGGCACAGCCTGGTTCAGATTGGCATTGACGAAGATGTGCCGCCCCACGTTGCCCACGTAAGCCACATCCACTGACATGCTGGGCGTGATCTGATGCTGAATCGCGGCGTTCCAAAACTGCGTTAGCGGCACCCTATAGGCATTCGGCTTGTCAAAGAAGTAGTACACCCCAATGCCATCGGGCAAAGGATAGCGACCGGTTGAGGATACTTGCGGAACCGTGGGAACCGGTGGCCCTGTGAACAGATCGTAGGATGAGCCATAGCTGTTCTGGGCGCCGACAAATTGAGGAAGAATCACTGGCGGATCGTAGTCAGGAGCCTGCCCGAAAATTGCACCCAGACCTGCCGGCGTAAAGCTGCTGCCGTAACCCGCGCGGATGACGGTCTTCGGTTCAACCTGGTAGGCCACACCAAGTCGAGGGGCAAAGCCGGCGTTGTAGGCCTTGACATTCATGCTCTTCGATACGTTGCCCACGCCGGCGATCAGCACCTCCCCGGTAGCCGGATCAAAGCTGCCTGCGCCGCCAGGGGAAGCTGCCGTCTGGGGAAGGTAGTTCTCGTAACGAAGGCCGTAGCTTAACGTCAGCTTTTGCGTGGCGCGCCAGGTGTCTTGCCCGAAGAAGAACAAGCGTGTTTGCCGCAGTCCCGGGTGCAGATTCGCCCCGGTAAAGTAGCGGGCAAAGCTGTCGGGCTCGCCGAAGAATAGCGACGCAATCCCTGCTCCTGTTGTCTGGCCGGTGTTCTGTCCTTGCTGATCCACATCAAGACTGCCTGTGGTAGAAGCAGCAAATCCCAGCTCACCCGAGCGATGACTATCGCTCGGAATGCGCTGCTGCTGAGCACGGCGCAGATCGGCGCCCCACTCGATCGTGTGAGTCCTGTAGATCTTGGTCCAGGTGTTCACCCATTGGAAGTGATTCTCTGTTTCCTTAAGCGGGCAGTTGCAGGCGTTGATGCTCAGAGAGTAGCCAAATGTGAAGCCGCCATTGCCGTTGATCGAAAAAGCGGGCATGCCACTGGTTTCGGTGGTCCCAAGATTCAGGCCGGGGATACCGGAATCGGTCGCCGGGGTCGTGCCCACTCCACCAGGCTGCACGCGCACCTTATAGCGATAGGTGCCGAAACGTGCCTCCATGATCAACGTCGGGTTGATGTTCTTGGTGACCCCCAGCGCCAGGCTTTGATTGGTCGTATCGGATACGCCTGCAAAATTTGAACCGCCGACAGCCGGGCCACCCGCAAGTTTGCCAAAGACCGCTGGCGCATCATCGGAAAACTGGCTGATCGTGTACCGGCCAAATATGCGCGTGCTGGCATTCAGGGCGTAGTCGATCCGGCCGTCTTCCTGGTTGTTCGAGAAAATATCTTTACCGGCCGCCACATAGTTGTTTGCTATTGCTCCCTCACCCCCGGTATTCGCAGATGGGAGATAAGCCAGGAGCTTGGCAACCGAAGCCGGCACAGCAGGGAACACATTGACGCGGCCACCCGATGAAACCGCCAGCCGTCCGCTGCCATCGCTGTTGCCAGTGGTGGGGTCAAAGATCATGCCGGACTGAGGAGCCACCAGGGTCCCTTCGGTTGTCAGGACCGGCGCGGCGCCTGCGATTGGGTCACCGAGTAGTGCCGTCAGGTCGCCAGCGCGCTCTGCTGCCGTGGGCACGGTGGCGACAGCAGCGCCGCTGGTGGACCGCCGCGTACCCTGATAGTCCGCAAACAAAAACACCTTATCCCGCTTGATGGGGCCGCCAATCGATCCGCCAAACTGGTTCCAGTGCAGAGGCGTCGCAAGACCCTGGGCAAAGGGGTTGTGTGCGTTGAAGAAGTTATTGCGTAGGTAATCGAACGCCGATCCATGCAGGCGGTTTGTGCCAGCCCTGGTGGTCGCCTGCAGCAGCGCGCCGCCCACGGAACCAAACTGGGCGTCATAATTGCTCGTCGTCACCTTCAATTCCTGCAACGAATCGATATTTGGGTTAATGACCGCTATGCCAAGAATGGCGCTGTCGTTTTCCGTGCCATCGAGCAGAAAACCATTGGCGAAAAACTGCTGGCCGTTGGCTGCAAATTGGTACCCGCCTTGCGGGTTCTCGGCAGAGGAATGTTGAAAGCTCGTGAGCTGGACTCCGGGTGACGTAAACGCAAGTCCTGTGGCATTACGGTTGAACACCGGGAGGTTTTCCACTTCGGTGGTCTCGAGCGTGGTGCTGACTTCTGCGCGATCCACCTGCAACAGTGGGGTCGCGTCTGTAACCTGCACAGTGCTTGATTGGGAGCCCACCTGCAATTTGGCATTGGCCTCGACGGTGCTGTCGACGTGCACCTGAACGGTCGTGGTGTAGCCGCCGAACCCGGAAGCAGTGACGTTCACACTGTAGGATCCGGCGAGCAACTGCCCCTGCGCGTACTCGCCCTGGTCACCGCTGACCGCGTGATATTCGGTGCCTCGGTCGACATCTTTGATCAGCACACTTGCGCCCGGCACGGCAGCGCCCGATGAATCCGTCACACTCCCGGCAATTCTGCCGAAAATAGCCTGTGCCAGAACCTGGGACGCTGTCAGTTCTAGCAGGGCCGCGGCGGCGAACATGAGAAGCAGAAAGGGCCAGCTGCGCTTGTACATAATCCTCCGGGAACGAATTGTGAGAAGGTGACGGTGCAGTGACAAGCCTGCACTGTATGCGCTTGCATACATGGGCCTGAGGGTTGTGAAGAACCGCTGCCGCAGATACTCTTTTAGAGGCTTGGCGCGTCTGCCAGTTCTATACGGTCAACAATAATGTCCGCGACTCAAGGCATGGGTGTGCGATCGCGGAGCATGGGATGAACACTGTGGAGTGCGCTCAGATGCATGGATGTCCCTGGTCACCGTCACCCCATCGAATACCTGAAGATATACTTCATGCTCACAAAACAACAAGCGAAAAAAGGGCGGTAGTGCACGCGAATCTGCGGGGGCTTGGGGAAGCATTAGGTGTGCTGCGGAAGCACGGAAAGAATTGAGAGTCAATAATTAATTGCGTTGTGGATTTCGGGATCAATGCCATTCTTGCGGAGATGCAACCAGGAAGGCTCTGACGGGGATTGAGGTCGGTATGTCGCAGAGCGTCCAATTAATGCATTTCACCGAGAGGGCAGCAGTAGCAGCGGCCTTGCCACATGTGCCCGCTGGGAATGACTGACCGAATTCCAACAGGAGGCAAACCGTCCGTGTATTCGCTTCAGGCCCACGCGCGAAACCGTTTGCATCGCGGCACTGCCACGAAATGAACATGATTGGACATCAAGCAGTACCCAATCAGCTCTGCACCATTTTGCTGAATCCCGTGCCGCGATTGATACGTGATTGATAGAGGTAGACGCTGCGTTCAGCATCCGTCTCCAGGATGAAGCGCCTCGCATTGCGGCGCTGCGTAACGTGATGACCAATTTCTACAGCCACAACACGAGCGAATCGCACCAGCTCACGACCTGTTCGGCGGCACTTGCCGAGGGAATTGGATTGTCAGTCACAAACCATCCGCAGCCACGCAACCAACGTTCAGATCTGTAGATGAAGCCTCAGGGCTGGAAAAGGTCAGATATTGTTTATCCTGGCCCAATCCTAGCCTGGATTGCTCACCACAACCCTCAGCTTCCGACCACAATGCCCTAGCTAGTGGCGTGGGCCGACCGCCGTGTGTGGCGTTTGAATCTACAGCAGCGTGTGGCGTTTGAGGGACAAGCGTATGCGGGCTTCCCGCCGGTGTTTGCTTCACGCCGCAGGCAATGCCGGCAAGCGTCACTAGCCCCCAACTTGTCATCCCGAGCGCAGTCGAGGGATCTGCTGTGCGCCTTTCTCCTGCCACAGATTTCTACAGAGCTCCAGCATCGGACACGCAGAGGAACCATTCCCTCAGCAGGAATGCAGGATAGTCACTCTTGACAGCGAAGCGGCTGCTATCGAGACCCACGTTC
>CAZZVD010000280.1:2020-6579 GCA_964657465.1 uncultured Acetobacteraceae bacterium | reverse complement strand
CCGAGCGCAGTCGAGGGATCTGCTGTGCGCCTTTCTCCCTCCACAAATTTGTACAGAGCTCCAGCATCCGTCCAAGGGTTAGCCCGCATTGCTCACAGCGTGTCCCGTAGGCCCGTAACAAATGATGGGTGACCCACATCTCGCTCGTTTTTCGCGAGATGTGGGATTCCACAAACCTCTGCCCCTGAGTGGAGGGTTATACGACCGTCGTTCAAAACCAGTTTCCAGTGGAGAGTAGCGGGCGGACAGCCGTGGAATCCCACATCTCGCGAAAAACGAGCGAGATGCGGGGCACCCGTCATTCGTCACGGCACGGACTGTGAGAAGTGCGGGTTAGGGGTTTTGTGGTTGTCTTTCGGACAGTTGTGGTAAGAAATGTCTCAGACCCGCAAGTCCACAACCGTAGCGCCAGCGCCACCCTCGCTCGGGCCGGCCTCAGCAATGGATGCCACATGCGGGTGCCGTTCCATCAAAGATCGCAACGCACGCCGCAGCACCCCCATGCCTGAGCCGTGCACAATGCGCACACGCGGCAGACCGGCCAGAAATGCGCGATCCAGATACTGCTCCACCTCGCCGGTAGCTTCATCCACCGTGCGCCCGATCACATTCAGCTCCGAACGCACCGAATCGTCTTCGTTTGCCATGGAGATGGTGACCCCACGACTGCGGGCCGCCTCCAGCGGACTCACCGCACGAATTTCCCGGCCGGTCAACACAGCGGCGATGTCGTCCCGGGCCACCCGCATTTTCATCGCGCCAATGGCGACCTCAAATGCATTGCCGTCCACCTGCCGTTGCACCACGCCCGTTTTGCCCAGGGACTTGAGCTTGACGGTATCGCCCACGGAGATATTGCGCACCACGTGCGGCTGTGCATGGCTATCGCCGCGATCAGCACCGCTGTGTTGTGCCACTACCACTGAGTTGAATTGCTCGCTGAACTCGCGCCGCATCCGCGCCATCCGCCGCTCAGCTTCTTTCGACAGTTTCTGTTGCGCGGCCCGGTCATCGATCAGCTTCACTGTCTCGCGCATCTGGTAGGAGAAGTCCTTCAGCAACGACTGCAGTTGCGATTCCAGATCCCGCACCTTTACCCGCCACTCTTTCAGGCCCTCGGTTTCCAGCCGGTTCTTTTCCCGCGCCACCTCCTGCTCACGGCTGCGCAAGGCTTCCCGTTCGCGCGCTACGGCATCCAGCTGGCCGTGCAATTGCTCGAGGAAGTGAGCGATATCCTGCGTTTGCGTATTCTGCTGCGCCCGCGCCTCTTCGATAATCGCGGAATTCAGGCCCAGGCGCCGCGCGATGTTAATGCCCGCGGAAGCGCCAGGGAACCCCAGCCGCAGGGCAAACGTGGGCGTTAGTGTCTGCTCGTCAAAACCGACAGAAGCATTCAGCACACCCGGCCGTTTGGCAGCGTAGACCTTCAACGACGTATGGTGCGTGGAAATTAGCGACCAGGCATGACGGTCAAGAAAATAGCCGGCGATGGCTACAGCCAGGGCCGCGCCTTCCTCCGGGTCAGTGGCCGAACCGAGTTCATCCAGCAACACGAGTGAGGAGGCATCGGCCAGCTCGGCTATCCGCTCCAGGTTGGTGATGTGCGCAGAAAAGGTAGACAGGTTTTGTTCGATGGATTGCGCATCCCCGATGTCCGCCAAAAATGCACCGAACAGCGGAAACACTGCTTCTTCCGCCGGTACGGGAATGCCCGCCTGGGCCATCATCGCCAGCAGCCCCGTGGTCTTGAGCGCAACCGTTTTGCCGCCGGTGTTGGGGCCGCTGATGATCAACTGCCGCTCCCGGTCGTTTAATGCCAGGGTCAACGGCACAATGGCTGCCTGCCGGTCACGCAGACGCTTCTCCAGCAGGGGATGCCGCGCCAGCTTGAGATCCAGCATGGGCATGGCGTTGTCCGCGAAGCGCGGTCGAACGCAGGCAAACTCCGCGGCAAAGCGGCCACGGGCCTGCAAACCATCCACCTGCGCCAGGGTAGCGGCCCCCTGCGCGATCGCATAGGACTGCAGCCCGATCTCCCGCGTCATCGCCAGGTAAATGCGCCGGATCTCCGCCTGTTCTTCATCGATCAGCCGCACCAGTTCGTTGTTCTGCTCAATCGTCTCCAGCGGTTCCAGGTACACCGTCTGGCCGCTCGAACTGGCGCCATGCACGACGCCAGGGATGCGCCGCTTGAACTCCGCCTTCACAGGGATGACGAACCGCTCGCCGCGGATGGTGATCAACTCGTCCTGCGTGCTGCCACCCTCGGCGAGGCGGCGCAGGGTACTGCGCAGGCTGTCCTCGATCACCTTCTGCTGGCGATCCATTTCTCGCCGGATGCGGCGCAGGTCGGGAGACGCATCGTCGCTCAGCGTGCCATCTGGATTCATCCGGCCGCGCAAAGACCGCACCAGCGGGACCAACTGGGAACCCTCCGGCAACTGGCTCATCGCCTGCAGCCCAGGCAGCCGGGCCGCCAGCGCTTCTGCCGGGCTCTCGATGGTCGCTTGCCAGGCCGTGATGTTGTCCACCAGGAACAACAGGTCGCGTATCTCTTCCGGCTCCAGCTGCGCCCCTGGAATGCGCGCCTTCTCCGTCAGCTGCGTCGGATCAAACAAACCACCCAGTGAAGGCGACAGGCCGTGCGTGAGCAACAGCCGGATTTCGTTCACCAGGTCATGCTGCTGTTCGATCCAGGCCGCGTCCTGCGATGGACGCATGCCCAACAGCCACTCGCGCGCCACCCGCGAATGGACAAAACTCGCCACCAGCTCCAGCAGGCGACTCCATTCCAGCGCCTCGCAACTACATTCCTCAACCGGCAACGGTACTGGCTTAAATAGGCTCACCTCTTCATGCTAGATCAGGCGTCGGAACTCCACCTGACCGCAGACCTTTAGAATCCAAATATGGAATTCCCCGTCACCCGCCTTCGGCGTTTACGACGTACCAATGCGATGCGTTCGCTGGTGCGCGAAACGCACCTTCACCCCGGCACGTTGATCTATCCCCTTTTTATCTGTCCCGGGGAAGGCATCCGCCGCGAGATCAGCTCCATGCCCGGCGTCTACAATCTCTCGGTCGACGAGGCGATGAAAGAAGTGGAAGAGGCAAGCCGGCTGGGTCTGGGCGGCCTGCTGCTCTTTGGGCTGCCGGCTACAAAGGACGAGAAGGCCAGTGGGGCCTATGCCGACGATGGCATTGTGCAGCAAGCCCTGCGTGCCTTCAGGCCCGCGGCCAAAGATCTGGTGCTCATCGCCGACGTGTGCCTTTGTGAATACACCTCCCATGGCCATTGCGGCATCGTTACCCGGCAGGGAGATGCCTACGAAGTAGAGAACGACAGCAGCCTGGAGCTCATCGCCCGTACCGCTGTATCGCTGGCGAATGCCGGGGCGGATATCCTCGCTCCCTCTGACATGATGGACGGCCGCGTCGGTGTGATGCGCGACCACATGGATGATGCCGGCCTGGAACAAATACCGATCCTTTCCTACGCCGCGAAGTTCAGCTCCGCCTTCTACGGCCCCTTTCGTGAAGCGGCCGGTTCGGCGCCCCAGTTCGGCGATCGCCGCACCTACCAGATGGATGGGGCAAACCTTCGCGAAGCCATGCGCGAGATCGACCAGGATATTGCCGAAGGGGCCGACATGATTCTGATGAAACCGGCAATGCCCTACCTGGATGTTCTTCGCGCAGCCCGGGAACGCGTCGACGTGCCAATCGGCGCTTACCAGGTTTCAGGCGAGTATGCGATGCTGCAGGCGGCGTTCAGCAAAGGCTGGCTGGAACCGGAGCGCGCGATGATGGAGTCGCTAGTCTCAATTCGCCGTGCCGGCGCTGACTTTACCGTGACCTACTTCGCGAAAGAGGCGGCGCACCTGCTGGGCTAGCTGCGGCCGTTCCTACTTCTCTGGGTCCTGCAGCGCTGCGACCGCGGCCTGCAGCCGCTTGGCAAAGGCCTGCGGTTCTTCTCCTGCCTGCATGTGCAGGGGCTCGCCCAGGCGCACCGTCACTGTTCCTCGCCTGGGCCATTTGCGCCCGTGATGCGCGCCCAGCCCAGCGATCGCGATGGGCTGTACCGGCACTTCCGACTCCTTTGTCAGCAACCCAATGCCGGCTTCAAACGGCTGCAATCGGCCATCCCGGGAACGCCGGCCCTCCGGGAAAACCAGCACGTGGTGCCCTCGATCCATGGCCTGGCCGGCGTACGCAAAGCTCTGCCGTAACCCGGCGCCGCGGGGCAGCGGAAATGCATGGAACAGCCCGGTCACCAGCGCGTAGGCGAGCGGCGACAGGAGGCTCGCCCAGGCGTGCCGTTGCGTCCTCCCGTGCCGCCAGCCGGTCAGCAAATCGCCCGACATTGCCACCGCCGTATGCTCGCGATCATTGCTGCTGAGCGCGTACAAGATCAGGGGAACGTCGACGGAGGTGAGATGGTTGGCAATCAACAGGGATGGGCGCAGCAACGCTTTCCGGGGTGAGACTCGCGGGCGAAGCAAGAGCCATACCAGCGGCCGCATCACCGTTTCCAAAAACACATTGCGCAGCAGGCGAAC
>CAZZVD010000280.1:0-1920 GCA_964657465.1 uncultured Acetobacteraceae bacterium | reverse complement strand
CTGGGGAGAAGTAGCTACCGGCGGCGCCGTGACCCCCTCTGTGGGCGGCGGAGCCAGTACGGGCCCTGGCGCGGCTGCTGGCTGTTCCCCTTCGAACAAGCTGCGCACATCTCGCACCGTCCGGGTACGCTCCCAGACGGCGTCTTCGAATTCCAGCCCGAAGCGAGTTTCCAGCGTGGACTGCAGTTGCACGATCGCCAGGCTGTCCAGGTGGAGATCCTCCACCAGCCGGTCACCAGGGGAGATCTCTCCCGTCGGCCCGAGCTGCTGCAGCACCTCCAGCAGGGGATCGGCTGGGACAACGGCGCTGCTGCCTGTGGCGAGCGTTTGCTGGGCCCAGCTTTGCACCGCCCGCCGCAGGATCTTGCCGGACGAGGTTCGGGGAAAGGCGGGCTGGGGCCAGCGCTGCCAATAGCGGATCTGCTGAAAAGGAGCCAGTTCGCTGTTCGCTGCATCCACCGCCGCCTGCAGCTGGTCGCGGCGTGCGGAGAAAGCCTCGGGGATGAGCACCGCGACAGGGGCCGGACCAGACGGGGACTCGTAAGCCAACACCAGAGACGCCCGCACGCCTGGTTGCTTTTGCAACACGGCCTCCAGATCCTGGGGGTGAATGTTCAGCCCGGCGGAGCTGACAATCACATCACTTTTGCGCCCGGCGAACACCAGATCGCCCTGGGGGTTGCGGCCTGCCAGGTCACCGGTTGCCAGCC
Source organism: uncultured Acetobacteraceae bacterium (assembly GCA_964657465.1). Lineage (GTDB taxonomy): Bacteria > Acidobacteriota > Terriglobia > Terriglobales > Acidobacteriaceae > PALSA-350. Next base: position 1,210 of record CAZZVD010000280.1, on the reverse strand, counting down.
AGCCCTGGTTGTCCGACTGACGGTCTTCGCGTGGCGCCAGACCGCCATTTCGCCAGACCTGCGCCGCGATCGAGGGTCCCCGCACCAGGATCTCCCCGTCGTCCCCTAGCCGCACCTCACGCCCGGCCAGCGGCTTGCCGATGCTGCCGCGAGCGGTCTTGAACGGGTGGTTCAGGGTCACCAGCGCGGTTGTCTCGGTCATCCCGTATCCCTGGATCAAGGCGAAACCCGCCGTAGTCCAGAAGCTCTCCAGATTCGCAGGTAAAGCGGCGCCTCCCGAAACAAAGGCCCAGAACTTGAACCCCAGACGGCGGTGGATTGCCCGGAACCGCCACCATCTTGTGGCAATCGGCTGGCCTCGTGCCCCAGCCACCTCGCCGGCAATTCCAGGAAAGTCGGTCAGAATCCAGCTACGCAACAAATCCAGCACGCGGGGTACTGCCGCCAGCACCGAAATGCGCTCGGTATGCATCAGCCGCGCTAACCGGGGCGCCTGCAGCCGGTCTTCGAAGTGCACCTCGGCCATCAGCAGAGACGGAACCCACAACCCCATGAACTGGCCAAACACATGGCTCAACGGCAACGTGTGCAGAATGCGTAGCGGGTGCACCAGGCGTAAGTACCGCAAGTAGTTACCGATCTCCTTTTCGAGCGGATCGAGCGAAGCCAATACATTGCCGTGCGTGTGCACAATGCCCCTGGGTTCAGCCGTGGTGCCGGAAGTGAAGATGATCTGCAGCGGTGTGTCCCGCGATAAGCCCGGCCAGGGGGAGTAATCGGGTGCCGGCAGGGAGGAAGCCAAGCCGGCAAACTCCCATGCCGGAAGTCCAGCCTCGGTTCCCAGCTTCTGTATCAGGAGCAGGTCGCCGACCAGCAAACGGGGCTTCACTTCAGCCGTAACCCGCCGCGCGAACTCCGGGCTGCCCGCCGCATCCAGCGGCACTGCGACGATTCCCTTCATGGCGCATCCAAAGAAGGCCGCCATCCACTCCGCGCAGTTGTTGCCCCATAGCAGGACGCGGTCTCCAGGCTGCAGACCGGCCAGGTCGTAGGCCTGTGCGCAACGAGCGCTTAGCTCGGCCAGCTGGGCGTAGTTGCAAGGGAAGCGCCGCACGCCGCGGTGGGTAACGGCCGCGATCTGCAGACCGTTGCGGCGGAAATCGGCGACAAGGGTGGCCAGGTGCGGTCGCACGTGTCCAGTGTGGCACAA
>CAZZVD010000279.1:0-6607 GCA_964657465.1 uncultured Acetobacteraceae bacterium | reverse complement strand
GCTCGGGATGACAAGTTGGGGGCTAGTGACGCTTGCCGGCATTGCCTGCGGCGTGCAGTAAACAACGGCGGGAAGCCCGCACACGCTTGTCCCTCAAACGCCACACGCTGCTGCAAATTCAAACGCCACACGCAACTTTCAGCTTCGACCACAATGCCTTACTCCAAGGGTGGGGGCATTGTGGTTGTCTCCGAAAGTCGTGGTGAGAAATGCGGACTAACAATTTTTTTGAATATGACGTGACGATCGAGTTGGGCTTCGCTGACCAGGAGGAATTCGCTTCAAGGATGGGAAGCGGCTTCAGTCAGAATTTTTTCCACCTTTTCATCAAGCGCTCGCGCCACATTGAGAGCGTTGCCGTTCGCATACGGCGCAAGATAGGAGGCCATTCGGTCATATGCGATGCGGACGTTATCTGCGCGCTCCTCAATAAGGATTGTTACTGGCGCATAAGAGCCCGCATCAACGACCTGCTTCACCATTTCCTTCATGATCAGTGGATTTCCTGCAACAACACGAAGGATCCTTGAACCTTCGCCCCCATTGTCTTTTCGTAGAACCTCTCCAAGGTCGAACCGAGTAAACTCCATCAGGCCGTTCGGTTGGGTCACAGGATTGACCACTTCCTCCATTTCCGAGAGATTCCGTGCAGACGAGAAGCTCTTCTGAAATGCAACCATGTCCGGATGGCCAATCGCCGCATTGATCCGGGCAACCACTGTGTCGAAAGAGGCGGAGGTAACGATACTCACTCGTTGGACGCGAACTTCCTGAACGATCATTTGCATTGGTACTCCTTGTGCTGTTGCGATGTGTGCTGCCATGCCGAAGTTATGGGCTGTATCGATGGCGACGGGGATCAAGTCGACATCAACTGCCACGCCGATTGCCTTGTCAGTCTGGGATGCCTGGCCAAGCTGACGTGCCGTTTCAAAGCCTATTCCGCGGGTTGCTCCGGTGACGAATGCCCCTTTGCAACTTTAGAGAACAAATGTACTCTAAAGTTGCAAAGTCTTTTTGTGGAGAAACGATTTGCGAAAGTCGCGGGCCAAGACAGCGGAGACAAGACAGCGCATTCTCTCGATTGCCACCAGGATGTTTTTGGACAAAGGTCTTGGGATGGTGGGAATGCGCGACATTATGGCCGGTGCGAGTCTAGTGCCGGGTGGGTTTTATCGCCATTTCCAATCCAAAGACCAACTCATAGCTGCAGTGAGTGGCACAGCATTCGACCGGACCTACGCCATGTTAGAGGGCGAGACAACGGGCAAATCGCCGGCCGAAGCCGTCGAAAGAATTGTCTCCGTGTATTTGGGACAGACGCGAGCTGAAGGAAGACCTTATCTGTGCCCACTGGCGATGTTGGGTGCCGAACTCCGTCATTCGGATCCGCAAGTGCGGGCAATCGCTATTGATGGATACCAGCGCATTGTTCAGCTCATAGCAAATCACCTAACGGATGAGAGCAGGCGTGATGCTTTTGTTACGGCGAGTGGTATTGTCAGCACTCTTGTGGGAGCTGTGACGCTTGCTGAAATTGCGCCGGACCCGACTGTGGCGAACGCTATCCTAAGGAACGCAAAGGTACTTATTAAAAAGTATGTTCTTCAGTGAAGTTCCTTCAAGGGGACGAGGGGCTTGACGAAGGTCGGAGCGGGCAGCGAACTCCAGCGGCGAGTACATCAGGCCTCCATAGCCACTAACGCTGAATCGCTTATGGCCTGAGGCCCACAATTGACCATCCTGGCGAACACCGCTTCGCCGCGAACCGGCATTTGCATACGGATGTGAATTCCCACATCTCCCCGACTGAAACGAGTCCTGAGATCTGGGGCGCCCGAGTAGGTTACAGGGCTGATCCGTTTTCTACCTCAACCACAATGCCCTTACCTCTGGACGGGTGCCCGTTCACTTTCAACCTTCGCATTTGTACCGGCCGCTCCCGGTGATTGAGTACAGTGGATGAAGAGGGGCGGACGAAATATCCCCCCACTCGACGTCGCGGCGTCAGTAATTACTTCGTCTGTCGCGGCTCCCTGTCGCAGCCCCCAGATAAGCAAAAGTTGTAGGGACGGATGGATAACATTTGCGGTGCCGGTGCGTCTAACGAGCGGTCTTCTAGTCAAGAAACGAGCAGCAATGCGTGGAATCAAAATGATCGCCCTCGGTTTGCTGTGCTTATCGTTCGAAATTCCCACGACCGCGCTCCTTGGTGCAGCCGCGGATGAACACAACGCGGCACCCGCGGAACCACGCCGTTTGCGTCTCCATCATTTGCATACTGGCGAAGATATCGATGTTGTCTACAAGGTGGGAGACCAGTACATTCCCAACGCAGTTGCGGCCCTCGACCAGTTTCTGCGCGACCATCGCACCGGCGATGACAAGAACTATGACGTGCGGGAGTTTGACCTGCTGCATGACCTGATGGAAAAAGTCGGCAGGCCGGACGGGGAAATCGACATCGTATGCGGGTATCGCACGCCTTGGAGCAATAACTACCTTCGTCAGCATGGTCATGGGGTCGCGCTGCACAGCCAGCATATGGAAGCGAGGGCGATCGACATCCGCATTCCAGGCGTGCGGACGGCTGAGGTGCGCGATGCGGCGCTTGCCATGCAGCGCGGCGGTGTCGGTTACTATGCCGCTTCTGATTTTGTTCACGTCGACGTAGGGCCGGTGCGCCGCTGGTAAATACGCAGGCACGTTGATGTCGCAATCGCCAGCGGCGGAATCCTCGGGACGTGGCTGAGCCCGCGTGCACAGTCCAGAGTATCCCTGTTCAATCTCCCTGGCAGACCTTTCTCCCTACCATTAGGACGCCTTGGCAATTTGGCCGGCGATGGGAGCGATACAATGATGCGTAACAACTAGTGTGTGGCTGTAGAAGTAAAGATGGATGACCCCTACGCACCCTTGAAATATCTAAGCGCATCCATGATCGTGATCCTGACCGGCGCGCTTTTTACCGCCGTCCCGTTGTATGGCCAGGGAGCAAAAGTCAGTTCACCGGCCGAATTGGCACGAATCGCCGATGCTCTCCGGCCGGGCGAATGGGTGTGGGCTGGGTCCGTCGCACCGGCCGGTCCAGTGCTGATCTATGTCGATTTGTCTCGCCAGCGCGCCACGGTTTACCGCAACGGTGTGCGCATCGCTGTCACCACTATTTCCTCCGGCAAACGGGGCTTTAAGACCCCGACCGGCGTCTTCACTATCCTCCAGAAGGACGCCCACCACCGCTCCAAAAAATACGATAACGCTCCCATGCCTTTCCAGGAGCGCCTCACCTGGGATGGCATAGCACTGCATGCGGGCGGCTTGCCCGGATACCCCGAGAGCCACGGATGCGTGCACCTGCCTTACACCTTTTCGCAGGAACTGTTCGGCATCACCACTCTCGGCGCTAGCGTGGTGGTCGAAGGCGATGCCGCCAACCACATCACCACGACGGATGCCAGCTTGCTCGCGCCCATGGACGTGCGGGGCCAAAAATTGTCTCAACCGCGGCTGAATAGGGAAGAGTTTCGCTGGGAGCCTGAAAAGTCTCCCATCGGGCCCCTCACCATCATCATTTCCAAGCATGACCAGCAGATCGTCGTTCTGCGCAACGGCGTCGAGATTGGTCGCAGCGTGGCGCAGATCAATGACGACGATCCCGGATCGCACGTCATCACCCTCACGCAAGGCGAGGATGGCAAGATTCACTGGATCTATGTGGGTCTACCCGGCCACGACGCCGACCAAGGCAGGGAACTCGACGAGGCGGCCATTAACCGCGTGCACCTGCCGCGCGGGTTCTTTAAGGCGGTCTACCCCGCCTTAAAAGCCGGCACAACGATCCTGGTCACGCAATCGAGCGTTGGAGGCGGCACCAGTGAGCACATCACAATTCTCGATAGCGTTGTGCCTAAGGTCTGAACCTCACGCAGTAGGTACTCCGACCAGAAACCCTATGCTCGTCTCTCCAAATCTTCATCCTAAAATCACTTGAATTAGTCTGGAAATTGCACATTGAGGAGAAAAACATGCCGCAAAGTACGCATGACCGAATCGCAGAACTGCATAACCTGGCTGCCCACGCGCACGCGGCTGCCGCAACCGCCCATGGCAAAGGCGACCATCTCACTGCTCATGAATGGTCTAGTAAGGCGCATGAACACTCGACCAACGCCCACCAGCTTAGCCAGGAATTCGCCGCGCGGCAGGATCGGTAGTGCTGCTGAGGACGATGAGAGCCGCCGTCTTCAGCGCCGGTTCGGCCACTCGCGCCAGGAGCCTCGGCTCGTTTCTGCAGATCGCAGAAGTTGCGCGACCCGAGCCGGCAGCCGGGCAAGTGTTGCTGCGCGTGCTGGCATGCGGCGTTTGCCGTACGGATCTACATATCGTCGAAGGGGACTTGCCACCGATTCAGCCGGAGCTGATACCCGGCCACCAGATCGTTGGAGAAGTGGTCGCCGGGGCGACCGCCGCTCTCCCCCTAGGAACCCGAGTTGGCGTTTCCTGGATTGGCGGTATAGATAACGATTGCTGGTATTGTCGCCACGACATGGAAAACCTGTGCGATAAACCGACCTTTACTGGCTACACCGTAAATGGAGGTTATGCCGAATACGCGCTGGCGCGAGCAGACTTCACGTTCCCTTTGCCCGTTGGGCTGGCTGACACTGCTGTGGCTCCCCTGCTATGCGCGGGCATCATCGGTTTTCGCAGCCTTCGAGTCGCGGGTGTTGCGGCCGGCGAACGGGTTGGACTTTTCGGCTTTGGCAGCTCTGCTGGCCTGGCGATTGCCGTTCTGCAATCCTGGAAGTGCCAGGTGTATGTCGTGACCAGGGGCGAACAGCATCGCAAGCGGGCCGAGGCGCTCGGCGCGACCTGGGTAGGCAACGAAGAAGCGAAGCCTCCTGTTCCGCTCGATCGTGCCATTACCTTTGCGCCCAGCGGAAAAGTAATCGTCACTGCTTTGGCGTCCCTGCGCAAGGGCGGTGTCGTTGCCATCAATGCAATCCACCTCGATCAGATGCCCGCTTTTGACTACGACAAGCTGCTGTGGGGAGAGCGACAAATCCGCAGCGTTGCAAATATGACACGCCAGGATGCACACGAATTTCTCGCCATCGCTCAAGAACTAAAGCTCCGTCCGCAAATAGCAGTGTTTTCCCTCGACCAGGCAAATCAGGCCCTCCTCGCGGTTAAAGATGAAACAGAAGAGGGCTCCGCTGTAATCGTTCCCTGAACGCATCCGTACGCAGGCGCCTCTATTCGACCGCTTGTGTTCGCGGATAGCAATTGCGCTCTGTGGCAGCTGCCAACAGCCTCGCGACAACGATGAGTGGCGGGCAGTTGCTGCAGGTGCCATACCCGGAACAAGGGCCCTGGCATTCCGATTTCGCCTCGGAACCTAGCGTTGGATTCAAGACAGCATTCATACATGTCTCCATGGTCATCTCCGGACTGACATCGATCGTGCGGTCAAGCCATAACCGCAGGCAAGGGCCCTTTGTTGACGAGCGTTGCCCCGACCCGTGAAGTGTCATGGGGAACGATGAGCACGCAACACGTCGCGCCTGCGACGATTTTGTAGGCCGTGTTGTCCCGGAAAGGTACGTAGCCATGTCCACTTTCTACGCCCAGCACAATCCAGTCAGTATTTGATCTCCCGGCAGCCTCAAGGGTCTGTTTGACCACACTACCGCAGACGGCTTGCGCATGGACGGGGTGGCCACCCGCCGTTGCTGTGGAAAGCAACGACAACATGGCGGTTTCGGCCCACGCGAGCGTGCGCGCCGGATTCATTTCCTTCTTCACCCCGGGGTCTTCTACATGCAGAAGGGTAAGATCCGCCTGATACCAATCGGCAAGGCCGGCAGCGATCGAGAAACTCTTTCTGTAATCGCCGTCGAGCGAGATGGGGTGAAGAATGCGTTGCGGTCTCGCCTGAGCGGAAGTCACCTTGGCATGGGGGCCGACCACAAAGATGGGAATGGACACGCTGCCCAGCAACTCATTGGATACTGAGCCCAGAATCAGCTGGCCCAGCTTCCCATATCCGCGGCTTCCCATAATCAACCGGGTGGCGCCTGTGCTTTTGATCTTTGCGCAGATCACATCCGCCCCAAAGCCAAAGTCGACCGACGTGTCGCAAGAAATTCCTTCATGCTGCACCAGGGCCATTATTCTGGCCAGTTCCGCTCCTACATGTTGGTCAAGCTCAGCCGGTTTCGGATACGGCGAGTAGCCAGCCTCCATGGGATACGCATTCATGGGTACAACGGCGTGAACGAACGTCAGGTTTGCTCCGCAGGCTTTCGCTTGGGAGATGGCATGGGGCAACAGGTAATCAATGTCGGTCAGGTCTGTGGCCACGAGTATGCGCGCAGGCTTGATCAAAGCTGCTTTCTGTGAAGGGCTAAAAGTCGCGGAATTCATGGGAAAGCCTCCGGTTCTCTTCAAATATGAGCGCTTGGAAGCAGATTTGCTGTGACGCAGGTCACGCATGTAAGGCTGGGGCCCAGACGACCCCCGAATAGCTAACGATCCACAGTGCACGGCTATTCCGGATTTCTCACCAGTTAGCCCCCACTTTGTCATCCCGAGCGCAGTCGAGGGA
>CAZZVD010000278.1:0-6684 GCA_964657465.1 uncultured Acetobacteraceae bacterium | reverse complement strand
AGTATGGAGTGCTTTACGAGGTGTACCCGCGATCGTTCCAGGACGCGAATGGCGACGGTATCGGCGACCTGCCCGGCATTCTTGCGCGACTGGACTACCTTGCCGGTCTGGGGATCAAGGGAGTGTGGATTGCGCCGTTCTATCCGTCGCCCATGGCGGATTTCGGGTACGACATCGCCAATTATTGCGATGTGGACCCCATCTTTGGCACACTGGCCGATTTCGATCGGCTCCTGACGGCCATTCACGAACGTGGACTGAAGCTGATCCTCGACTTCGTGCCCAACCATACCTCCGATCAACACCCCTGGTTTCTCGAAAGCCGTTCCTCGCTCACGAATCCGAAGCGCAACTGGTATCTGTGGCGCGATCCGGCAAAGGACGGCGGCCCGCCCAATAACTGGCTGAGCAACTTTGGAGGTTCCGGATGGACGCGGGATGGATCACAGTACTACTACCATTCCTTTCTCAAGCAGCAGCCGGATGTGAACTGGCGCAACCCGGAACTCCGGGCAGCGATGTTCCATGCCCTGCGGTTCTGGCTGGAGCGCGGGGTCGACGGGTTTCGTGTGGACGTGATGTGGATGATGATCAAGGACGATCAGTATCGCGACAACCCGATCAATCCGAAGAGCACACCGGAGAGCCCCGCCTCGGTACGCCTGCTGCCGGTCTACAACACCAATCGGCCGGAGGTGCACACGATTGTGGCGGAGATGCGCGCGGTGCTTGATTCATTTGAGGAGAGCCTGCTGATTGGCGAGATTTATCTTCCCTTTGATCAGCTGGCGACTTATTACGGCCAGGACCTTGACGGGGCACAGTTGCCGTTCAATTTTCACCTGATGCTGAGCCCGTGGAATGCGGATGCGATTGCCAACGTGATTCGTGAGTACGAGGCCAGCTTGCCTGCCGGGGCATGGCCGAACTGGGTGATCGGCAACCATGATCAACCGCGCATCGCTACGCGTATTGAACTCGGGCAGGCGCGCATCGCGGCGATGCTTTTGCTCACCCTGCGGGGTACGCCCACGATGTACTACGGCGAAGAAATCGGCATGACCAACGTTGCGATCCCCGCAGAGGAAGTGCAGGATCCGGCGGAGAAGAATGAACCTGGAAAGGGACAGGGTCGCGACCCGGAGCGCACGCCCATGCAGTGGGATCGCAGCCCGCGTGCGGGTTTTACTACGGGCACGCCATGGCTGCGCGTTAGCGCTGATCACGCGAACGTTAACGTGGCGAGCCTGTCGGAGAAAGAGGATTCCATGCTGAGCCTCTACCGGGCATTGCTCGCCCTGCGCAACGCGCAGGCGGCGTTGCACTCTGGCGATGTCAGCCAGGTGGTCAGCAATGGCGTCACGCTGCGGTATGAGCGAACACTTGGTGAGCAACGTTTCACGGTCGTGCTGAATTTCAATGACAGCACAGAAGAGGTTGCCGTGCCTGTGGGGAGAGTCGCGGTCTCGACACACATGGACCGGTCGGGAGAAGCGGTGGCGGGTCATCTTTCTCTACGGCCCCACGAGGGCGTGGTGCTGGCGATCCAGCGACCCAGCAACACGTAGTCGTATGTCCCGTCCCCATAAGCCTGCGGCTCACGCGCACTCCAGACGCCTGACCTGTAACCACGGGGGTGCCCTATATCTACCGACGTTTTCCAGTCGGGAGATGTGGGAATTCACGAAACCCCACCCGGAGCTCTTCCTTATCCACCCCAATCCAGGGAAGCAAGCCGCTCTTATATCACCGAAGCTCACCCTCGTTCCCGGCGAGCGAACGGCTGCGTGTTATGGCAGTTCGGCTAGAATGCGCAACAGAGGCGTCATGTCGAAATCCCGCAGAGAGTTCCTGACCAACAGTTCCCTGAGCCTACTGGCCGCAACGGTTGTTTCCTGCAGCCCGGAGAAGAAGCCGGTATCGGAGCCGCCGCCCGGAACGCCTCCGGCCTTCGGCACCGGGACCGCAGCCGGGCCCGACGTCTCACCATTGACCTTTGCGGAAGCAGAAAAGCTGGTCCAGGTCTCCTTGACGGAGGCTGAGCGCAAACAAGCGGTGGGCAATTGGCGGGTGAGCATGGCGCCGTTGTATGAGCGCCGCACGGGCCCGCGCAAGGTCTCGCTCGAAACAGAACTGGCTCCGTGGTCACACAGCCAGGCGACCTTACCCGGCCAGTCGTCTGGTCCGGAGCGAGATGTTTTTGTCCGCAGCAAAAATGATCCGGGACCTTTACCCGCGAACGATGAAGACATCGCGTTTGCGCCGGTCACCAAATTATCGCGCTGGATCCAGACGCGTAAGCTCTCGTCGGAACGGCTCACCAATATCTACCTGCAACGGATTGACCGGTTTAACCCCACATTGTTCTGCGTCATCACGCCTACACGCGAGCTGGCATTGGCGCAGGCCCGGCAAGCCGACCAGGAGATCGCCTCCGGACACTATCGTGGGCCACTGCATGGCATTCCCTGGGGCGGTAAGGATCTGCTCGACACCGCCGGCATCCGCACTACGTATGGCGCGGAACCCTTCAGAGATCGCGTGCCCAAGGAAGACGCAGCAGTGGTCAAACGGCTGCACGAGGCTGGCGCCGTGTTGGTGGCCAAGTTGAGCCTGGGTGCGTTGGCGCTGAACGATGTCTGGTTCGGGGGGCAAACGAAAAACCCCTGGTTGCCGACGGAAGGTTCTTCGGGTTCGAGCGCTGGACCTGGCTCTGCAACGGCAGCGGGGCTGGTGGCTTTTTCGATTGGCAGCGAAACGGGCGGTAGCATCGTTGGACCCAGCATGCGTTGCGGGGTCACCGGGTTGCGGCCTACCTTCGGCCGCGTTCCGCGCACGGGCGCCATGACACTTTGCTGGTCGCTCGATAAGCTCGGCCCGATGACCCGCAGCGTTGAAGACGCCATCCTGGTGCTGCAAGCGATCAGCGGACCGGATGCCGGAGACGTCTTCAGCGTGCCCAGCAAGCTGGACTTCGATGCGAGCGCTGGCGTAGCTGGTCTGCGCGTCGGCTATTTTCCAGAATGGATGAAGCAGTCGCCGGCCACCGACGTGGATCGCGCAGCGCTCGAGGCGGTAAAGAAAGTGGGCATGGTGCCGGTCGAGGTGTCGATCCCGGACTGGCCGTATGACTCGCTGAACCTGATCCTGTTTGCGGAAGGGGCCGCTGCCTTTGAAGAGCTAACGTTGTCCCACGGTGTCGATAAGCTCAAGATGCAGGTCCCCGATGCGTGGCCGAACTCATTTCGCCAGGCGCGCTTCCTCTCCGCAGTCGACTTTGTGCAGACCGATCGTTTTCGCCGTAAGGTGGCCATGCAGATGGCGCACGTGTTCGCCAACGTCGATCTTCTGCTGGTGCCCTCGCTGCGCGACGAGATGCTCACCATCACGAACAACACCGGACACCCTTCGCTGACACTGCGCGCAGGCTTTATCGAGGTGTCGCAGGAACGCAGCGACTGGGCTCCCGATCCGTCGCATCCTCCGGCGACATTTTCTCCACCCAAACGCGTGCCGCACGGCGTGACTTTGATCGGGCGGCTGTTCGAGGAAGGCAAGCTGACGCGGGCAGGCCTTGCCCTGGAAAAGAGCTTCGGCGTTGTGGACGAGCGGCCGCCAGGCTTTTAGTGGCGGTACTCGATTCCATTCGCGTCGTTGAGCTGACAGAAGCCCTTGCTGGGCCCTACTGCGCCATGATACTGGGGGATTTTGGTGCGGACGTCATCAAGGTCGAGCGCCGGCAGAGCGGCGACCAATCGCGCGGTTGGGGTCCTCCGTTCGTGGGCAGTGAGTCGGCGTACTTTCTTGCCGCCAATCGCAACAAGCGTTCCGTGGCGCTCGATTACGATCAGCCCACTGGTGCTGCGATTCTCGATCGCTTGCTGGCCACCGCCGATGTGTTCCTCATCAATCACCGGAATCCGGCGTCCCTGGTGCGACGCGGGCTCGATGCGGAGACGCTGTGTGCGCGGTATCCTCGCCTCATCTATTGTGCGATTTCCGGCTATGGTCATTCCGGACCGCGCGCAGGGGCTGCCGGGTACGACATCATTGCCCAGGCGCAGGCAGGCATCATGAGCTTTACCGGTGAGCCAGAGGGTGAACCGATTCGTTACCCTGTCGCGATTGCCGATATGAGATGCGGGCTTTACTCCGCGCTGGGTATTCTGGCGGCACTGCTGGCACGGGAGAAGACTGGCCAGGGGCAGGCGCTGGATATGGCATTATTTGATTCTCAGCTTACTCTCCTGATTAACGTCGGCAGCAATTACCTGAACGCTGGTGAGTCGCCGCAGCGGTGGGGTAACGCGCACCCCAGCATTGTGCCCTACCAGGTATTCCAAGCCGGAGACGGCCGGTATTTCGTCGCCGCCGTAGGTACAGATGCGTTGTGGCAGAAATTTCTCCGCGTGCTTGCGGCAACGGAGACGCTGGGACGGGACGTTCGCTTTGCCACCAATGCGTCGCGGATTGAACACCGTGGCGTGTTAATTCCTGCGCTGTGCGCGATCTTTGCGCAAGCGCCGGCTGGGGAGTGGCTGCAGCGGCTGGCTGCAGAGGATATCCCTGCCTCGGCCATCCAGATGGTGGGTGAGGCGTTGAACGATCCGCAAGCGCTGGCGCGCGGGCTGATCGTCGAGATCAAACACCCTACCCTCGATGCAGTGCGCAGTATCGCCAATCCGGTTCGTCTATCCTCAACCCCGGTGGTGTACCGGTTGCCCCCGCCGGTGTTGGGGGAACATACACTCTCAGTTCTTGAGAGCTTGCAGTACTCGGCCGAACAAATTGCAGGCGCAAAACGCGACCAGGCGATTTGATCAGACGCGAGAGGGAGAAAGTGGAATGAGTATTGAACTGGTAGATCGTGACGTACTGCTCATCATCGACGTGCAGAATGACTTTTGTGATGGCGGCGCACTTGCCGTCCCTGGTGGGCAGGAGGTGGTTCCTGTGGTGCACCGCATCGCTCCACTGTTTCGTCATCTCATCGTGACCCAGGACTGGCATCCGCGGGATCATCATTCGTTCGCCTCGAATCACCCGGGCCGCTCACCCTTCGACACGATCGCGACCGCAGAGGGCGAGCAAATGCTGTGGCCTGACCATTGCGTACAGGGCAGCACCGGGGCGGAGTTGCATCCGCACTTACCGGTCGACAACGTCGAGCTCGTTCTGCGCAAGGGTTTTCGTAAGGAAATAGATTCCTATTCTGCATTCCGCGAGAATGATCGCATCTCGCGCACTGGTCTCACCGGCTACCTGCGGGAACGCGGGTTGGGACGCATTTTTCTGGTCGGTCTGGCGTATGACTTCTGTGTGCGGCACTCCGCAATCGACAGCATGCAGGCAGGCTTTGAGACTTATGTAATCGAGGATGGCTGTCGCGCGATTGACTTGAATGGTTCGGTGGCCCGAACGCATCACGAGTTTGCCCAGGCAGGCGTACAACGCATTACCAGCGCGGGGCTGTTGTGAGTGTGTAGTGAGTGGGTTAGCTAGCCCCCCTTTTATCATCCCGAGCGCAGTCGAGGGATGACAAGTTGGGGGCGAGAAGAAGATGCCCGGCGGATTGAGCCGTCTGGTTAAGCCCGGCGCACAGCCGGTGGACGATCAGTCTCATCATCCGGAGAGAAGCGGCTATAGTGGAACTCATTCCGCATGAAGCCATCAGTCATTGTTCTTGCTTACAATTCGGTCGACACACTTGGGGCTACGCTTGCCCAGGCACAGGAGATTTCTGATGACCTGCACGTCGTCGATTCCTTCAGCAGTGACGACACCGTCGCCTTTAGCCAGGGCTATGGCGCTCAGGTCGTGCAGCATGCGTTTGAAAGCTATGGGGCGCAACGGAATTGGGCGATCGATCATCTTTCGCTGCGTTACCGCTGGCAGTTGCACCTGGACGCGGACGAGCGGCTTACACCGGAGTTGATTGCCTCGATCCGTGCGCTGCCCGAAGAACCGCCTCAGCACGGATTCCTGATGGCGCGCCTGGTCCAGTTCCTTGGGCGCCAGCTGCGCCATGGCGGCATGTCGCCTACCTGGCACTTGCGGCTGTTCCGCAACGGCGTCGGCCGATGCGAAGAGCGCAAGTATGACCAGCACTTCTACCTGACCGAGGGCTCGGCGGCACGCCTTAGTGGCTTCATGGTGGATGACATCCGCATGTCTCTTTCTGAGTGGACCGTCCGGCATAACCGTTGGGCCGATGCCGAAGTGGAGGAACAGACTGCGGCGATGGCAGGTGCACGTATCCAACCACGCCTGGTCGGCAATCCGATGGAACGAAAACGCTACCTGCGCGGGCTGTACAACGACGCACCCCTGTTCGTGCGGCCGTACGCCCTGTTCGTCTATCGCTATGTACTCCGCCTGGGATTTCTCGATGGAAAAGAAGGTTTCATCTTCTGGACGCTGCAGACCTTCTGGTTCCGGTTTTTGATTGACGCTAAGCTCTTTGAGCACCGCTTAGGCAAAAAGCTCTAAAATGGTTTGCAGCGGTAAGCTCCGGAGGCGTCTATGTTGCAGGTAGTGGTTTGTCTGGGCGGTGCCCTTGTTGCGTTCCTCGCCATGGTTCTCTGGGCAAATGATGGCCGGTTTAAAAGTCACAACGAAACCGACGGCCACTAACCCGGATTTCTCACCACAACTGTCTGGAGACAACCACAATGCCCCCACCCC
>CAZZVD010000277.1:0-6691 GCA_964657465.1 uncultured Acetobacteraceae bacterium | reverse complement strand
CTGAAGGAATGGTTCCTCTGCGTGTCCGATGCTGGAGCTCTGTAGAAATTTGTGGAGGGAGAAAGGCGCACAGCAGATCCCTCGACTGCGCTCGGGATGACAAGTTGGGGGCTAGTGACGCTTGCCGGCATTGCCTGCGGCGTGAAGCAAACACCGGCGGGAAGCCCGCATACGCTTGTCACTCAAACGCCACACGGTGCGGTCACTCAAACGCCACACGCTGCTGTAACTCAAACGCCACACGCGGCGGCCGGGCAACGCCACTAGCTGGGGCATTGTGGTCGGAAGCTGAGGGTTGTGGTGAGAAATCCGGGTTCGAGGTGGTTAAGAGGCCAGCCCCCATATCCCCTAAGCACAGGGAGACAGGGGCCGCCCTCTAGTTCCGCTAGGCGTGGAACTTCTTCATATACTTCGCATCCACGGCCAGGGATTGCATGATGGGGTTCTGAAACTCTTCCTGCTCTACGAAACAGTGACGGATATGTTTGCCGGCGGCCGCTGCGGCGAAGATCGGGGCATAGTCGATCGAACCTGTGCCCAGTTCAACGGACGGCTCCTGCTTGTTTTTGAAATCCTTCACGTGCAGCATTACTATCCGGGTGGGGTATTGCTTCAGCACCTGCACCGGGTCATGGCCGCCAATGATTACCCAACCGCAATCCAGTTCGAAGCTTACCTTTGCGGGGTCAGTGTTCTTGAGCAGTTCGTCGTAGGGCAGCACGCCGTTTAATTCGCCGAACTCGGCCCGGTGATTGTGATACGCAAAATGCATGCCCGCGGCTTGTACTCTGGTCGCGATCTGGTTGAACTGATCCGCGGTCCAGCGCCAATCGTCGATTGACATTTCGCCTTTTTTCGTCGGGTCCTGATGCATCGGCGACGAGCATACGACGTAGCCTGTGCCCAGGGTCTTGCAGAAGGGAAGTATTTCGTCCAGGTGCTGCTTGAGCAGGGGCAACGGATAATGAGCGCTCACACAGCGCAGGCCCGCAGCCTTCATGGCGGCCTGCACCTCCTCTACCGGCTTGTTGTAGAAGCCGGCGGCCTCTACCTCGGTGTAGCCCAGGGCCCCGATCTGTTTGAGGGTGCCGGCGTAATCGGTGGGTAGCAGGGTCCGCACCGAGTACAGTTGCAGACCAACGGGAAGGTTTAACGAAGCGGCTCGTCCGGCACCGGTGTACAACATGGCGGCGGCGGCAGTGCCGGTGCTGATAAAGCTGCGTCTGGTAAGTGACATTCAGTTCCTCCTGTAGCAGGCTACTCCATAAACCAACCGTGAGTGAGCAGGATCGATTGGCCGGTGAGGGCGAGGGTTGTTTGTTCGGCGAGAAAGACCGCGGTATCGGCAATCTCTTCCGTCGAGGTGAACTGCTTATCCACGGAGTCTTTCAGCATCACCTTTTCGACCACGTCCTGCTCGCTGATATTGAGGATTCGGGCCTGCTCCGGGATTTGTTTTTCGACCAGTGGGGTGCGTACAAAGCCGGGGCAAATGACATGCGCGCGCACGTTGTAGGGTGCGCCCTCTTTGGCCACGGCTTTGCACAGGCCAAGCAGGCCGTGCTTCGCCGTGACGTACGGCGCCTTCAGCAGGGAAGCCAGCTTCGAGTGAACTGAGCCGGTGTAGATAATCGTGCCGCCTTTGCCGGCGGCGTACATGTGACGGAGGCAAGCCCGCGTAGTCAGGAAGGAGCCATCCAGGTGAACGGCCATGATCTTCTTCCAATCGCTGAACGCCAGCTCATGAATACCGCCGATGATCTGGTTGCCGGCATTGGCGCACAGGATATCGACGCCGCCGAAGGTCTCGATGGCCCGCGCTACGGCGCGATCGACCGAGTCTTCACTGGTCACGTCCATGGCCACGCCGAGCACTCGCCCCTGGGTCTCGGCCGCAATGTCAGCGGCGACCGCCGTGGTGCGGTCCTGGTCGAGGTCGGCCACCACCACGCGCGCGCCCTCCGCTGCAAAGCGTTGGGCCATGGCGCAGCCAATGCCAGAAGCGGCCCCGGTGACGATGGCGACTTTTCCCGCTAAGCGCATGCCACTCCTGCTGCTTCGTCCCGTCACCCCAGGCGAAGCGAACGGCAAGTGTATCCAGAAGAGGGACGGCCTGCAATCAAGCGCGGCTGGGCAGAGATCGCTTAAGATCGAGCGGACGGAGATTTCCTGTGAATATTCATGCCAATCAGCTCCCCAAAATGATCGCGATGCAGCAGAGCTACCCGCCGTCGCGGCCACTCGACTTCTCCGCTTCACTGGAGCAGCAATTCACCGATCAAGGCCTGCGCAGCAAGATTACCCCCGGCATGCGCATCGCTCTGGGCGTAGGCAGCCGTGGTATCACCAATCTGAAAGAGGTGGTCAAGGCAACGGTAGATGTGCTGGTAGAGGCAGGGGCCAGGCCGTTCATTGTTCCTGCCATGGGGAGCCATGGTGGGGCGACCGCGGAAGGGCAGATTCAGGTTCTCGCCAACTACGGGGTCACCGCCGAGAGCATGGGGGTTCCGATTGAGGCGAGCATGGACGTGCAGACTATTGGCACCGCGCTCGATGGGCTGGATGTGGTCTTCAGTGTGCCCGCCATGCAGGCGGATGGTGTGATTGTGCTGAACCGGGTGAAGCCGCACACAGATTTCCGGGGTAACCTCGGGAGCGGCATCCAGAAGATGCTGGTGATCGGGTTCGGTAAACAGGCGGGCGCCAACAACGCGCATCGGGCCGCCGCGCATCTCGGGTACGAGGTGGTCCTGCGGGCGTTTGCGCAGACGATCCTTGGGGCCGCCCCCATCTTTGGCGCCATCGCGCTCCTGGAAGATCAGCATCATCAGACGGCCGAGATTCGCGTGTTGTCGCCAGAGCGGATCGTAGCTGAAGAGGACCGCCTGTTTCAGCAGGCTACGTCGCTGCTGGCTCGGCTGCCGTTTGATGACATCGATTTGCTGATTGTCGATCGCATGGGCAAGGACATCAGCGGTTCTGGTATGGATACGAATGTCATCGGCCGTGATATCGCCGGCTATATCTCTTCTCTGCATGGGTCGGGCTCGGTGACGCCGCGCGTTTCGCGCATTTTCGTCCGTGATTTGACGCCGGCCAGTAACGGGAACGGGGTTGGGGTGGGCATGGCGGATTTCACCACCGCGCGGCTGGTGCAATCGCTCAATCTGCAATATACGTACATGAATGCGTTAACTTCGCTGGGGTTGCTGCCGGCAAAAATACCGATTTACTTCGAGAATGATCGCGAGGCCATCCAGGCGGCGATCGCTTCGCTGGCAGAGCCGGATACGGCGAAGATGAAGGTAGTGAGGATTGCCGACACGTTGAACCTGGAGCGTTTTCAGGCTTCGGAGGGTTGCGTGCGGGGGATCGCTGGGCGACCGGGTGTGATCGCCACCGGGGCGGCGCAGGAGTTCGCGTTCGATGCGGCTGCTAATTTGCTTCCCCTTTAATGGCTAGTGCGCCGGGATCGCTTGTCGCGCCTGGGATTGTGGCAGGGGAAGGCTTTTGACGGAGTGTCGTGAATTCCCACATCTCCCGACTGGAAAACGTCGTGAGATATGGGGCACCCCAGTCCGTGGAGCGGCCCGACATTTTGTTTGCAGTGGGCGCTCCGCGCCGCACGACAGCGATTAGGTGGGTTGGCTATACTTTCGGTTCGTCCCAAAGGGGGTCTTTTCATGTCAGAGTTTCCGCTGACGCGCCGTCAATTTATGGCTACTGCGGCGGCGGCTACTGCCGTTCTCGCGCTACCGGCTCAGGGTGAAGCTACCCTCGATCCAGATTGGGCGCGTGCAGGCATCATCGAGACCCGCAAATCCCCCTACGCCAGGTTGAAGAGTGTTCCGGTGCGCGCGGTGACGATTCAGCCAGGCTTCTGGTCGAAGCGCCGCCAAACCAACGTGGCCGCCAGCATTCCCAGCATGCGGAACGAACTGCTGGAACACGGGCGCATGGACAACTTTCTTCGACTGGAAGGCAAGTCAAGTGCGGCGCAGCGGGGCCCGGTCTACTCCGACTCTGACATTTACAAATGGCTGGAGGCAGTCGGGTTTGCGCTGCAGTCGGGTCCGCTGCCGGAGTTGCGGGCCCAGGCAGAAGAGATGACGCGTCAGGTGGCAGCGGCCCAGGAGCCGAGCGGCTACCTCAACACCTACTTCGTCGAGAGCAAGAAGGGCGACCGCATGCTGCCCAAAACGCAGACCGGAGGCCACGAGCTTTATTGCATTGGGCACCTGCTGCAGGGTGGCATCGCGTGCTATCGCGCGACGGGCGATCCGACGTTGTTGAATATAGGCGTGCGCTTTGTGGATGAGTTCCTGCTGCCGGGCTACGGTCCCGGTGCAAACCAGGGACCCATCGTGGCCGGGCACCCCGAAATCGAGATGTCGTTGATTGAGCTGTACCGCACCACCGGGAACCGGCGCTACCTTGACCTCGCAGGCTACATCCTCAAAGGGGATTCGCGCATTCCGCTGCAGGAGCGGCAAATCGTTTACATGTTTTGTGGCATTCCGTTTACGTCGCGCACCAAGCTCGAAGGGCACGCGGTGCGGGCTATGTATGCCTGCTGCGGGGCGACGGACTACTACCTGGAAACCGGCGATCCGGCGTACTGGCAGACCCTTACCCGGCTGTGGGAAGATTTGTCCGCCCACCAGCTTTACGTCACCGGTGGCGTGGGCGCGCGCAGCGATGGCGAGGCCTTCGGCAACGCCTACGAGTTGCCCAATGAGACGGCGTATGGCGAGAGCTGCGCTGCCATCGGCAACATGATGTGGAACTGGCGGATGCTCTCTGCCAGCGGCGATGCCAAGTTCGCTGATGTGATGGAGCGCGCGCTTTACAATGGGATTAACAGCGGCATGTCGCTCGATGGCAAACTTTACTGCTATCGCAATCCGCTGGCGTACGACCCTACCACCGGCGATAAGATTCGCAACCCGTGGTATGACACCACCTGCTGCCCGCCCAACCTTGAGCGCACCTTTGCTTCACTGCCCGGCTACTTTTACAGCACCTCGGCAGAAGGGGTGTATGTGCATTTCTATGACAACAACGAGCTTACCTGGCAGCTTGAGAACGGCAGCAAACTGTCCATAAAGCAGACAACCAACTATCCCTGGGAGGGCTCGGTCCACCTTGCCGTGAGCCCGGCGTCTGCCGAGGAGTTCACCGTTTTCGTGCGTATCCCTGGCTGGTCAAAGCAAACCGCCGTCAAGGTGAATGGCAAGCTGGTCGCCGGGGTGGCTGCAGGCCAGTACCTGCCCATCAAGCGCCGCTGGTCGGCTGGCGATGCGGTGGAGCTGAGCTTCGATATGGAGCCGCAAGTTGTTCACGCCAACCTGGCGGTCACGGATGATCGTGGCCGCGTCGCCTTTCAGCGCGGTCCGCTGGTGTATTGCATGGAGCAGCTTGACCAGGCGTTGGCTGCGGACGATGCACTTGGTTTCCCGCTCTATACGGCCCAGTTGAGCGGAACAACCGCCGCCCACTATCAGCCCGATTTGCTAGACGGCGTGGTGGTGTTGGAGCATCCAGGGGCCTGGCTGCCGGCCAGTGCTTCCACGCTCTACCAGGCGGCCCTGCCCGGCGGGGAACCGCATCCAACCTCTCTGCGCATGGTTCCTTATTACGCCTGGTCGAATCGTCAGCTTTCGGCCATGCAGGTCTGGATCCCCTACCAGGGGGCCTGACCACGGACCGGCGTCAGCCTGATAATATCGTCATACGCTCAAAGAATTTGATACCGCCAACAATGGCAGGAGATGTACCGTACATGTCGCTCAGGATCAATGACACCGCTCCCGACTTTACAGCCGAAACTACGCAGGGCACGATCCACTTTCATGAGTGGATCGGCGATGGCTGGGCAGTACTCTTTTCGCACCCCAAAGACTTCACCCCGGTCTGCACGACCGAGCTGGGAAGCGTGGCCAATCTTCAGGATGAGTTTGCCAAACGGAACACCAAGGTGATCGGCCTGAGTGTCGACCCGGTGAGCAGCCACGGCAAGTGGGCCATCGATATCGAAGAAGTCGGCGGCACCAAGATCAATTACCCGATGATTGGCGATACCGAGCTGAAGATCGCCAAGCTGTATGACATGCTGCCGGCTGATGCAGGCACGACTTCGGATGGCCGGACCGCTGCAGCGAACGCCACGGTGCGGACGGTCTTCATTATTGGGCCTGACAAGAAGATCAAGCTCCACCTGAGTTATCCGATGAGCACGGGACGTAACTTCCCTGAGCTGATCCGGGTCATCGACTCCATGCAGCTGACCGCGAAACATAAGGTAGCCACCCCCGCCGACTGGCAACCCGGCCAGGATGTCATCATCCTGCCCTCTGTCTCCGATGAAGAGGCCAAGGAGAAATACACGGATGGTTGGAAGCAAGTGAAGCCTTACATTCGCATGGTTCCCCAACCTAAGTAAATCAGAGGGGGCAGCGGAGGACGGTGCCCCTGTTCTGCAGTTGATCTCACCCCGAGCCACTTGTCTCACCACCAGACTCGGATACAACCACAAAGCCCTACTCCCTGGACGCGTGTCTCACCACGCATCTCCACTGCGACCACAAACCCTACTTCCTGGACGCGTGTCTCAACACCAGGCTCGGATACAACCATAAAGCCCTAATCCCTGGACGGGTGCCCCATGCTCGCCGACTCCGGCGTGCGTGGG
>CAZZVD010000276.1:0-6716 GCA_964657465.1 uncultured Acetobacteraceae bacterium | reverse complement strand
GCGGTGGAATCCCACATCTCGCCAAAAACGAGCGAGATGTGGGGCACCCGTCATTTGTTGGAAAGAGATATCCGCACTGCGAATCCATCATTGCGGCCCTAAAGGGCCTCGCTCGATCAGACTGACCAACTCCGCCAGCAGCACCTGCAACCGCTCCACTTCTGCCTGCTCCGGCTTGTCGGCCCGGCCAAACAGCACCTCCGCTTCACGCGCCAGATCGGTACCGCGGGGCAGACCAAAGGTGCCCAGAATGCCAGCCAGCTTGTGGGCCGAATCAACCGCCCGCAGCTGGGTGGGCTGATCCAGCCGATGCTCAAGCAGCAAGGTGCCGGCTTCCTGCAAGAGCGCCGCGCGTTCAGCAACCGTGTGCCTGCTGCGGATCCAAAGTGCGGAAAGCATCGCCTGCAGCTTTTGCTCGTGCGTCTGGGTATCGGGAACCATGTTTTCGTCGCTCGTCATGCGCTCAGCCACCCTCCTTCCAGCCAAGAGCGGCAGAGATCTGGCGGGCCAGAGTGAGCGGGTCAAATGGCTTGAACAGAATCGCCGCCACCCCCATTTCAGCGAAGCGTACCTGGTCCGACCCCTGCACCTTGGCAGTGAGCAACAGAACCGGAATCTGCGACGTGGTGCCGCTGGCCTTCAGCTTGAGCAGGGTAGTGGGTCCATCCATTTCCGGCATCATGACATCGAGCAAAATCGCGTCTGGATGCTCAGTGGCGGCGCGCTCGATGCCTTGCTTGCCACTGCTGGCCAACAGCACGTCCCACCCGGCTACTGTCTCCAGGCTCATGCCTGCTACCAGGCGAATGTCGTCTTCGTCGTCAATGATCAGGATGCGGCGTGTCATAGTTTTTTATGTGCGGCTTTTTGTCTGCGGCAGTGAAAAGGTTAATCAGCTTTCAAATGTTTGGAGACGTACTTCCATCCCAGCCCTGAGGCACTTCGCTGCCCTCGTTGGGCTGGCGAAGCATCGAGAGAACCAGCGTCTCCACGTCTTGCAGTTGTACGCGCGCTTTGGTCAGGAACTCGGTGTGCCCCAGCCGCAGCTTTTTTCGCTCGCTCTCACTCAGGTCCTGTGCCGAATACACCACCAGCGGAAGGTGCTTCATCTCCTGCTGTTGGCGGAGCCAGTCCACCAGTCCAAAGCCGTCGCCATCGGGCAGCGCGATATCGAGAATCAACAGGTCCGGCCGCGACGCGACACACAGCTCCATCGCTTTGCGCTGCGTGGCGGCATGGTGGATCTGGATGCCGGCGCGCTCGAACGTCGCCAGGATGACCTTGGCCAGATCGGTATCGTCCTCCACCAGCAATACGCGGGAGGGCTGCTTCTCTCCCTGCAGCACGCGGGAGAGTGCGGCCAGCATGGAATCTGTTTCAAGCGGCTGCTCCAGCCACGCATCGGCCGCTTTCTCCACTTCCGGGTCGTTCATCGCCCCAAAAGCGCTCAGCACGATGACCGGGATGGCTGCCGTCCGCACATCGTCACGCAGGAGGTGCAGCGTTTCCCAACCATGCAGGCTGGGCAGGCTCATATCCAGCAGAATCGCCTGTATGGGCGTCTGCCGGGCGATGACCACAGCTTCGTCTCCGCTCGCAGCTTCGAGGACGGTATAGCTATTCTTCCGCAGGCTCTCGACCAGTACCGCCCGCGTTTCGGGATTCTCATCGCACACCAGGATGGAGGTGGCGTTCACGGCCAGCGCGGAAGATCCGCCCGTCAGCGCCAACTCGGACTCGCGCATCATTGAGGGCAGGAACATGCGAAACGTGGAGCCGCGATCAGGATTTCGCTCTGCCCAGATGCGCCCGCCGTGCTGCATCACAATGGTGCGGCAAATGGCGAGGCCGAGACCCGTGCCGCCCTTCTGCCGGGCGTCCGAAGCGTCTACCTGCTGAAAGCGATCGAAGATCGATTCCAACTTGTCTTTAGGAATCCCGCGCCCATTGTCGCTGACGCTGACGGCCACCCCATCCAGCAGGCGCTCGAGCGCTACCGTCACCTGCGACTGCGGGGGCGAGAACTTGATCGCATTGCTGAGCAGATTGGTCATTACCTGCTGCAGGCGATCAGGATCCACTTCCACGTGCACCGGCCCGGAATCCAGCAACAGCTGGACCTTGGCGGCGTCTGCCATCGGTGTCATGGCATCGATCGCCTGGCGAGCCAGCTCTTCCAGATCGCAGTTGCGATAGGTGAGCGGGGCGCGGCCAGACTGCATGCGTTCCAGGTCAAGAATGTCGTTGATCAGTCGAACCAGGCGATCGGAATTGGTGACCGCAATGCGCAACAGGTTCGATGCCTTCTCGCCCATCTCTCCCAGCAGCCCGGTCGCCAACAAGCCCAAAGCCCCGCGGATGGAAGTGAGCGGCGTACGCAGCTCATGGCTGACGGTGGAGACGAACTCATCCTTCATGCGATCCAGCGCATACCGCTGGCTGATGTCACGGAAACTGAGCACGCTGCCGACGGCCACATTGTGCTCGACCATGGGAGTTACCGAGAATTCAACGGGGAACGAAGCCCCATTCCTGCGATAGAAAACATCCTGCCCACTGGAGCCTTCGCGCACCATAAAGGCGCGCCCGGTGCGGCACTGCTCAGAACACTTTTCCCGGCCTTTGCGTTCTTCGTGCACTACGGAATGCACGGTTCGGCCGATCAGGTCGAAGGCGTGCGCGCCGAGCATGCTGGCCGCGGCAGGATTCACAAACACGATGCGCCCTGCAGAGTCGGTGCCGAAGATGCCATCGGCCACCGAGTTCAAAATCGACTCCTTCTGCCGATTCAGTTCTTCCAGGCGGCTCTCCTGCGCGGAACGCGCCATGAACTGGCCGATGGACGCGCACACCGTTTCCACGGTGGCCATCATCTCGTTGTCTTCGCGCTGCTTCTGGCGGCTGAAAAACTCAACCACCGCGATCACCTGGTTTCCTACCCGTACGGGTACACCCCAGCCAGTCACGAGGCCATCCGCCAGGGCGGACGTGGCACGGAGGAAATTGCTGTCCTCCTGCAGGTCTTCGATCCAGCATGGGCTTTCCGCAGCCCAAATCTGGCCTGGCAGATCCTTGCCCTTTTGCAGGACACGGCCAATGCTGTCGCGATGGAACTCGACGCAGGCGCGATCAGGAGCGTACCAGCCGGCCAGGTAGCGGGTGTGGTGGTCGCTGCTCACAAACCAAAGGCCCGCCATATCAAAGCCCAGGTTGGTTCCCAGGGATTCCAGCATGGCCGGCAGGGCTTCATCGGAAGTGGTCGATTCGCCCACCACCTGGCTGACAGCAAGTTGCATGGCCAGGCGGCGTTCGCGCTGGTACTGGGCAGTCACGTCGCGGAAAATACAGCGGACCGACACCGGCTCCCCGCGATCCTGGCGGCAGCTCAGGCTGGCTTCCAGCTCGCGATACATGCCACTCGCGTCCTGCACCCGCAGGTTGGCCCGGTCGATGCGCTCGCCCTTCAGCGCGCGGATAAACAGGCTGGCGGCGCTGGTCTGGATCTCCGGCGGAAACGCCGCTTCAAAATTGATCAGACTCTCGAAGGCGGCGGCGCTCTTGCCAAAGCAGGTCTGCCAGGCCGGGTTCACATACAGGTACTTGGACCTTGGGCTGAGGGTGGCGATCATCTCCTGCGAGTTGTCGAACAAATCGCGGTAACGCTCTTCACTCTCGCGCAGTGCGTGCTCCGCGCGTTTGGTTGCGGTGAGATCGGTGGCGATGGCCAGCAGGCCGGTCAGCGATCCCTCGGCATTGCGCACGGCGGAGAGGTAAATCATGGCAGGGAATGTGGTGCCGTCCTTGCGGCGGCAGACAATTTCAAAGCCGCGCACCCGGCTTACCGGGAAGCTGGTGACGTACTGCACATAGTGCTTCAGCGCGGTCGAAATGCCTTCCATCTCAATGGAAGGGGAGCGATCTAAACGAGAAACCAGCAGTTGCCCTACACGTTCCAGTTCACCTTCCGGGAAAAGATCCTGTGCCGTCACGTGGCCCAGCACTTCATTCGATCGGTAACCCAGCATGCGTTCTGCCGCGGGATTGAATATGAGGAGGTTGCCTTGCAGATCGGTGGCCAGGATCATCGGCCCGGCCGAATCGAGGATGCTGCGCTGTAGTTGCGCTACCTGCTGGACTTCCCACTCGGCCTCGTCCTGGCGGGAGGCATCGAGGAAGCTGTGCACACAAAGCCCGATGAGCACTACCTGGGCAAACGCCCACGTGATGACGGCGACCGAAAAGGTGCCGCCGTGGCCCAGGAGAAGGACCAGCCCGCCATAGGCAGACAGCAATAGCGCAACGGCGAAAAATATGGTGGACGGCAGCCTATCCCGAAGCCAGTTCACTCTTACTCGATGTGTGCGGGTCTAATTGCTGAGATCTACCAGGTCCGCCCGTTTTCTGCCCCTAAACAGGAGAAAGAAACGTACTCAGGCCCATGCAACGCGTTCTCTGTAGGGAGTATAGGGGGTCAAATTCCGTCCATACAGTGACTAAACGTAGTCCACGCACAGCATGCGGGTAGTTCTCACGCACATCCAACGGGTCAAATCGGGGGAAAGTTGCAGCGGATGAGCAGTGCGTTCGTGGTTGCTGTCGCTGACGCACTGGCTCTTCTTCAAGATTAATTACGGCGAAACGGTATTACATTGGCACGGCTCTCAACCAACTTGTCTGAAAGCGCGGACATACGGCCCAGGGACCAAAACCCCAGGAACATTACGGTGTAAGTGACTATCAAACCAACAGCACTCAGGATCAGAGACAAGGTAAAACCCCCACGACGATCAATGGACTGCGTCCTGGGGGATGCCTCGAAGTATACCGACTCCCGAACCGCTATCTGGGAAAAACGATGGACGCCACTGCCACTTTAGTACCAGTTGTGGAAAGCAACAGTAAGCGCAATGGTAACGGCCCCATACCTGGAGGGGTACGGGGCCGCGGAATCAATGACGAACTGTCTGGTTAAGCGGTGACCGGCTCCAGCAGGCGCGACCAACGCCGCTCCTTGCGCTCGCCATGTGCTTTCTTGTGATAGGCATAGCCCGTTATCAGTGGCAGCGCCAGGGTGGCTTCGCTGAACACCATCTGTTCGAACGTGGTGTCGACCTTACCCCACGAGCTCGCTTCCTTCAACGTGCTGGAGGAGAGGGCGCCGTCGCGGACATCGGCCACCGTGATCTGGATGGCGTACTTGTGCATTGGGGCGTCCACACCGAGGATCTCTGCCGAGACGACGATGTCCTGAGCGAAGTTCTTGGGTACGCCGCCGCCGATCATCAATAGTCCGGTCGTCGGGTTGGCGATCTTGAGCTGGGTCAACTCGTAGAAGTCCTTCACCGAGTCGATGGACACCTTAGGCTTGTCGCCGCGGGCGTGCTGGTGAGCCACCAGGCCAAAACCAGCAGAGCAGTCACTGAAGGCAGGCACGAAGATCGGAACGTCCTTCTGGTAAGCCGCATAGATGATGCTGTCGACCCCACCCTTTTCCGGTGTCTTGCCCTGCTTCTCCAGGTAAGCGCCCATTTCGCGGATGAACTCGCGCGAACTATAGGGGCGAGGCTCGAGCGAATCGGCGATCACCTTGCAGGTGTCGTCGCACTCGCGCAGTTCTTCCTCATCGATCAGGGTGTCGTAGATGCGATCGATCATCAGCTCGCGCAGGGTTGCGTCTTCGGTGCCCTGGCGGTAGAGGTCGTCCGCGATCCAGTGCTTGTAACCCAGCGCTTCGAAGAAGTCCTGGTCGACGATGTTGGCGCCGGTCGAGACAATGGCGTCGACCATGTTGTTACGTATCAGGTCCACAAAAATCTGCTTGAGCCCGGCGCTGATGAGCGAGCCGGCCAGGCAAAGGATGACGCCGCAATCCTGATCACGCAGCATGCGTTCATAGATCGAAGCCGCCCGGGCCAGATCACGGGAGCTGTAAGCCATGGACTGCATCGCGTCGACCAGCGGAACCACATTGTGCTGCTTGATATCGACGTGCTTGATAGGGGTGGTGAGAAGCTCTTTTTTCGTTGGCATATCTACTCAAGTTTATCAAGCGGGAGCGGCCGCCGCGCGTTCTGCGCAGGTTAATTTACGTCTGCGGCGAGCGCCGGCAGCAGGGCTAGAAAGAGTGCGGTCAGCTCGGTTTGCGCGCGCGCGCCCGTCTCCATCACTTCTTCGTGGTTGATTGGTTGATCGAGCACGCCGGCCGCCATATTGGTCACGCAGGAGATGCCAAGAACGCGCATACCCATATGCCGCGCGACGATGGCCTCGTGCACGGTGGACATGCCGACCAGGTCGGCTCCCAGGCTGCGGAAGGCACGTATTTCCGCCGGCGTTTCGAAGCTTGGGCCTGAAAGTCCCAGGTAGACACCCTCTGCCAGCGTGATCCCCTGGCCGGTAGCCATCGTGTGCGCCAGCGTACGGAGCCGTTTGCTGTAGGTATCACTCATGTCGAAAAACCGCTGCCCGAACCGGTCATCATTCGGACCCACCACCGGGTTGCGGCCGGTGAGGTTGATGTGGTCGGAGATGAGCACCAGTTGGCCCTGGTGCATGTCGAGCCGTACGCCGCCGGCGGCATTGGTAAGCACCACGGTTGTAATCCCCAGGCGGCCCAGTACGCGCATGGGGAAGGTCACGTCCTCTGCGCTATAGCCTTCATAGGCGTGCACCCGGCCCTGCATGATGGCGACCGGTGTGCCGGCAACCGTGCCCAC
>CAZZVD010000275.1:0-6718 GCA_964657465.1 uncultured Acetobacteraceae bacterium | reverse complement strand
CCCTCAAGTGCGGTTTAGGGAGGAGAGGGTAAAGCCCTCCCACATCTCCCGGCTGAAGAGCGCCGTGAGATATGGGGCACCCGCATGGGTTGCCTGTCTGGGGTTGGTGGTGACCTTTATGGGATCAGCAACTAACCAATGGTTAGAGTGCCCGCATGGGTTGGCTGTTTGGGGTTGGTGGTGAACGTCCAGGGGTAGCAGCAACGCCCCAACGGTTACGATTACCTATGTCTCCACTGGCAGGCTTGCTCGAGATAGTCACCGGCGACCAGGGCACCCTGACCCAGAACCAGGCCCAGGATGCACTGGAACATATGCTTTCCGGGGAGGCGACCGATGGGCAGATTGCCGCGTTTCTGACCGCGCTTGCCGCCCGAGGTCCTACGGTCGACGAACTGACCGGCTTCGTCCGCGGCATGCGGGCGGTGAGCCTTCCCCTTCCCCTTACGGGTGAGGAACGGGCCCAGCTCGTCGATACCTGTGGAACCGGCGGAGATAGCCTCGGCACCTTTAATATCTCCACCGCTTCTGCCCTGGTCGCTGCGGCGGCCGGCGCTAAAGTGGCCAAGCACGGAAACCGTGGGGTGACTTCAAAGTGCGGCTCAGCGGATGTGCTGGAAGCACTCGGCATATCGGTCGAGCTAACACCCGAGCAGGCAGTGGAGTGCCTCCGCCAAACCGGCTTCATGTTCCTTTACGCACCCGCCCTGCACCCTGCGATGAAGCGGGTGCAACCCGTGCGCCGGGCACTGGGTTTCCGGACGATTTTTAATCTCGCCGGCCCCCTCACCAACCCCGCGGGCGCCCGCGCACAAGTGGTCGGGGTTTACCAATCCACGGCTGTCCGCTTGATCGCCGAAACCCTGGCCCAACTCGGTGTGCGGCATGCCTTGGTCGTACATGGGCAGGACGGCCTTGACGAGCTTTCCCTGAGCGGTCCGAGCGACGTGGCGGAAGTAAAGGAATCCACCATCCGCGATTTCACCCTCACTCCGCAAGACGCCGGCCTAAACCCTGCGCCCGTGGCAGCATTGGCAGGAGGCAACGCTGGTGAAAACGCGCGTCTGGTGAAGGCGATCCTGGGTGGCGAGCACGGCGCACGGCGCGACGTGGTTCTGCTGAATGCCGCCGCTGCGCTGATGATCGCGGGGCTGGCTACTGATTTCCCCAGCGGTGTGCGCCGCAGCGCGGACGCGATAGACTCAGGTGCCGGCTTGCGGCTGCTGTCCCTCCTGCGGGAGCAGCCTGGCCCTGCCCGGTCGTAAGGAGCCGTATGACGCCCACGCAACGCCTCTCCGCCGCCTTCATCGTGTGTGCCCTGGTCGCCACCAGCCACGCCCAGCAGATTGTGGTCAACAAAGATAATCGCACCATTGCGGTCACCACCAGCGCAGACGCAAGCGCGGATGCCGATACCGTCACCGTGCAAATCGGCTACCTGGTATACGGCGCGGATCAGGACTCGGCCTACGCCCTCGGGTCCAAAACATCCAACGCCATTGCTGCGGCGTTGACCGCCGCCAGGATTCCGAAAGATGCCATCCAAAGCCAATCCCAAAGCATCACGCCCGTGCAGCAATATGGCAATCAGGAGTGGACGCCCGCCGAGAAAGCCAGCCGCAAGTTCCAGGTAGAGCAGGGCTGGACGGTGAAAACAGGCGCGGCCAATGGCGCACAGGTATTGGATACGGCCGTCAAGGCAGGGGCTAACCAAAGTGGCCAAATGACATGGAGTGTTGAAGACCAGGATGCGTTGCAGGCCAAAGCCGCTAAGCTGGCCCTCGAGCGTGCCCGGCAGATCGCTCAACAGATGGCCAGCGGCTTGAATGCCACCCTCGGTCCCCTGGTGTACGCCAGCAACGAAGCGCCATCGCGCCAGCCGTCTCCAATTGTCATGATGAGGAAAGAATCGAGTGCGCCGCTGCCGGCACAACTAGTCGCTCCGCTGAGCGTCAGCGCGCAAAAGGTGAGCGCTTCCGCCACCGTCTACGCCGTGTTCAGTATCCAGTAGCCCATTGCGTCGTATGCTGAAAAGAAAGGGAAGCTGATCGATGCCGAGATATCAATACCGCGAGCTACGCCCAACCGCCGAGGGCGAAGATGTCTTCCGGCGCTGGATTGCCCACCTCGATGAGGAGTTCACCCGTCACAAGGAGCCGCGTCTGCGCAACGAAGTAGTGCGCGATGCGCTGCACCAGATCTACCTGGGGCGCCCTCACGGCGGCAAACTGAACACCACCCTCCTTTCTGAGTTACCTGGCAACGTTCTGCAGTTGACGCTCGATCCCGCCAACGTGACCCTGGAACCCGAGTACTACGGCGACGTCGACGTGGCCAAATATGCCGAACGCAAACCCCTGATCTGGTTTTGGCAGATGTTCGACCGCTCGGCGCTCGGTCTGAACCACTGGTTGGGCTTTCGCTTTCGCAAGATGCTTGCTAAACACATCTTCAAACACGTGGGCAAGAACGTGAAAATTTTCCACGGGGTCGAGTTCAGTTATGGATACAACCTGACCATCGAGGACGACTGCACTATTCACAAATTCGTTATGCTCGATGACCGGGGCGAACTGATCATCCGCAAGGGCACCTCCATTTCCGACTACGCGGCGGTGTATTCCCACTGGCATCAGGCCACTGACTACTTCGACGTGGAGAACCGCACCACCGAAATTGGGCCGGGCACCCGGCTCACCTATCACTCAGCAGTGATGGCCGGCGTCACCATCGGCGAAGACGCCATGCTGGGCGCCATGGGGGTCGCTACCAAAGACGTTCCTGCCCACGCTATCTGGGGCGGCGTGCCCGCGAAAGAGATTAAGCGCAAGCCCTCCACCTAGCCCTGCGCAGCCGGACGGCCATACCTCCAGAACCCTCAAAAAGCCGGTTTTACCGTGCTACCATCAGGCTGGATGGGCACGCCTGAAATCGTTCTGGGGATCTTTGAATTTGTTGTATTGCTGTTCGCGCTCAGTCTGCATGAGTCGGCACATGGATGGATGGCGTCGCGTCTGGGCGACCAGACCGCACGCATGCTGGGCCGCATCACTCTTAATCCGCTGAAACACATCGACCCGATAGGCACGATCGCGCTGCCGCTGGTAGCTCTGGTTACGCACATTCCTTTGATCGGGTGGGCCAAGCCGACACCGGTGAACACCCGCAACTTCAAGAATTTTGTGCGCGACGACATTCTCACCACCCTGGCGGGACCGGTGAGCAACATCATTGGCTCCGTGTTCTCGTTGATCGTGTTGATGGTCATCGCCAAGACGTCTCCGATCGGTCTGGCATCGGTGCGGTCAGTGGCCATGCGAGGCATGAGCGGGCCTGACCCGCAGCTCATGGCGCTTAGCCCTGTCGCTTACCCGCTGACCCTTATCTTCTACTTCGGCATGTTGCTCAACCTGTTCCTCGCAGCGTTTAACCTCTTGCCCCTGCCTCCGCTCGACGGCAGCCACATCTTCCGCCACATGCTGCCCTACCGCTGGCTCCCGGTGTATGACCGGCTGGGCATTCTGAGCCTGTTTATCATGCTGTTCTTTGGTGGCGGCGTCACCATGGCGATGATCAACCCGGTGCTCCGCTTCTTCCGCGTTTTGCTGCTATCTCTTTAGAGGTTCCGTACAATCGAGCTAGTGAACCAACATTCTGCAAACCTCAAACGCGTGCTGAGCGGCATGCGCCCCACCGGCAAATTGCACCTCGGCAACTACATGGGAGCGCTCTACAACTGGGTGCGCCTGCAGCACGACTATAACTGCTACTTTTTCGTAGCTGATTGGCATGCGCTCACGACGGATTACGCCGACACCTCAAACGTCCGCCAGAACACCGCGGATGTAGCGCTCGATTGGCTGGCTGCGGGGCTCGACCCGGAGCGCTGCGTGCTGTTTGTGCAATCCCAGGTGCCCCAGCACGCCGAGCTGCACCTATTACTCTCGATGATCATGCCGCTTGGCTGGCTTGAGCGCGTGCCTACCTACAAAGAGCAACAGTTACAGATTGGCAATGTTGAGGCTGGCGGGAAAGATCTCACCACCTACGGCTTTTTGGGGTATCCCCTGTTGATGGCAACCGATATCCTCATCTATCAGGCGGATTTCGTGCCGGTAGGCCAGGACCAGGTGGCGCATGTGGAAGTAACCCGGGAAGTGGCGCGGCGATTTAATCACTTCTATCCTGGCGCCGGCGGCGCGGCGATTCTGCCCGAGCCCCAGGTACTGCTGACGCCCTCGCCCAAGTTACCGGGCACCGATGGTCGCAAAATGTCGAAAAGCTATGGCAACACCATCCTGCTCACCGACCCTGAACCCATCGTGCGGCAAAAGCTGAAGACCATGGTCACCGATCCGGCGCGCGTGCGGCGAAGCGATCCAGGCGATCCGGACAAGTGCCCGGTGGGTGATCTGCACAAGGTATTTTCGTCGCAACCCACGCTCGAGAAGGTTTATGCCGGCTGCCGCTCCGCAGGCATCGGTTGTATCGAGTGCAAGGGGTGGGCTGCGGACGCCATCGTCGCAGAACTCACGCCCATGCAGGAGCGCCGTCGGCAGTACGAGGATCAGCCCCGCCTGGTGCACGACATTCTCCATCACGGATCAGAACTTGCCCGCGCCCGCGCCGAAGAAACCATGGAGCAGGTGAGGGATGCCATGCACCTGTCGCCGCTCGAGCAGGGAGCGCGCGCCCAATGACTGAAGAGGTCCGGAGCCAACCCGAGAAGCAGGCCAGAAAACGAGACGTGGAAGAAAGCCTCTCGCCCTACAGCATCAGCGTAGGCCAGGTGTACGACGGTCCTCTCGATTTGCTGCTCGACCTCATCCGTAAGCAGGATATCGACATTTATGACATCCCCATTGGCAGAATCACGGCCCAGTTCCTCGCCTACGTGGAAGGGTTGAAGCAAACCGAGGTTGATGCAGCGGCTGACTTCATTTATGTTGCCTCGCTGCTGATCCATATCAAGAGCCGCATGCTGTTGCCGCGCGCACCGGCGGAGGGTACAGACGGCGAGCAGGAAGATCCGCGCCGGGAACTCGTGGAGCGGCTGCTGGAGCACGAACGTTTCAAGAATGCTGCTCAGATGCTGTTACAAAAGCAGCAGATTGAAGCAGCCACCTGGACCAACCCGGCATTGCACGAGTTTCGCGGCGAAGCGGGAACCGAGCAGGAAATTGCGGCGGATACAGTCGACCTTGTGCGGGTGTTCCGCGAAATTCTGGACCGGGCCCGGCAAAGGCCGGTGCTCGACGTGAACGAAGACGCCGTCACCGTTACCCAGATGCTCGACTACGTTCGGCGCCGGCTGATCATGGAAGACCGCCCGGTCTCGTTGAGCAGCCTGCTTAGAAACACACGTTCTGAGCGCGCCATCATTTGCATGTTTCTCGCGCTGCTGGAGATGGTTCGTCTGCAAGGGGTGCTGCTCCGCCAGGAAGGCAATTTCAACGAGGTTTTCATTAAGAAGCACCCTTCGTTTGAATCCGTCTTTGGCGAAGGCGCTTTCCAGGCCAGGGACGACTGGCGCTAGCCGCACTTCTCACGCCCTGTTCCGTGACGAATGATGGGTGCCCTACATCTCGCTCGTTTTTCGCGAGATGTGGGATTCAACAAGCCTCCGCCCCTGAGTTGCCGAGGTGTATATGACCTCATGCCGGATCTGTTTCCATGAGAGAGTGGCTGGTGGACAGCTGCGGAATCCCACATCTCGCGAAAAACGAGCGAGATGTGGGGCACCCGTCATTTGTTGAAGGCGTTGGCGAGAGGAACTGCAGAACCCTCGGCTTTGCTCGGATGCCAAAGAGATCTGGTGGCGATGAGTAGGCGCTGGCGCCACCCGCCGCCGGAATTCGCAGAACTTTAACACTCCCATCTCGGCAATTCACAATACCTGCGATGTGCTTTGTTACCGTTCGGATACTTAAGAGTG
The DNA here is from genome assembly GCA_964657465.1 of uncultured Acetobacteraceae bacterium. GTDB lineage: Bacteria > Acidobacteriota > Terriglobia > Terriglobales > Acidobacteriaceae > PALSA-350. The sequence goes on along the minus strand of CAZZVD010000275.1, from coordinate 783 downwards.
GAGCGTGCAGGCGTGACCGATGTTTCTTCAGCAGTCCTAACACCCCCGGGGAAGACTTCTCTTCTTCAGGAAAAATTGAACAAAAAGCACGGCAAGATGCCGATGATCATCTTCGCCCTTGTGCTCGTTGGCGGGATCGGTTGGGCGGCATCGCAGTTCCTTGGCGACGTGCTGTCCGCGGGCCGCACCGCCTCGACCATGGCCTACGTCTTGTTGGGCGTCGCGCTGTTCATCGCGCTCGGTTTTGAGTTTGTCAACGGCTTTCATGACACTGCCAATGCAGTAGCTACCGTCATCTACACCCATTCCCTTGAACCGCATATGGCGGTGATGTGGTCTGGCTTGTGGAACCTCGTGGGCGTCATGCTCTCTTCCGGTGCTGTGGCCTTTGCGGTTGTTTCATTGCTGCCGGTCGAGTTGATTCTTCGGGTTGGATCCGGCGCCGGCTTCGCGATGGTGTTTGCCCTGCTCGTTTCAGCCATCATTTGGAACCTGAGTACCTGGTGGTTCGGGCTGCCGGCCTCCAGCTCCCATACCCTTATCGGGTCCATCATCGGGGTGGGTCTTGCCAATCAGGCAATGTCGGCTACCAAAGGCACCACCGGTGTGGATTGGTCCCAGGTCGGCAAGGTCTTCCAGGCTCTTCTGATTTCGCCGGTGGTTGGCTTTGTCTTCTCCGCTCTCTTACTGCTCTTGTTCAAACTCCTGATCAAAGACAAGCGCCTCTACGAGGCCCCGGCCAGCGATGCGCCGCCACCATTCTGGATTCGCTGCCTGCTGGTC
>CAZZVD010000274.1:0-6730 GCA_964657465.1 uncultured Acetobacteraceae bacterium | reverse complement strand
ACCCGTCCAGGGAGTAGGGCATTGTTGCCGCGGTGGAGAGCGGACCAGCAACTCCGTCCACCTCAGCTACGCTTCGAAAGGAAAAGGTGTGAGAAGAAGGATTGCACTAACCTGCTTCGGAGAGAACCCCCTGGCGAATCGCGATCGCAACAGCTTCGGTCCTATCAGATACATGGAGCTTCTCCATGATCGAAACCACATGGTGACGGACAGTGTTCTCGCTGATATTCAGTGCCCGGCCGATTTCTTTGTTGGTCGATCCCTGGGCGACTAACTCAAGAATCTGCTGCTCGCGGCCAGTCAGGTCAGAGCGCATTCTGCGCGCGGCCAACCGGGCAGCGATATGCCTTGGCATGTAAAGCTTGCCCCCACTCACCTGCTTGATCGCTGTGACCATCTCGGATTCTGTCGTGTCCTTGAGCAGGTAGCCGGCGGCGCCGGATCGTATGGCACGGTAAATGTCTTCATCTTTTTCAAAGCTGGTCAGGATGAGGGCATGGGGCGGAGCAACCATCGACTTCAGCGCGTGCAACACCGCGATGCCATCCATGCCGGGCATACGCAGGTCGAGCAGAATCACATCCGGCGACGCCTGGCGAATCATCAATAACGCCCGCTCTCCACTGGCTGCCGAACCCACGACCTCGAACTCCTCGTGGCCGCCCAACATACTGGCGAGCCCCGCACACACCACGGGATGATCGTCGACGATGAGGATGCGAATGCGGTCAGTCTTGTGAAGGTGCATGGATCAGGGCCTCCCACACGTGTTGCCGCCATGCCTGCCGAAACCCGGGAAATGCAAAAGCGGCTTGACTGGGAACGATAACAGAAATTTCCGTGCCGTTCCCAGGCATGCTGGAAATGGCAAACGTCGCCGAGACGCTGGCTGCTCTCTTCCGCATTCCTCTGAGTCCGAATCCCAGCAAATCTCCACTTTCGACAAATCCGACCCCGTCGTCCGTAATCGAAAGGGTCACCCGGTGCTCTTCGTAGAAGAGCGCAATCCCCAGATGGGTTGGGTCCGCATGGCGGATTGCGTTTGCGATTGCTTCCTGCCCGATGCGCAACAGTGCAGTGGCGGCAGCCGGGCGCAGAGAACGCTGTTCGCCGGCGACGGATGAGGTGATATCAATCGTGCCTCCCTCAGCCATGGTGTGGGCGGAGGCCTGCAAACACCGTAGAAGATCGAACCGCTCGTTTGTCTCTGTCGTGTACGAAGAGAGTGTGCGACGGGCTTCTTTATGACTATGCCGCACCAGGTCGCGGGCCAGGTCTACCTGGCGCACCAGCTTGCTCAGGTCGGGTGGAATTTCCCGGCGAATCGCTTGCAGCTGAAAGCCGATGCCGGCAAAGCTCTGGGCCAGAGTGTCGTGTAAATCATGCGCCAGCCGTTCGCGTTCAGCGAGCACCGCCTGCAGGCGCCCACGGTCGTAAATGCTGCGCACGATCTGAATCAGAAACAGCAATGCCAGCGTGGCCAGAACGATCGCGACATACACTGCGTGCGGAACCGTCCACCAGGTCGGCGGTTGCACCAGCGTAGCATCGGCTTCCGAGCGCAGAAGAATCTTGCAATGGACCTTTTCCGCGCCCTCCACGTCGTAATTCCAGGCTTTGCTGACAGAGAGAGCGTTGATGCCACGAATACTGACAGTGCTGCCGTCGTGCATGGTATCCAGCGCAGGTTCTCCGCCCCCATCAAGCTCGGCTTCCACTACGTTGGCTCCGTCTCGCAGCAGCAGAGTCCGCTGGGCAGGGCCATGTAGCTGCTGCACCAGGGTGCCCTGGGTGCTGATCAGGTTGTAGTTCAGATTGCCGGAGCACAGGTCGGCGAGTTTGACCGGGGCCGGAGCAAGCGGAGGACCGGATGCCACTCGCCGCAGCAGTGCATTCTCCAGGATAGGACCCGCGTTGCGCTGCGCAGGGAACCCGAGCAAGTCGACCCTGTCGCCTAGAGAAAGCGCTGTGGACTGGTCGGTTCTCGCGTAAAGTGCAGAGCCGTGATCTTCAATCACCAGGCTTTCGCCTGGACGGTAATACGTAATCGTTCCAGCGACGTGGACCCGGTGATGGCGATCGGTTCCGGAGCGCCATTGCATAAGCCGCCCAACCGGCAGCAGCGGAGTCGACCAGGGCTCTGCAGGCGAGGCGCGCAGCAGAACGATGTTCTGCAGGCTGGAGACGGCCAGGATGGGAGCGATCAGTTGACGGTTGTTGTTTTTCGACGACATTGCGGTGGCAGTGACCCTGACGGTACCGTCAAGCATCCGCGTAAGAGGCTCGTCACTGTCGCCGGGCAGGGTGGCGATCAGAGTTTCGTCTCCGTTGGCAATCCTCACGATCAGATGTTTCGCTCGCCCGCTGGGTTCGCGCTTACCCACGGAGCGTATGGAACCAGTGATCGTGACATATTGCGTATCGAAATTGCCCGAGCTCAGCTGCTCAAAAGTCACAGGAACCGGCCTGGGGAGAGCGGCAGTACCGATTTTGCGCACCGAGGTCGCATTCACCACGGGAGCGAACTTACCCGGACCAACGGTTCCCCTGACCGCCACCTCGTCACCGGGGGCAAAGTCCTGGAACTTGTCCCAATAGATCCAAATGCTTTCGGCTGCGTCATAAACGACTAAACCGCGCTCGACCGACAAGGTAACCACCCCACGAATGGAAGCGGGCTGACCAGGATTCACCTGTTCGGGTGAGAGGCGCCGAATCGAGGCGATGGAATCGAAGACAGCAGTCTGTGTTACCAGAGGTTTCCCATAAACAGGGAACTGCAAGACCAGGAGAGCGGTCAACAGGACCCAGGCGTTTCGCCACCCTCCGCGCACATCGTTCATAGGCTTTTACGTTCCTTAATGAGTGAATCAGTGGAAGCTTCCTGCCTCGATGGACCACTCCGCATCGTGCGCAAAAAGATTATGGTCCGTTTGTACGATGCCGAGGTTTTACAAAGACCGTTACTATTCGGCGTTCTAAAAACAGCAGTTTTTAATCACGCCCCCGCTAAGGCAAGGAAACCGCAATATCGAATTGCTAAGCGCATAGCACTTTTCGTTTGTCAGACGTTGGGGGTATTTTTCTGGCCGTACACGGCTACCCACAATTCCGACGGAAGAACTATACGGCACGCCACCCAGCCGGTCCAGTCCGGACATAGGGATGGCAGATTGTCACGATTTAGAGAAGCGGATGTACTTTCAGGAGGTCTACCCGATGTTGTCGAGAAAAGTGTTGGCGCAAGTGCTGTTAACGTCGCTTGCCTGTGTTCTTAGCCTGCCGGCCATGGCGCAGAACTTCCGCGGCCAGGTCCGTGGATTGGTCACTGACCAGGCTGGGGCGGTGCTGCCCGAAGCCAAGGTGACGCTTTCGAACGTCAACACGGGGGTCGTCGTCACCAAACCAACGGACAACGCCGGCATCTACGTTTTCGACTTCGTCGAGCCAGGGACCTACACGATTACCGTTGAATCTGGTGGATTCGGCAGGCACGTGCAGCAGAACATAGTGGTGCAGGCGGGCAGTGATTTAACGCTTGACGCGACACTGACCCCGGGGGCTCTGCAGCAGTCAGTCACCGTGACTTCGGCTCCGCCGCTGCTCGAAACCACCTCCAGCAACGTCGAGTTGACGATCGACACGAGGATGGCGAATGACACGCCGCGACTCGATCGCAATCCATTCAAACTGACATTGATTGAGCCGGCAGCCGTAAACACCCGTGGTGAAATGGCGCCATACGCGTCCTGGGCCGCCAACAGCGTAGATCTCGGCGGAGGCACTAACCTGGCGAACAACCTGCTGGTGGACGGCAACCCGATCGGGATCGGTCATAAGGCCGGCTATCCGCCCAACCAGGACGATGTGCAGGAGTCCGTGGTGAGCCAGAACAGCGTGGACGCTTCCAGTGGCCACAGCGCCGGTGGCTTGATCAGCCTGACAACCAAGTCGGGCACCAACGACTGGCATGGGATGGCGTTCTATCTTGGCCGGTATCCCTGGCTGAGCGCGAAAGCCGACCGTACAAAGAACGTCCTGAATGCACAGCGGCAAAACATGTATGGGGGCACCTTCGGCAATCCGATCATCAAGAACAAGTTGTTCAACTTCTTCTCCATCGAAGACTGGAAGATCAACTCGCCGTACAGCTACTCTGAGACGGTACCCACCGCGCTTGAACGGGGCGGCGATTTCTCGCAAAGTGTGAACGCCACCGGCGCGCAACGCGTGATCTACGATCCGTTTATAGCTCCAACGGCCGATCCCTCGACCGGCACACTCGTGCGTACCCCATTTGCCGGCAACGTGATCCCAGCGGACCGCTTCGATCCGGTCACCGGCGGACTCGCAAAGCTATTTCCTGACCCGAATAATGCCGGTCAGGGGCCATTCCATTTGAATAACTTTCAAAAGAGCGGAAGCCAAAGCACCAGTTACCTCAACTTTTCCGATCGCGTTGATTACGTCATCAGCGATAAGTGGCGTTTATCAGGCTACTTTGGCCGTTATCACTCCGAGGACAGTCAGACCAATCCGCTGAATAACGTGCTGTATCAACCGTCGGGAAGTCTGCGTGGCGCCAACCAGGTCCTGGGCGACCTGATCTATACAGTGACTCCAAACACCGTCATCAATATTCACGGTGATTGGTTCAACCTCGTCGATGCGTACGTCTCCAAAGGATTGGGCAAGGACGGTTTGTCGCAGATATGGAACAACACATGGTATGCCCCGTATCAGGATGCTTCCGCCAACGTGCCGATTTACTATCCCAAGATGAACATCGGCGCGAGCGGCTTCGGCGGCCCCGGCTTTTTCTGGGACCAGCGCCCGAGTGCGGAAGCATTCGCGGTACAGGTTGCACAAACGAGAGGCTCGCACTACCTGACGGCGGGGCTCGACTATCGCCGCGGCGGTGGGCCGGTCTTTGTCAGCAACACGATGAATTTCAACTTCAATCAGTCGTTGACCGCCCGCGAATCGAGCAGCCCGAACCTGACCGTTTCTGGCGATCCGTTTGCAACCTTTCTGCTTGGCGCTCTCGACAACAACACCCAGATCGTGGGCGGCCCGGCGCCTAACCCAATCACTAACCTCTATGGCCTCTATATCGGAGATACATGGAAGGCCACGCGCAACCTGACCGTCAACGCGGGTTTGCGCTACGAGTACGAATCCGCCTGGCACGACACAAATCATCTTCTCTCACAGGGGCTTGATCTCTCCGCGACGGATCCAGCCATCAGCGCAGGTCCCCCAGTCATGCCGTCGCAGGTCACCAACATCGTAGGCGGCAATCAAAGCTTCGCGGGCGTCTGGAGTTTCACCAGCGGCAGTCATCCAGGAATGTGGAACGCTCCGAAGGGCGACTTTCAGCCGAGGTTTGGTCTTGCCTACCGCATCAATGACCGTACCGCCGCGCGTTTTGGATACGCGATGTACAAAGAGCCCACGGAATTCAACTTCACGCCAGCGCCTGTCTCTGGTTTTGAAGACGTGAATTTTCTGGAACCGCCATTTTTTGGCGAGACCGGATACCAGAACGTAGCGCAACCCCTGAACGGGGTTCCTCAAGCCACATTCCAGGATCCGTTTCCGGCTAGCAATCCACTCGTGCCCATCGCCGGCAGGGCTTCAGGCGGCAACGTGGGTCGCGGCGGATCACCGCTGTTGTGGTACCCGAAGAACTTTCGTAAGGCCTATAACAACCGCTTGAACTTTTCCGTGCAGCGCCAATTGCCCGGCGAATTCGTGGCCTCGTTTACCTTCTTCGAGAACTTCGGCAACAAGCTTTACAACGAATCGCTGAACAACACCGACCCGGCGATTCTGCAGTCCTATTCGCCCGACTATCTCAACAACACCAGCGTCGATAATCCTTTCTACCAATATGGCAGTCAGACGTTGCTGCCTGGACCGTTGTATAACCAGCAAAAGGTGCAGCTTGGATCTTTGCTGACCAAGTACCCTCTCTACGGGCAGCTGTATGAAATTGGCCAGCGCGGCGCCAGTGAGAACTACAAGGACCTGGAGCTCCAGGTACAGAAGAGATGGAGCAAGGGATACAACTTCCTGTTTGGCTACATCTACATCAAGGAAAAATTGCAGATCAATACCTTCAATGACCTTACGGTGTATAGCAACAAGCTTCAGTGGCAGGACAGCAATCAACCGCACCACCGCCTGACGACGGCCGGAACGCTCGAGCTGCCCTTTGGTCACAACAAGTGGCTGTTCTCAAATGTGCCTGCGGCCGTGAATACTATCATCGGTGGCTGGCAGACTACCGGATTGCTGACCTATACCAGCGGCGACTATCCGCGATTTGGCAATTTGGTTGTCAACAGTGATCCTTGCAAGAACGTTCCGTCGGGCGATTACTTCAACCCGGCTGCATTCAGCCCTCTACCAGCCAACACCTACGTGCTGCGGTCGAACCCGCTGCAGTACAACTGCATCATCGGGCCTAGCTTTATCAACCTCGACGCCACCCTGCAGAAGAACATCCATCTGACAGAGCGGGTGCAGGCACAATTGAAGCTCAATGCCTACAATGCCACGAACAAGCTGAACCTCGCCGATCCCGACACCACGGTCACGGATACTGGCCTGTTTGGCCGAGCGATTTACCAGGGGTCGCCGTCAGGCGAGTTCTCCGGGCAAACCGCTGTATATGGCAACCAGGCTGGGCGACAACTGGAAATAGGCCTGCGCCTGATGTTCTGAC
>CAZZVD010000273.1:0-6738 GCA_964657465.1 uncultured Acetobacteraceae bacterium | reverse complement strand
GTCTTTTCCACAATCAACTGCCATTCGGCTTGACTTTTCAGACAGTCGCTCGGCTTCCCTCCGGATGACAAGCTTAGGGGTGCTGGCTTTTTTCAAAGCTGCTTGTGGCTGGAGAAGCTGAACGGGATTGCGCCCCGGCTTTGAACATGCACGCGAAGCACAGCTCGTCTAACCATGCGGCCGAAATACCGGCTTACCGCGATCACCCCAACTCACGTAACCCATAGGATGGTGGTGGTCGTGGGTGAACATCACCAGCCATTGTTCCTGAATCGCTCGCTGTAAGAATCGCTTGCGCTGCTCAATGCACGTAAGCGGATCCAGATCGAATCCCATCACCCAGGTCGCATCCAGATGCGCGCTGGTGGGAACCAGGTCAGAGATGTAACACGCACGTTTGCCGCCGGAATCAATCATCACCGCCATCATCTGCGCCGTGTGCCCGGGAAACACCTCCACGCTCACGCCCGGTACTATCTCGGCCACTTCCCCCGTGCCCGGGTTCAGCAAAGTCATCTGGCCAGCGGCAATGAGTGGGTCATAGTTCTCGCTGAGGTAGCTGACCGCGTCCCGTTCCAGTTGCAGGTGGCCATGCTCTACCTCGCCTTGATGAACAAAGTAGCGCGCGTTTGGAAACGTGGGAACGATCTCACCGTCAGGGTTGCGCGTCGTGTTCCAGCCGCAGTGATCGAAGTGTAGGTGCGTGTTGACCACCGCATCCACGGAGCCAGGCGCGATTCCAGCCGCCGCAAAGCTTTGCATCAGCTGCTGGCGGGCATCGAAGATAGCGCGCTTCTTCTCCGGCAGCTTGTTGCCGATGCCGGTCTCGATCACCACCGTGTGCTTCCCCGTGCGGACAACCACCGTGTTGGTGCCCAGGAGAATCTGATTCCGTTCATTGGCCGGCGTGCGCTTCTCCCATAGCGTTTTGGGGACCACGCCAAACATCGCGCCCCCATCCAGAAGGTAAGGACCGTCCGTCAGAATGGTGAGCTCGTATTCACCGAGTGCCGTGCGGCCGCGCACCAGGTCATGAGTGTTGCTGTTTTCTGCGGGATGCATAAAGGGTCTATGGATGCGGCGCAGTCACCGGCGGCTGCAGGTAATCCTGAAAGTGCGTCAGGATGCGCGTGAACAAATGTGTGGTCGCTTCCGCACCCTCGATCCCGTGCGTCTTACGCGGATAAATCTGCAGGTCATACGGCAGGTCGGCATCGATCAGGCGCTGAATGAACTGCACCGAATTCGCCATGTGGACGTTGTCGTCGCCCGTGCCCTGTACCAGCAGCAGACGTCCCTTGAGATTAGCGGCGCTGTTCAGTACCGAGTCTTCCCGGTACGACTCAGCATCCGCGGACGGCAAGCCCAGGTAGCGCTCCGTATAAACGGAATCGTAATCCTGCCAGTCAGTCACCGGGGCCACGGCTACGCCCGCACGAAACCGGTCGCTGTGTGTCAGCGCGTAGAGCGTAAACGTGCCGCCCCAGCTCCAGCCCCACCACCCGAGCCGCTTGCTGTCGAGTTGCGGATACGCGTGCAGCGTCTGGTCCAGTGCAGCGATCTGATCGCCCAGCTGCACAGGGCCCATGTCGTGGTACGCCGCTTGGGCGAAGAGACGCCCGCGGCTACCCATTCCGCGGTTGTCCACGTGCAAAACGGCAAACCCACTCTGTAGCAGCACCTGGTCGAACAAACGTTCCTGCGCATCCCACTTGCCCGAAACAGTCTGCGCATGGGGGCCGCCATACGGGTTCACAATCAGCGGCACACTGCCCTCGTCCTCTTCATTTACCGGCAGGAGGAGCCGGCTATAGAGAGTCGTCACTCCATCCGCCGCCTTCCACTGCAACGACACGGGTGGAGTGAGCGTGGCATGGATCGCCGGTGCGCGCCAGATCGTCACGCATTCCGACTGGTGGCGACACAAGTCCAACACCGGCGGCGTGGTGACCGAAGACACCGTGTCGGCAAAAAAGTTCGTGTTCGGCGAAAACAGCGGCTCGTGCCATTCGCCAGAGCGACTCACCTGGTGCTTGCCTTCTCCGTTCAGGCCAACCACCCAGATCTGCTGCTGGCGAGGGTCGCCTTCGTTCGAAAGGTAGTACACCGTGCGAGCCACCGTGTTCACTCCCAGGATGTCCCCCACCTCCCAGTCACCGCCGGTCAACTGCTTCACCAGCGTTGCCTCGCCGGAGAGCGGGTTCAGCTGGTCGAAACGGTAGAGATAGATATGGTTGTGACCGTCTTGCCAGCTGGTCAGAAGGAAGTTTGCCGTGAGGAACGACACATCGTAGGCATCGTCGAGAAACTTGTCGTCGTTGCGGGTCAGCACCGGGCGCACCGCGTCGGAAGAGAGATCGGCGAAATACAATGTCAGCTTCTTGTGGTTGCGGCTCAGGGTCTCGATCCATAGCGTTTTCGCATTGACCCAGCCAAACCGGGGAATGTAGTCTTCGCCATTTTCAATGGGAAGATTGATCCACTTGGTATGGCCGCCAGTGGCCCCGACCACGCCCACGCGCACCTTGGGGTTGGCATCCCCGGGCTGCGGATAACGCTGCCGCTCAACCGCTGCATGGCTGGGTATCCAATCTTCAATCGGGTATTCCGGAACGGCTGCCTCATCCATCTGCAGGTACGCGACCCGCCGCGAATCGGGCGACCAGGAGTAATTACTGCGAACTTCCAGCTCTTCCTGGTAAACCCAGTCCACTTCACCATCGAGGAGAGTGTCGTCGCGCGAGTCCGTTAAGCGAACAGCGCCGCGCGCTTCCTGCAACCTATTGACGTACAGATTGTGGTCGCGAATGTAGGAAAGATAAGTGCCATCGGGCGAGAACTTGGGATCGTCGCCGCTGCCCGCTCCTGTGTTCGCCACCTGGATCCCCGTTTTTGTCGCCAGGTCGAAAAACCAGAGTTGGCCGTTGGCATCGAACAGCAGATGCTTTGAATCCGGCACCCAAAGATAGGTCGGTTCCTTGTAGCGCTCTCGATTGTTCTGATCATGCTCTGATGTGGCCGGCCCGCGCAAAGCCTTCATCTTCTCGTGGTCGATCAACACCACCTGGCGGCCGGAAATACCTTCCACCGCGAGTAGATCGCCATTCGCCGCGAGGTAGGTGAGCCGCGTACCATCGGGGCTCCATTGCATGCCCTGCGGCGGCTTCGTCGCTTCCACTTCGCCATAAATCTGATCCGGGGTGATGCGCTCCGGAGTGGCGTCAGCGGGCGCGGCCCAGGCGGGCAGACCAAGGGACGCGGTCAGTACCAGAACGAACGGCATGCGTTTCAAACAGAGCTCCGCAGGCCCATACGAGGCCCTTCGAGCCTGCAGTGTATCGCACGGCGGCAGTGTGGCAGGCATGGCATATTGACCGCATACAGCAGCCAAACGGCGGTCAAAACGCACGTAGGCCCCTGCAGCAATCGCGAAACCGGAGGCACGCCAACGTGCTAGACTCCAGTCCACGCATGGATGCTCAATTGGAGTTGTTGATTCGTCTGCAGGCCGTCGACATCAAGGTCTCACATCTGCTGGAGACGATCGCAGCGCTCCCTCGCCAATTGCGCTCGCTGGAAGAAAGCTCGGCTCAGCAAAAGGTCGCGTTGGACCGCGCGGACAAGGCCGTTCCCGCAGAAGAAGCAAACCGTAGAAAGCTGGAAAGCGACCGCAAGGACCAGCAGCAAAAACTGATCAAGTATCGCGACCAGGCCAGCAGCGTGAAAACCAATGAACAGTTTCATGCCCTGCAACACGAGACCAGCTTTGTGGAAGCGGAGATCCGCCGCATTGAGGACGAAGAACTGGCCAGCATGATGAAGAGTGAATCACTCGAAGCCCAACGAGTGGAAGCACGGAAGGCTGCGGCTGAACTGGCCAGCGCATTGGCAGATGAAAAAGAGCGGACCCGCATCGAGAGCCAGCGGTATGAGGTGGAACTTGCCGTTCTGAAAAAAGAGCGAGCCACTCTGCGCAAGCAGGTGAACGAACCACTACTCGCTCAGTATGACCGCATTGCCTCCTCTTCCCGCAAAACCGCCCTGGCCCGCGCTGCCGGCCAGCGTTGTCTCTCCTGCCAGATGTCCCTGCGCCCGCAGTTCTGGAACCAGGTGCGCGAAGGCACCCTGCTGAATTGCGAAAGCTGCGGGCGATTGCTGTATTTCGATCCGGGTCCGTTAACCGCAGTCCCCAATCATCCCTCCTCCTAGCGTTACCATCGACAAATGAAACGAATCGCTGTCGACATGGATGAGGTGCTGGCGGACGCGCTGAGTGAACACCTCGACCGCTACAACCGTGATCACGGCGAAGCCATCACCAAAGGGCAGCTCACCGGCAAGTGGCTTTGGGAGATCGTGTCAGCGGACCGGCACGCACGCCTGGAATCATATCTACGGAGTGAAGATTTCTTTGAGGATCTGCCGGTCGTTGAAGACAGCCAACGCGTCCTGGAACGCCTTAGCGGGCACTATGAAATTTTTATCGCCACCGCAGCCATGGAATTCCCTAACTCCTTCGGACCAAAATACCGCTGGCTAAGAAAGCATTTCCCGTTCATACCGCCAACTCACTTCGTCTTCTGCGGGAACAAGAGCATTCTCCACGCCGACTACCTCATCGACGACACCTACCGGCACCTGCAAGGGTTTAAAGGGCAGGGAATCCTGTTCTCCGCGCCGCATAACGCCCGCGTGACGGGTTACCGGCGCGTTGCCGATTGGCAAGAACTGGAAGCACTCTTTCTCCCTGTGGGCAGAATCTAGAGGCGGATTGCGGCAGAAAGGCATGACCGTGGCCCAGGGCGCTGTTTCCACCTGGGCCACGTGTCACTAGTTCTCAGTTCTCGGCGGGAACGCTTTCTTTTGGCCGGTTCAACGAGGGCACGGCATTGGTTGGGTTCTTTAGCGGAGACGCATTCACCGTCGGTGCTGACTTATTCACCATGGCCGCTCCCAGAGGACGCAGATTCATTGCGGGCTGGGGCGTTTGTAACTGGTGCATGGTCACGATAATCGCGTGAGCGGCCACCTTGCCGGCGCAGCGGTAGCCATGGGGCGTGCTGGCGTCGAAGTACACGCCGTCCCCCACTGTCATCATGTGCGTCTTATCGGCATGCCGGATTTCCAGCTCGCCCTCCAGGACATAGAGAAACTCATATCCCGGATGAACGTGCGGACGAATGTCCTGATTTTTCTTAAGCGGCACGAACTCGGCATAGTAAGGGTCAAGCTGCCGGTCGGGCACCATGTATCCCAGGCTCTCAAAGTAATAAGTGGGATCGTCAACGCCGGTCTGCGGCAAGCGCACGCGCTCTTTCTTGCGATGCACCCGGAAAAGGGTGTGCGGCTCCGTCTCGAAGAAGTAAGACAGGTCCTTACTGAACACCATCGCGATGCGCGCCAGGTTACGCAGGGTTGGCACCACACGCCCGGTCTCAAGCTGAGACAGGAAACTGGCCGATAAACCCGTATGCCGCCCGAGTTCCACCAATCCCATCGACTTCTTCAGGCGAAGCCGCTTAATCCGCTCGCCAATACGCTTTTCTGCGATGAATGACTCTGCACTTTCCGGATCGATTTGAGAGTTGTTCGGTATCTCTTTAGTTTCCAAGGCGTTGCTCCTGCACTGATCGGTCTACTTTTACGATGTGAAACCCAGTTCAAATGTTGCTCGGAGTAAAATAGTTTTTCAGCCCACAAAAAGTGTATTCGGCCCATGGCCGCATCGCAAGGGGAGAAAAGGGATGAACAAACCATTAGTACTGCTTACCGGTTCATCGGGATTTATCGGTACCTCGGTAATACGAGCCCTGGAGGGCAAACGGATTGCCACAATTTCGCTCAGCCGGCAAAAAAACGGCCCGCATTGGGATCCGTATGCGGCAACCCCGATGGCGGATCCCCAGCAGCTTGCCGGGGTAACCGCGGCCATTCATCTTTCCGGCGCTAGTCTTTCTGGCCAGCGATGGACCCCGGCCTTCAAACGAGAGATTGTGGAGAGCCGGATAAAACCAACCCACGCGCTGTCTGTCTTGTTAGCAGGTCTTCGGCCCAAACCGTCGGTTATGGTGTGTGCTTCCGCGATCGGTATCTATGGAGGCCGCGGGGATGAGGTACTCACCGAAAGTTCGCAGCCTGGCACCGGCTTTCTCCCCGAGACGTGCCTATCGTGGGAGCAGGCCACCCGGCCAGCCGAGGACGCAGGAATACGGGTGGTGCATGCGCGCTTCGGCGTGGTGCTTTCTCCCGCCGGGGGCGCGCTTAAGCAAATGCTCCCGCTCTTCCGCCTGGGCCTGGGTGGCCGGCTGGGGAACGGCCGGCAGTGGCTCAGCTGGGTTACTCTGGAGGACGCTTGCCGCGCCCTGCTCTTTGCCATGGAGCAGGAAAGCCTGGCCGGGCCAATGAATGTCGTGTCGCCGCAGCCGGTGACAAACCGGGAATTCACCCGGCAACTAGGCCATGTGCTCCGCCGGCCGGCGATACTGCCCGCGCCTGCGGCCGCCCTGAAGTTGGCCTTTGGCGAAATGGCGAGCGCCACTATCCTCGAAAGTGAGCGGGTGCTGCCGACTCGCTTGCAAGCAGCTGGCTTTTCCTTCAACGCGCCCGATCTGGCCACCGGCTTGAAGTCAATCCTTTAGGCCACCTTTCTGCCGCATTCTCACATCTGTTCCGTAACCAATGACGGGTGCCCCACATCTCGCTCGTTTTTCGCGAGATGTGGGATTCCACGAACCTCGG
>CAZZVD010000272.1:4883-6807 GCA_964657465.1 uncultured Acetobacteraceae bacterium | reverse complement strand
GCCGTGGAATCCCACATCTCGCGAAAAACGAGCGAGATGTGGGGCACCCATCATTTATTACGGAACGGGCCGCGAGCAATCCGGCCCGGAGCCGCGATCTTGACAGTGGAACACTCAACCTTTTACTCTAAAGGGGATCAGATCCGCACCTACTTCTGTTTAACTGAGTGTGGAATGAGCGCCTTAAGGGCAGGTGGACTATGTCTCCCGACCTTCGGATCAGCCCGCGCGACCGGCTGGTCCTCAACGCGATCATCGAACTTTATATCGCAACCGGCGAGCCGGTCGCTTCCCAGGCCGTCGCGCGCCAACTGGATAATAAAGAGGGTATGAGTTCTGCGACCATCCGTAACGTGATGGCGTCCCTGGGCGAAGCGGGCTTGCTGGAGCAGTTGCATACGTCCGCCGGCCGGTGCCCCACAGCCAGCGGTTTTCGGCTCTACGTGGAGCAGTTGCACGGCAGTGCCATGATGACCCCGGCCGCCCTCACTCAGGAGCGGCGTGACCAGATTGAAGACAGCTTTGCCGGTGTAAGCAGCCGGCAGCAATTTCTGGAACGTACCTCGCACGTACTTGCCCTGATCTCGAGCGGTGTCGGCGTCGCCATGGCAGCCCAGTCAGAAACTTTCTGCCTGGACCACATCCATTTCTCTCGCATGTCGGCTGGCCGGGTGCTCGCCGTGGTGGTGACCAGGTCGGGCGTGGTGCTCGATCGGCTATTGACCCTGGATCGAGATCTGTCGCTGGGCGAGCTTGAAAGTGCGGCTTCGTTTTTGAACCAGAACTTTCGCGGCTGGTCGATCGAGCGCATTCGTGGGGAGCTCGGCCGCCGGTTGGAACAGGAACGCAGTGAATATGACCACTTAATGCGTTCCATAAATGAGCTTTGCCGTAAGGGAGCCCTGGAACAGGAAAGCGCGACTCAATCCATCTTCATTGTTGGTGTCGCGAACCTGGTTTCGGGCGAATCTGATGGCACGCGACTTCGTCAGCTGCTCAGTGCACTCGAAACCAAGCAGCGCTTGATCGAATTATTGGATGCTTACGTCGATGCCCGCCAGCAATCCGTGCGAGTGGTCGTGGGCTTGGAGGAGACCATGCCGGAAATGCGTAACCTGGTGCTGATCGGCGCACCTGCCCGGTTGGGAACACAAAGCCTGGGGACGGTCGCCGTGATTGGCTCTACCCGAATCGATTATCAAGAGACGATCAACGCAGTCTCATTCATAGCGCAACTATCGGACCGAATCTTGCCGGCGCAGTAGCGCACCTTCTTACCCGTAGCGGTGTTCCCCCACAAACCTCGGGAGGCCCGTCTGCATCGTTCAGCAATACCCCGCATCAAGTTAACTGGGAAAGGTTTTATCTAATCGATTATGGTTACCGCTCGCAAAATTACTGACACTGACGAACAACCCAATAACGACACATTCGCTGAATCCTCAGCGGCCTCGGGCGCCGATGCTCGCGACGCGCAAAGCAACAACGATGCTGCCGTGACCGCGCCTCTGCTCGCCGAAATCGATCGCCTCAAGGCCGAGCGCGACCAGTCTGTCGATCGGCTGGCGCGCTTGCAGGCTGAGTTTGAGAATGCCCGCAAGCGCGAAGCAAGAGAGCGCACCGACTTTCGCGACTTCGCCGTTTCAGGTGCTGTGGAGCAGTTCTTGCCAGTGCTGGACAATTTTCAGCTCGCTCTGGGCTCTGCCGGGTCGGTCGAGCAACTGCGCACCGGCATCGAGCTCATCGTGAAGCAGATGGAAGAGGTGCTACGCGGGTTGAACGTGACGCCGGTTGAAACGGTGGGCACTCGCTTCGATCCACGCGTGCATGAAGCTCTGGAAAGCGTCGATCGCACTGACTTGCCGGATCACCAGGTGTTTGAAGAAGTGCGGCGCGGGTATCGCATCCGTGAGCGCCTGCTTCG
>CAZZVD010000272.1:0-4783 GCA_964657465.1 uncultured Acetobacteraceae bacterium | reverse complement strand
GGCTTCGATGGATTCACCAACGCCGATGTAGGAGACATCTTCGGAGATTTCTTCGGAGAGATGTTCAACATGGGTGGCGGCCGGCGCAATCCCCGTCAGCAGCGTGGCCGTGACATTCGCTACGATCTGTCGCTGGAGTTTGAAGAAGCCGTTTTCGGCAAGACCACTGAGATCCAGTATCGCCGCGCCGATGTGTGCGGCGATTGCCGAGGCAGCGGTGCGAAAGCGGGCCGGGGTCCTGAGACTTGCAAGCAGTGCGCCGGCAGGGGACAGGTTCGTTACCAGCAGGGTTTCTTTTCCATTGCTCGCACCTGCCCAATCTGCAACGGCTCTGGCCAGGTGATCACCGATCCCTGCCTGCAATGTAACGGCGCTGGCCTGACCGATCGGCGGCACACCATCAATGTAACGGTTCCCGCCGGTGTCGAGGATGGCACGCGCATCCGCTATCAGGGCGAAGGCGACGGCGGTCGATCGGGCGGACCCAAGGGCGACTTATACGTCGTTCTTTCCGTCAAGCCGCATGAATTCTTTGAGCGCGACGGGAATGACCTTCACTGTGTAGTCTTCGTTTCCTTTCCCCAGGTAGCACTCGGCGCAGAGATCCAGGTGCCCACGCTGGAAGGCGAGGTGCCGCTGCGTATCAATGAGGGTACTCAGACCGGGAAGGAATTCCGCTTGCGCGGCAAAGGAGTTCCGCATCTCAACGAGCACGGCCGGGGAGATCTGGTCGTGCAGATCGTGGTGCAGACACCCAAGCGCTTTACCAAAGCGCAGCGCGAACTGGTGCGTCAGCTCGCTGACACCATGCAGATCGAAAACAAGGCCACCTCCCGCAGTTTGATCGGCAAGATGAAAGACCTGTTCAGCTAGAATCCCGCCGCTTACAAATCTGACTGCCTTCCTTAACCGGCTGCCCCTGTTTCTCAACACGAGACAGGGGCAGTCCGGTTTTGCGGCATCCCGCGGATCACTCGCTCAGCAACGCCGCCAGAACTGCCATCGCGCTAATGCCCGCTGTTTCTGCCCGCAGGATCCTTGGGCCCAGGCTCACTCGCGTCCAGCCCTCCGAAACAAACAGAGAGTCTTCCTCAATTGTCCATCCGCCTTCCGGCCCGATAGCCACGTTTACCGCCGGTGTCTCTAACGGCGCTAAAAGCAATCGCGGCTGCACCACGGCATACAACGTAGTGCTTCGCTCCTGCTCAGCCAGCAGAAGATTCATCCCTGGCTCGACTGCTTTGTCATGCACGGCTGTTTTCACCAGCACCACGTCCTCCACCGTGGGTACGTCCGAGCGGCGCGATTGCTTGGCTGCTTCGCGCACAATCCGCCGCCAACGCTCCACCCGCGCCGGCGCGGCCTGTACCAGGTGCTTCTCACTGCGGCGCGCGATCATAGGAACAAACCTCTTCGCACCCAGCTCTGTCGCTTTTTCAAAAATCCACTCCATGCGGTCGAACTTGAAAATTGCCAGCAGCAACGTGACCGGGAGAGCCGGCTCTGCTGCCACCTCCCCCTGCAGCGTAAAACGAACCAGTCCCTCACTCACGCCGGCGATCACCCCTCGCCAAACGCGTTCACCGGCGACGATGTCGCATTCCATGCCGGGTTGCGCACGCAGCACGCGCGACAAGTGCGCGGCCTGCTCACCGGTCAGCGAAGCGCTTGTCTCATCCCAATCGTCTGCGATCCAGCGTCTGCGCGTCATCGATCACCGCCTCATGCGAAGGTGTCATAGCGAGGTAACACTTTGGTAAGGAAATGCTCTGCTCTGCGATGGCGGCTCTCCACGGAAGGGAACATGGCCGGCCCGGATTGCTCCCTTTTTCTGATGGCCGGTTTCGCCCCGGCAAGCAAAATCACGCGCAAAGCAAGAGAGACTGTACGGAAAGAAGGACCTGCAACTGCCATCCACGCCGGGTGATGATGCCGTTGCAGCAGGCGCCCGGCTGCGCTTGAAATTTACGCGTACTCCGGGAAACCCGCATGAACACTGGCGATCGCATGTTGCCCAACAACACTTCGGGGGACGCTTTTGGCGTCCCCCGAATGTGTTGCCTGTTGCGTTGCCTGGTTACTTCTTTTTTGCTGCCTTCTTGGCTGCCTTCTTCGCTGGCTTCTTTGCTACTGCTTTCTTGGTTGCCATTGTGTCTATTCTCCCTTTGTTGTTTCAACATCGAACCTGCAAGAGATTCTTTGCAGTTAACGAATGTATAGATTCTGCGAAAAATAGTGTCAAGAAAAAAATCGCATTCAATCAATATCTGTTGACTCGTTGGAATCGCTGAAGCCAACCTGCACTTTGCAAGCGAGCTCACTTTCCGGTGAGATGCACGCCGTAATGCCGAAGCAGGACGAGCGCGACTCCGCTGATGGCATCATGCCATGCATGCG
Source organism: uncultured Acetobacteraceae bacterium (assembly GCA_964657465.1). Classification (GTDB taxonomy): domain Bacteria; phylum Acidobacteriota; class Terriglobia; order Terriglobales; family Acidobacteriaceae; genus PALSA-350. Next base: position 2,386 of record CAZZVD010000272.1, on the reverse strand, counting down.
CGATCATTCCTGTGCGCAGTCGTTGACGCAGATGCGCAAGCACGCCAAACATCGCGCCATACACCGTGATGAGCAGTACACCGGCCACACCTTCATAGCCGTGAGCACAACCAAACACTACGGCAGAGATTGCAATGCCGGCCCAGACACGATTGCTCATGCGGGTAAATTGCTGCTGCAGGTAGCCGCGAAAGACCAGCTCTTCGCAGATACCGGCGGAAATGCTCAGGATCAGGAAAAGTAACATTTCGATTCCTGTGATCGGCGCGAGCTTCTGGGTAACGTCTCCGATCTTCTGTGGGTCTATGTGCGAACCTGACACCTTGGTCAGAGCGGCCCCTGCCATGCCGAGCACCAGGAGTGCGGTCACCCAATAGACCAGCGCGATCGCCACATCCGCTATCCAGGAGCGCGCGCCATGTTCCTGCTTGCCGAGCAATTGCCGCAACGGCACCTTACGCAGGTGGATACCCCACAACACAAGACCTGCCAGCGCCCACTCGTAAACAATGCTGAGACTGTAGTTCGCTATGAGGTGCAAGGGCCGATTGCCCAGACTGCGCAGCTGCCGCACACCCACCAGGGATAGTCCCATGATGAGCGCCACCATCAGCGTGGTGTGCCACCAGGGCGCCACAAGTCCACCTTGCTGGTAGCTGGCTTCGCCGTTCGTTTGTGGTGTTTCGATGATGGTCATCTCCTCAGTCGTGCGTCCTTCGATTATGCAGCCCGGCTTTCCCAACAGCGCTGATTGCTTGTACAGGCTGGCTCTTGCTATCGTGCTTGCGTTACCTGGCATCTAAGAAGCGAGGCTCCCATGGAAGATGTGGTCATTGTCGCCGGAGTGCGTACACCGGTTGGAAAGTTTCAAGGCGCACTCTCTCCTTTTTCTGCCGTGCAGTTGGGTTCGCTGGTGGTACGAGAAGCATTGGTGCGCGCTCAGGTCGATCCTGAACTCGTGGATGAATGCATCATGGGCAATGTCGTCTCGGCAGGCCTGGGACAGAACCCCGCACGCCAGGCGGCTCTCCACGGTGGTCTACCCCCGGCCGTGAGCGCCATGACAATCAACAAGGTTTGCGGCTCGGGTCTCAAGGCTGTTGCACTCGCCGTGCAGGCGATTCAGACCGGCAATGCAGAGATTGTGGTGGCGGGTGGCATGGAATCGATGACCAACGCACCCTACCTGCTCCCGCAGGGGCGCAGCGGCTTCCGTATGGGCAATGCAACCGTCGTCGATTCCATGGTGCATGACGGCCTTTGGGAAGTGTTCAACGACTACCACATGGGCATCACCGGGGAACATGTCGCAGACAAGCACACCATCTCTCGCGAGGAGCAAGATGCGTATGCGTTGCGGTCGCATCAGAAAGCCGCTGCTGCCTGGAAAGCAGGGTACCTGCACTCGCAAGTGCTGCCGGTCGAGATACCGGCGAAGAAGAGAGGTGAGGCGCCAACCCTTTTCGATCAGGATGAGTCAGTGCGGGCGGACGCGACGATCGAAGCGTTGCGCGCTCTCAAGCCTGCCTTTAAGAAGGATGGAACCGTGACTGCCGGCAATGCGCCTGGGGTGAACGATGGCGCTGCCGCCGTGGTGGTCATGTCGGCAGCAAAGGCTGCTGCGCTCGGTCTCACGCCGATGGTCCACATTCGCGCGCAAGCGAACAGCGGCATCGATCCCAAGTGGGTAATGCTCGCTCCTGTAATCGGCATCCAGCGTGTGTTAGCGAAGGCCGGCTGGTCGAAAGAAGATCCGGATCTATATGAGTTGAACGAAGCCTTTTCCGTCCAGGCCCTGGGAGTGATGAAAGAAGTTGGTCTGGATCCCGCAAAAGTGAATGTGAATGGCGGTGCTGTGGCCATTGGGCATCCCATCGGGGCCAGCGGAGCCCGCGTCCTGGTGGCGCTCATGTATGAAATGCAGCGCCGGGATGTACACCGCGGCGTGGCGGCACTCTGTCTCGGTGGCGGTAATTCCGTGGCCATGGCCATCGAACGCTGATCGGTAACACGATCCCGTGGCGACTACAAATAGGTTCGGCCCCGAATGTTCGCCGTGACCGTAGGGCCCTGCGCCCTGAACGGGTGCCCCATGTTCGCCGACTCCGGCGTACGTGGGTTGAACAAGACAGGGCGAAGCCCTTCCAACGTCTTTCTCCGATTTGGTGTGCGACGACATGTTTGCGGGTTAGCTAGCCCCCCTTTCGTCATCCCGTCCTTAACTTGCACTGCAAGCAGATTGCTCGGGATGACAAAAGGGAGCTAGCTAGAGAAATCCAAGCACCCCAGGAAAGCACGGAGACGCGAGTAATGGAGGGAACACTTTTGATGGGCTTCGCCCTGTCTCTTCAACCCACGTACGCCGGAGTCGGCGAACATGGGGCAC
>CAZZVD010000271.1:0-6833 GCA_964657465.1 uncultured Acetobacteraceae bacterium | reverse complement strand
CAGAGGTTCAGGGAATCCCACATCTCGCGAAAAACGAGCGAGATGTGGGGCACCCATCCATTGGTTACGGCATAGACATCCTGCTCCGCTCGCTCAGGTGGAGCTATCACGAGTCTCCGGTCTTCGCGGCGACCCAGGCCAGCCACGCTTGTGCTGCCTGCGATCCCGGCAGCCACACTGAAGATTCAGTCGCAGTAGCGGATTGGGTGAGTGTGGCCAGGGTAAACAGGCAGTTCTTGTCTTTCTGCGCGTCCGTCGTGTCGTCTGGCGAACAGATGAAATAACCTTCTACGCCACTGGCCGGGGCTACGTTCTGCAGCGTAGGCCCAACGCCACGAAGCGCGACCACCCCCGGCAGCCAGGCAAGCACCATGGGAATGGTGCTCTTGTTGCAGCAGTGGCCGACACCATCCTGTACGGCGTAGGACCATAATGCGCCTTGCTGCCTTCCCTGTTCAAAATATTCCAGGCTGCGCTCTGTTCCTGAGTTCTCATCTTTTGAGTTGGCCAGGAACAGTGACGGTACCCCCAGTGCGCCGTTGGTAGCGGAAAGGGAGCTGATGTCAGTATGAGCCGATCCCGCAGCATAAGCGATCACGCCAAGAACACGGGATGGGGCATAGTTGGCCAGGTCCGCTGCCAGCACTGCGCTTGCCGAGAATCCGTACGCGGCCAGGTTGCTATGCGCTAGTTCCGCGTGCCCGGTCTGAACGCCAAACTGCGCGAGCGCTTGAAACAAAGCCCGGCCCGGGCCGGCAAATGCGTTGCTTTGCAGATCGCTGTAGCTTGCGGCGTCGCACTCATGCGCCAGTATGAAACCGAAGTGCAGGGTTTGCAGCATCTGTCGAATGCTGGGATCGGTAAACAGCGCGGCACTGTCACCCCGGTCAAACACCACAAAAACTCCCTGTTGGGTTTGCGAGGTTGCCGGCGGCGCCAACGGTTTGGCAAGGATCAGTTCGTACACGCACGGCTTGCCCAGGTTCTCGCCACGGGCGGGTGTGACCTGCGTGACCGCATCAACCCCGGTATAGCTGACCCCGCAGGAAACTAACAGGGAGAACACAGGGATGAGCAGCAAGCAAGAGAGGAAGACCCTGATTCGATAAAGCGATGCGCGCATGAGCCAGTCTTGTTCACACGAAGTTGGTTGTGGGAATCTGATGAGCTTCAATCACTGTTCCCTTCCCCATCGATCCAGTTGTGGATCCCAGCGCCTGACCACGCGCGCTGGCGAACCGGCAGCGATGCAACCAGCCGGAATCGTTCCTTTGACAACAGCGTTGGCTGCTATGACAGAACCTGGCCCAATTTGAGTGCCGCCTAGAATGACAACACCATCACCTATGAAAACGTTATCACCAATCGATACGCTGCCGGCGCTGAACAAGGGCCGTGCCCCCGGCGGTTCTGTGGGCGCTGATTGCCACGCGCCGCCATACCTGCCGTGATCGTGATCGGTAATCAGTACTTTGCTGCCGCACAGAACACCATCGCCGATCGAAACGCGGTCGATGCACGCAATGTGCACATGATCGGAGACATTCACGTTTCGCCCAATGGTGACCAGGGGATCATATTGCATTCCCTGGTAGGCGACCACGGCGTCAAGCCACAGGTCATCGCCAGCCGAGAATGCTTCTCCGAGACGGATGTGTCGAACGCCATGTAGCTTTGGGCGAGAGCCGAGGCGAAGATTTCGAGTCCGCAAGGAGCGGGCCAGGAGCCGATCACGGGTACGGCGCTGGACCACCTGAAAGACTTTTTGGACAAAAAGGAAAGGCCCGTTCTCGTCGAGATACGTCAGGACGCTCGGCCGCTGAGCATCGTTTCGGCTGCGACCGTGGCCGCGAGCTGGCATCATGCAGCCTGGCTGGTCACGACGCCTTGGCGGCGATCGCTGCCACCAGTTCTCCCACGTTGTGCATCGACTCCAACTCGGTGGTTTTGAAACGAATACCGAACCTCATCTCGGTGGCCGCAATCAGGTTTACGTGGTTCACCGAGTCCCACCCCGCGATATCGCGCGCCGTTGTCTGGGGGGAAAGTTCGATCGACTCATTGTCAAAAACATCCTGAAAGACCTCAGTCAGCCGTGAGTAAATTTGCTCTTGCGTCATTGCTCTCCTCCATGGCGGACTTTACTTCCACCGGGCTAATAAACGTTTCTTTGGGAACGTAGTCTTCCACCGAGAGCACCCAGGTCGATGCGGCCTCGCCTTCTTGACTCACCCGGTTAAAGCCGAGGCGGCCGTAATGGTCCTTCACCATCCCGTTCTTTTCAGTTGGCAGATACGTGCCCCGCAGTAAGCGCGCGCCCTTCTGCTGCACCTGGGCCACCAGCAGGTTCAACGTGGCCTGCTCGACCTGCCGCCCCAGAACGCGGCAGCTCATCAACCAGGTATCGACTGCGTAGATGTCCGGTTCCTCCTGCGTGGCGATGATGATCCCGATCACCCCGTTGTCTCCGTAGATGTCAGTCAGTCGCAACTGCAGGGTGATACTTGTTGCGTCGTCCATCACACGCGCAATTCCCTCGGTGGTATACCGCTTGGTGGTCAGGTTGAACTGATTGCTCTTATTAATCAGCTGCACAATCCGCGGCAGCCCGATCTCGTCAAAGGGCGACCAGTACAACTGCATCTGCAGTGATTGCAGATAGCTTCCCATGTCTGTTGATTGTTGCAGTGCCTGTGCCCGCGTGGCATTGGCCCGGTAAAGGTCAGGACGGGAAAGATCTTCACTGGTGAGAGTGGTGGCTTCGAAATATCCGGCCGCAGCGATCGTGTCTTCGTACAGTGCCGGATCTTCCGGCAGTTCCGGCACGGCCAACATGGGAAGTTCCCGACGGATGAGGTTCCGTTCGAACGGGTTGTCATCGATAAACACCAATGCGTCCAGGCCGATATTCAATTGCTGTGCGACTTTCCGTATGTTCGTGGCCTTGTCATCCCAATTAGCAAAAAAGCTGGCGATATCAGCAGTGCGCAACACCATTTCAGGATGCGACTGAAACGGCGCCAATGCATTTTCGTGATCGTTCTTCGAGCTCACGGCGAGAATGACGCCCCGAGCCGCCATCGACTTGACGTGGTTCTGGAAAGAGCTGAATGCTTCTCCCAGGGCGTGACCCTGGCCAAGGTAAATGCCCGAGAGGCCGTCGTCCCCGATCACTCCGCCCCACAATGTGTTATCCAGATCGAGCACCATGCATTTGAAGGACAAGCCGCGAATGCTGGCGACCAGGCGCGCCACGTGATCTCCGTAAAGAGGAGAAAGGCGAGGATGCACTTCCTGCTTGGCGCGGTGCCAGAGGGCCGGCTCGTACCAGTTCACAACACCCTGGCGCTGCGAGAGTGTGTCCAGGGCTAAAAGGTGGACGCCGTCTTCATCGGCAGCCCGCCGCATCTGCTCGTTCAAAGTATGCACAATGGAATGCCGTGACGAACCATAGCGGTGCTCATTGCTGCCAAGGATCGGCTGGAAGATGGGCAGGACGGTTTGCTGGATGACTGTGGCGCCCAGGCGATCTTTGGCCAGGCGCCAACAGGCGCGCAGCTGGTCCAGTGCCCGCTCCGCGCTCGCGCCCTCACCAGCCGTCAGGTGGTGCGCATCGAGCGCCAGCAGCACAATGTCCGGGCGGTAGGCATACAGCTCAGAGGTTTCATCCGCGAGTAGCTGGTGGTACATCGCGTAGGCACCCTCAAACACATCGATGTAAAAGCCGCGGCGTAACGCGCCAGCTCGAATACCGGGCGTCAGGTACCCCAGGGTGGACGATCCAAGAAACGCCAGCTTGACGGGAGGGGTCCGCCCCACACTGGTGACGCCTTGCGCGCGCAGTTCCTCAGCCGCCCGGTCGAGCCTGGCGGTTTCAACGAAGTCGATCGAGTGGTTTGCCAGACGAGTAAGCTGTGGCAGAGCTTCCGCAGGCGGCAGAGCACGGGCCGCTTGCAGTTCCTGCTTCCAGGTGTCCAGCTTTGGGAGCCAATCGAGATACATAAAACCCTTCTTTGCTTCAGAAGCCTTTAGCGCAGTACTGAAATGGCTGCTGCACCGAAGGCAAGGTTGGAAAACAGTTGTGAGTAAGTCAGGAAGGTACGCACAGCAGAAGCGCGCGGCACCTTCTCTGGAATGACCAGGGTGTCTCCGGGGTTAAGATGCGTAGACGCAAAAGTGTTGCCGAAGGCGCCATTTTTTGCATGCCGGCTGACCACGGCTCCATCGGCCCGTATGACAAAAGCGTCGCTCCGATCAGCGCTTTGTGTCGGCCCGCCCGCGTCTTCAAGGTACTTGCCTACAGTCCGGGCGGGATCGTAACCGAACGAGTTCTGGTTGTACACGGCGCCGACCACGTTGATGGTGACGGGCACAGAGGGAACGGTAAATACGTCTCCATCTTCCAGCGCCCATTCGGGCAGGGTATCCACTGTGGTGGCGTGTGGCTGTATGTTCAACACGATCCGCCCGGTAGCACGAATCGTCTGAAATCTGGCGATCAGGTTGTTAGATGCGTTTGTTCCTGCAGCCCCGACTTCCAGCCCCGTAGCAGCCGCAGAAATCTGCGCGCGATCCATATCCAGCTGCAAGGTGCGGATGTAATCGTCCAACCGCAGTTGTTGTACTACCCGCGCGGACTCCCGGGTGAAGGATGAGCCGAAGAGATAGGCATCGGGGGTCAACCCGCCAGCGCGTATCACGAGGCTGCGCAGGGTTTCTCCAGGGTGCACGCTGTACACGCCGGCACGGCTGAACTCGCCTTCCAGCCGTACGAACTTGGTTCGCTGCTTTTGCGGGACCTTGATGTCTGCCTGCGAGAAGATGGTGATGACATCGCCTGACTCCAGCGGCAGATCCTGCGAGGGGTCATGATCCAACAGCAGTCCTCCCGGACTAAACGGGATCAGCGACGTGGTCAGGGTCTTCGGGGATAAGCGCTCAATGACTGCATACGACCAATAGATTTCGGGAACTGGAATGGAGACATCCAGAGGAGCGCGCCTGGAGGCGCTTCTCGAGGTGGTCTCGGTGGCAGCGAGCGGCACGGTGCGCGAACCACCACAATCAGCCGTGGCAGCCGCGCCTTCGTTCCCCGGCGCTTGTATTCCATCTCCTGTGGGCTGGTCATTTTGTTGGCCGCCACCGCAGTCCGACCTGGGGAGCGTACCGGAAAGGCGCTCGCTCACGGCTCCAATCGCCTGCGATCCGTCGTTCGGGGAGGGCGGTTGCGCCATGTTGGTTGAGCTGTCCTGCCGCGAATTCTCAATAGGGGTGGGCGTGAACTCTGGCCCGCGCATTCCCAACCGGTTGCGATGCTGCCAGTAGTTCCGTGTGATCAGCGACTGGCTGTCAGGGATAATGTCGCTCAGCTTCATACCCGGGCGCCACTCGAACCGTCCTGGTTGGGCGACGTTGCCCCGCAGCGTGACTGTCCTTTCAAACTTCGGCTGGATGGGCGTAACCAGCAGCAAATCTCCCTGGCGGAGTTCGGTCTGCAGGGACGGCCCCTGTAAGTTGATGTCGAGCGTTGTGCGCGTGCGACGATCCTCGATGCGCTCTACCGTGGCCTGCAGCAAAGAGGCCGTGGCCGAGAGTCCGGCAGAGAGCCGCAAGGCATCTTCCACCGTGGTGCGTGCCGACAACTCATAGATCGCGGGGTTACGCACACTGCCGGCAATGGCGATCTGCGGGCCCACCGGCGGTATGTAGATCACATCGCCGGAGAGCAGGGAGACATCGTGAGATACATCTCCGAAGATCAGCACATCGTAGAGGTCGAGGTGAGCGATTGCCTGGCCGTTCCTGCGCAATGTCACGTCGCGCAGCGACCCTTGCAGGGAGGGCCCACCAGTGGCGAAGAGTGCAGTGACCAGAGTGCTCAACGAGCTAAGCGTGTAGGTGCCTGGACGGCGCGCCTGCCCGGCGACCAGCACCTGGATAGCGCGAAGCTGGCCCATCTCCACATCGAGATTGAAGTCCCGGTATGACTGGCCGATGGCATCACGGAGGTGCCCTTGCAGTGCGGCGAAGCTGAACCCCGCAACGTGAATGGGGCCGATGTGCGGCAGGTAGATGGAGCCGGAACGATCGACGGTCAGCGTAGCATTCAGGTTGAGTTGGCCCCACAGCCGGATGATCAGCTGGTCACCGGGACCAATGATGTACGTCTCAGTTACATTTGTCTGGGCCAGCGGCGCGAAGGTTGAGGGCACCTGGCGAAAGAGCGAGTCGCCGTAAATGGGCAGCAATCGGCCCATGGATTCGCGCACCAGCTGCTGAAATTCTGTTGGCGGCGGCGGTGCTGTTCGCTGCGCCAACCGCTGCGCCTGTGCAGCTTCCAAGCGCTGGCCCTGCACCGGCTGTACACCGCCTCCATCGCGCACGTTGCCGATGCGGCTGTAGAGGTTCGGGCTCTGCAGGCCAGGGTATTGCTGATCGATATATTGCTGATCGGGCGCGGCTGCTCCCTGAGATTGTGGTTCGCTGCCGGCAGACTGACTGGCGTCGGCTTGTGAGTCTGTGCCGTTGGACTGGCTTAAACTTTCGCAACCGCCTGTTGACGAGAGATAGGTACCGGCAGGGCATGCGCCATTTTGCGGCGAGGCCGCTTGAGAAAAGGCAATGCTATGGAAACAGACCAGTAGAAATCCAATTGCGAGCCGCTTACTCATCGATCATTTGTCTTTCACCTTCCAGCCTTACGCATACCATACCGCGTCACGAATGATTGTTGCCATTCGTTGCAATCCACGGAACGGCGCAGGGCGGGTTGCCGCTTCGTCGGCGGCGGTATGTCCGTGGAGATGCTCATTGCGCGCAGATCAGTTGCTTAA
>CAZZVD010000270.1:0-6872 GCA_964657465.1 uncultured Acetobacteraceae bacterium | reverse complement strand
CCCACATCTCGCTCGTTTTTCGCGAGATGTGGGATTCCACGAACCTCAGCCCCTGAGTGTGGAAGGTGGGCATGACCCTGATTGAAGGCCTGTTGCCAGGAGGAAGTTGCCGGTGGACAGCGGTGGAATCCCACATCTCGCCAAGAACGAGCGAGATATGGGGCACCCGTCATTCGTTAGGAAGAGAGATCTCGCTACCCTGAGGGGCGGTGAAAAATGCGGGCTAGCTAGAGAGCAGCCGCTTCGCTGCCAGGAGTGACTCTCCTGCATTCCTGCTAAAAGAATGGTTCTTCGCGTGTCCGATGCTGAACGGCGCAAAGCAGATCCCTCGACTGCGCTCGGGATGACAGGTTGGCCAGCTAGCGAAACAGGTCCATTGCGCTGATCCCGGAAAACGGAGCGGGCAGAAACGTAAGCAGCAGGATGGCCAGCGCCAGTAATCCAAACCACCGGTATTCATAAGGCATCAATGGAAAATACGGCACGCGGGGATGCCGCATGGCCGGCAGCAGCAGGATGATGCCCCACAGCAGCCATCCGGTCCAGAGCGTAACACCCATCACCACCAGGATGACCGGTACTACGTAGGTAAGCCGGCGATGCCACTCTGACGAGAGCGCGTATAGGATATGGCCGCCATCCAACTGCCCAGCCGGGATGAGGTTCAGCGAGGTCACAAAAAGCCCCACCCAACTGGCGATCAGTACCGGGTGGGGAAGCAGATGGGGCATGGTTGGCACCCCAGGTACCAAGGCTGCTACCAGGCGATCCAGGAGTGTCATGGTGAGCGGCCAGTGAAACTGCACCAGGGCCGCCGCCGATCCATCGTTGGCAGGCCGCGAGAGCAAAAGGCCCACGACCGTAGTGGCCAACGCCACTACATACCCTGCGATCGGTCCTGCGATCCCCACTTCCAGCAACGCACGCCGTGAAGGTATCCGCGAACGGATGCGGATCACCGCACCAGCCGTGCCGCTCAGTGTGGGCGCGGGTAACACGTAAGGCCAGGAGGCGAAAATGCCATGCCGCCGGCAGAGCACATAGTGACCCGCCTCATGAGCCAGCAAGATACCCAGCAACGCGAGTGAGAAGGACCACCCGCTCCCCAGGGCCGCGGGATGTTTCCAGATCCAGTGGAGTGGGAAAAGATCGCCCTCACTCACCAGCGGTGGTTGACCAAGGCGGAAGTTCTGCATCAGGAGCGCGCCTGTGCTGGCGGTGGTTACGATGCTGACAACGAAGAGCAGGACTGGCAGCCAGGGAAGCCGCCCGGAACCATCCGAACAGAGAATGGAAGGCTCTTCCGGCCGCGGAAGAAAAGGATGTTCCGCTGCTGTGGGAGCTGCCATGGGCCGGTAAATACCTGGGATGCGGGCCGTTTATGAATCGAGTAGGTGAAGTTCTTTGCCAGGCTTGAAACGGACGGCTTTGCCGGGAGTGATGGTGACTTCGGCACCAGTCCGCGGGTTGCGTCCAATCCCCGTTTTGCGGGGACGCACGTTGAACACACCGAAACCGCGCAACTCGATGCGATCACCGCTGGCGAGTGCTTTCTTCAGGCTCTCAAACACGGTGTCGACCGCCGCTTCTGCTTTGTTCCGCGGCAACCCGGTCTTCGCGATGACTTGGTGGATAATGTCCTGTTTGATCAATGCCTTTACCCCGAGCGAGGTGTAGGTACGCGTCCATGGCCTACGTCCTCATCCTATAGCGTGTTCCCCATACGGTCCAGCGGCTTTGCCTGCGCCAGAAGTTTGTCAAGCAACGCAGCCTGCCGTAAGATGCAGTTTCCAGCAAGCGGATTTTCTGGTCTGGCGCAATGCCACGCAATGCGCACAGCTATTTTTGTGAAGGAGCGGCATGTCAATCCAGTCCGACCGGTGGATTCGCGAGAACGCGCTGAAGGGCATGATCAGCCCCTTCAGCGAAAAGCAGGTAAGAGAGGGTGTCATCTCCTACGGTCTCTCCTCTTACGGCTACGATCTCCGCGTTTCCGATGAGTTCAAGATCTTCACCAACGTCAATAGTGCAGTCATTGATCCTAAAAACTTCGATGAGCGCTCTTTCGTCACAGTCACTGCGCCCACGGTACTGATTCCGCCCAACTCCTTCGCACTGGCGCGCTCAGTTGAATACTTCAGGATACCGCGCGATATTCTTACCATCTGCGTCGGCAAATCGACGTATGCCCGCTGCGGCATTATCGTCAACGTGACGCCTTTTGAGCCGGAGTGGGAAGGTTACGTCACCCTCGAGATTTCAAATACGACTCCGCTGCCGGCCAGGGTATATGCCAACGAGGGTTTGTGCCAGATCCTGTTTTTCCACGGGGAAGCGCCCTGCGAGGTTAGCTACGCTGATCGCAAAGGCAAGTACCAACATCAGCAGGGGATCGTGCTCCCTAAACTCTGATGCGGGAGTTTGCGGAGTCTCCTCCTCGCCTGCGGGTGGCTCTGCTGGAAGCCGAGCCTATCCGCGTGCAGGGCTTCGTGACGTTGTTTCAGGACCATCCCCGCATTGAATTTGTCGTGTTTGAACTGGCGCAATTCCTGGCGGACCAGGAGTTCAAATTAGCCCTCGTCGGTCTTCATGGGGAGCACCTGCCTTTACCCCTGGTCGCCACGATCCACGGCTTACGTCCCGAGGTGCGGCTGATCGTCATGGGTCCGGATGCGGATGACGAAGCCATTCTGCAGGCGGTCACTGCGGGGGCCAAAGCCTACCTGGAAGCCAGCGCTACACCCGAGCAGGTGGAACAGGCGATTGAGATTGTGAGTCAGGGTTCCATCTGGGCTCCACGCCGCGTGTTGTCCATCTTCGTCGACCGCGCCACCCGAAGCTCGCGCGTAGCCCAGCCTGCCCTGGCCCAGTTTACCGCCCGGGAAACGGAAGTGTTGACGCTGCTGGTCAACGCCCGTTCCAACCGCGAAATTGCCAGGACCATGGGCATCGAGGAGCGCACGGTGAAGGCGCACGTCGCTAAGCTCATGCGCAAAGTGGGGGTCGAAAACCGTATTGCGCTCTCCATCTACGCCGTCACCAATGCGATCGTGACCCCGCATGCAGAAGAGTCGGGATGATTACTTTAGTACACTGTACCAAGGTGACATTGCTCGGTTACCTAAATTGGAAGAAAGTTACTTTAGAAACAACGCAGATCTGGGGACGGGGCTTATGATGACGAGGTTTGTCGTCGTGGGCCCCAATTTTTTTGCCGCGAGGGGCCTCTCCCGCCATTCAGGAGCCCTGGAGTCGGTGACATATAACCGCTCATCGGCGCGGCTCTGGTACCTCTGTCGATCCCTGTAATCACCTGCTACAGCCAGGCCACGCTCGCTTCGTTGCTATGCTTAGAAGATGCTGGCACGGTTCCCCGACGTGCCTTCACCTGGAGATACGAAACGAGCATGAAACGACTTTTGGTACTTAGTTGCCTATTAGGCATATCCCTTACGACGCTGTCGGCTGCGGCCGCGGACGATAAAGCCACCCTTGAAGGCCGGCTCACGAACGCCAAAGATGTGCTTGACGACATTATGGCGACTCCTGACAAGGCGATCCCCAATCAGATCATGTCGCAGGCGACATGCGTGGGTGTGATCCCCAGTGTGAAGAAAGGCGCTTTCCTGGTCGGCGCAGAATACGGCCAGGGCGTAGTTTCCTGCCGCACCGGCCACGGCTGGAGCGCCCCCGCCTTCATCAAGATCGCGGGCGGAAGCTTCGGATTTCAGATCGGCGGACAGGCGACTGACCTGGTGCTCGTGGCGGTCAATGACCGCGGCTTTCAGGATTTGCTGAAGAGCAAATTCAAAATAGGCGGAGACGCTTCCGCAGCCGCTGGCCCGGTGGGCAGAGATTCCGAGGCCGCGACCGACTGGAAGTTGAACGCCGAGTTGCTGACCTACTCCCGTGCAAAGGGATTGTTTGCCGGCGTTGACCTCACCGGCGCCGTGGTGGATGAGAATAACGAGGCGACCCGCAATTTCTACGGTGTGGCTCATCCCAGCGCGCAAATTCTCAAAGGTGAGGTCGCGACGCCGACCCTGGCTCGACCTTTTGTCCGCACAGTGGCCAAGTACTTCTCCGACGTTCGCAAATAGAACAGCCGGCAACCAAAGCCCTCCATTTAAACTGGGAGGGCTGCAGGGGAACGGCACTTCATTCCGCGGCTCGGCAGGTTCCTACGGGCCAACGAATGCGGAGAACACTGGAATACATCCTGGTTTGGACTGTGGTGACGCTCCTGGGCTTACCGCCCAGAAGCGTCGCCCGGCGGTTTGGCGCCCTCATTGGGCGTTGCGCCTTTCTGCTGCTTCCCCGCCTCCGTCGTACCGGCCATCGCAACCTCGAGCTGGCCTTTCCGCAAAAAAGCCTTGCCGAGCGGGAACGCATTCTTCGCGAGCTTTACCGCAATCTGGGCTGGCTGCTCGCAGAGTTTTGCCAGATGCCGCGCTACACCCCTGACTCCACCCGCAGCTTCATCCGCTACGAAGGGCTCGACCATTACCTGGCTGCCCGGGCCTTGGGCAAAGGGGTGCTGGTGCTTACCGGACACCTCGGCGCGTGGGAGCTATCCAGCTTCTATCACTCACTCATGGGGTATCCCATGAGTCTCGTGATCCGCCGTCTCGATAATCCGCTGGTCGATCGCCTGGTGAACCGAATCCGCTGTCTGCACGGCAACCAGGTGCTGCACAAGGATGATTTTGCGCGCGGCCTGCTGGCGGCCATGCGGCGTGGGGAAACCGTCGGTATCCTGATGGACACCAACATGACGCCGCCTCAGGGTGCGTTCGTTGAGTTCTTCGGCCATCTGGCCTGCACGGCCTCTGGGTTGGCTCGCGTGGCGCGCAAGACGGGAGCTCTCGTTTTGCCTGGCTTTCTGCTGTGGGAAGAGACGACGCAGCAGTACGTTCTGCATTTTGGCGCGGCGCTCGCCCTGGCGTGCGGCGAAGATCCCGAGGCCGATGCAGTCGCCAATACCGCTTTGTTTACTCGCGTGATCGAAGACTACATACGGCAGTATCCCAGTCAGTGGCTTTGGGTGCACCGCCGATGGAAGACGCGCCCGCCAGGCGAAGCGCCGATCTACACTTGAATCGAACAGGAGCTGTGCCGTGCCCGCGATCCCCTTGAGTCAACTGGCTGCGGCTCTCGGTGCTGCGGTCGAGGGTAGTTCCGCCGATCCCCTCATCACCCACGTCTCCAGCATTGCTGCCGCTTCTGCAGGCTCGCTGGTCTTTGCCGAAGACGCAGGCTCGTTTGCAGCAGCCCGGACCTCCTCCGCAAGTGCGTTGATCGCAGAGCCAGGAGTCGGTGAACACATTGCATCCGGCAATGTCTGCGTGCTGCGCATGGCCCAGCCCAGGTTGGGGTTCGCGCGCGCTGCCATGTTGTTGAAAGAAGCGCTGGCTCCAGCATCGGTCCACAGCAGCGCTGTGCTTGCGCCAGGTGTAGTGATCGCCAAGGGCGCGGCTATCCGCGCTCACGTCTGCATCGACGCGGGCGCAGTGATCGGCGAAGGGACCATCATCGATAGCGGAGCGGTCATCGGCGCTGGCGTGCATATCGGCAGTCACGCGCACATCTATCCCCGCGTCGTCATTTATCCCGGAACCACCCTGGGCGATCGGGTCATCGTTCACGCAGGAGCTGTGCTGGGCGCGGATGGGTTCGGGTACGTCCGCGACCGCGCCACCGGCGAGTACACACAATTCCCCCAGCAGGGCACGTTGGTCCTGGAAGATGATGTGGAAGTCGGGGCGAACACCACCATCGACCGCGGGGCGCTGGAGGAGACACGCATCGCCCGTGGCGCCAAGCTCGACAACCTGATCCACATCGGCCACAACTGCAAAATCGGGCGCAACGTGGTTATCGCCGCCCAGGCGGGCATCTCAGGTTCTAGTGTGGTGGGCGACGGCGCCATTCTTGGTGGTCAGGTTGGCATGGGCGATCACGCGATGATTGGGCCCGGCGTGATCGTTGGTGGCCAGGGCGGGATTTTGCCGCACAAGAAGCTGCTGGGACCAGGCATCGCATTTTGGGGCACTCCCGCCAAGCCTTTGCGGGAATACCTTAAAGAGCTGGCGACCCTGGCAAGACTGGCCTCGGCTAGAACAAGGGAGAAGTAAATGGCGATCGTCGTGGTGGGTGGCCACTCCCGCAGTGTGGGCAAGACCTCGGTGGTCGCGAATTTGATCGCGCGCATGCCCGAGCGCAACTGGACTGCCTGCAAAATCACTCAATTCGGGCACGGTTTCTGCAGTGCGAATGGCGAGCCTTGCGACTGCCAGACGGATGCGCACACGATTGCCATTACGGCCGAGCGCGATCCTGCTACCGGTACGGACAGTGCTCGCTTCCTTGGGGCGGGAGCGCGGCGGTCGCTCTGGGTGCGTACCCGCATTGGCTCGCTGGCGGATGCGATGCCACGTATTCGCCAGGAAATCGCACGGTCAGAGAACATCATCTTCGAGTCCAACAGCCTGCTGCAGTTCCTGCGGCCCGACCTGCACCTGACTGTCCTGGATTACGGCACAGCGGATTTTAAAGACTCCGCGCGCCTCTTCCTGGATCGTGCCGACGCGATATTACTGCGCGCATCGAGCAAGGAACTGGCTCCGCAATGGAAGCAGGTGCCGCTGCGCCTGCTGCAGGGCAAGCCACAATTTCTGGTCAAGCCTCCCGATCTGATCGGGGATGACCTGGTTGCCTTCGTGAATCAAAAGCTGGGAGCTTCTCCAGTAACCCTCCGCGAGCCCAAGCAGAGTTAAACGCAAAAAGCTCTACAACCAAAACAAGTGTCTTACTATCCATCTCCGATGCAATAGCAAAGCCCTTCTCCCTGGACGGGTGCCCCATGCTCGCCG
>CAZZVD010000269.1:0-6876 GCA_964657465.1 uncultured Acetobacteraceae bacterium | reverse complement strand
GCTAGACTTTGTCTAAAGTAGCCAAAAAAGTCACAACCTCCGAGCGCAGTCGAGGGATGACAAAAAGGGGGGGGCGGATCGGCGCGCAGAAGGGGCTCGGATCGGCGCGCAAAAGCCGCTCCATCCATTCCATTCGCAACCTTTGCCCCTGCGGCGTTCGTAACACTCACCCGGCCAGCGCTGAAGCTAAATAGGACGCGCACATCGAGACGGTCTGAGCGGTGTACTCAGCACCCAGCGATTGCGCCCACACCGTGCCCGGGTGGGAACCAATCCAGGCAACCAGCTGGAGTCTGCGGAGTAACACAAACGTTGCGAGCTCTTCTTCGTCTTCTCGAGTGAGCTCACCCGTCGTGCGATAGCCTTCGAGCAGGCTCGCCATCCATCGCGTCGCCTGTGGCAAGTGCTCATAGAACGACAGGCAGTTGGCGAGGTCGGCCATATACCAACTGAATCCGCAGTCGTCGAAGTCGATCACCTTCACTGTGTCCTGATGCAACAGCAGGTTAGCCAGCCGCAGATCGTAGTGCACCAGCCCGAAGCGATCTGCCCCGGCGCCATAGCGGATTAGCCGCTCCTGGATCAGGCAAGCGGTCTTGTTGAACAGATCGATGCGCGCCGGGGTCATACCCAGGCCATTCCGCCACTGTCCCCAACGCGCTGGTTCACCGAGGGTGGCCTCAAGATCCCAGGTAAAGCGTTCAAACCCGGGCGGCCGTTGCCACGCCCGGCTGTGAGCGTGCATGCGTGCGATGATCGCGCCCAGGCTGCGGAAACAGGGCCGGAGATCGGTCTCGATCGTCGGATGGTGACCATGCTCCCAGGCAAATAGCACCACGTGCCGCAGCTCACCCGTCAACGGATGGGGCACGGTCTGCACCCATTCTCCATTTAGTCCGACAAACGGAATGGGCGTGGCGACGACGCCATCGGCACGCAAGGCAGCCAACCAGGCGATCTCAGAATCAAGCGAGCGCTCCGATTGGTAGCCCGGTCGCTGCAGCCGCAAAGCCCATTGTTGGCCATCTGGTGCGTCAACCCGGTAGATCTCGTTTTCAGAAACACTGACCAACGTGACCGTGGAGCCCCGCGGAAGCCCGTACTGTTCGATCGCCAGCGCGGCGAGGTGGATCGCAGCTTCCCGGTCAGTGTCTACCCTCGTGCGCATGCTTTGCTCACTCTATACCGTTGATAAAACCTTTGACTTCCGCTTTCCTTTCCCAGCAAACTAGGACCACAGTCCTTCCGGCCCCTCCTTTTCTGTCGCTCGCAAACTTAAGGCAACAAGAACCAGTTTTCTGGAGACGCACACCTGCCGCCTGAGACTTCGCCCGCATTGGCTCCGACCGAGTTTGAGTATGGCTTGCGCCACAACGTTCTCACGCCCTGGGAAACGCTTGCCCAGTCAGTAGCCGCCATTGCTCCCGTCACCTCGCCCGTCCTGACGATTCCGCTGGTGTTTGCGCTGGCCGGCAATGGAACGTGGATCGCCTACGCGCTGGCGACCGTACAGATCACCCTCATTGCCCTGCTGATCGGGGCGCTCGGCCGGCGTTCCGCCTCGCCTGGCTCGCTTTATAGTTATGCACTCGATGCACTGCCGCCGATGTTGGCCGCGGTGGCGGCGTGGGCGCTCCTGCTCGGGTACGTCGCGACCGGCGCCTCCATCGTTGGCGGCTTCGTGCTTTATGCCAACATCCTGCTGAAAACATTCGCCCATCACACGCTGTCACCAGCACTGCTGGTGGTGGTTTCGGTGCTGGCAGCCGCCACCATGGCGTACCGCGACGTAAAGCTCTCCGCCCGGGCCATGCTTTGGTTACAAGGCATTTCCATGGTCTGCATCGTTGCGGTCCTGCTTCTGCTTCTCTGGAAAAATGGGCTGCACTTCGACTGGCCGCAATTGCGAGCGCAGGGTAGTTCGCTGGTCAGTATCCGCCTTGGGCTGGTGCTCGCCATCTTCAGTTTCGTCGGGTTCGAGAGCGCGACCGCGCTCGGCCATGAAGCGCGGGAACCGTTGCGCACCATTCCGCGGGCTGTTTTGCAGTGCGCATTAGGAGCAGGAGCTTTCTTTGTGCTGGCCGCCTACACCGAGGTGCTTGGGTTCCGGACTGCAGGTCTCGCTCTCGACAAGAGCGATGCACCGATGCACGTGTTGGCGGGCCTGGTCGCTTTGCCGTCATTCGGGGTGATCATCGATGCAGGCGCGATGATCAGCATGTTTGGCTGCCTGCTGGCTTGTATCACGGCGGCCGCCCGCATTCTGTTGCTGATGGCGCACAACGGGTTGGTGCCGCTGCAGCTTTCGAGAACGCATGACCGCAATGAAACCCCGCACATGGGTGTTCTGGTCACAGCGACAGCTGTAGGTTTGCCGGTGCTGGTGCTGGTGATGCTGGGTTATGCGGGCACGGATATCTACGGCTGGCTTGGGTCCTTCGCGGTGTATGGCTTTCTCACCATCTATGGGCTCACCTGCATCGCGCTTCCGCTCAAGCTCAAACGCCAGGGAGCGCTCTCGACCACTTTGCTGGTGATCGCCGTTCTGGGTGGCGCCTCGATGATCATGGCGCTGGCAGGAACGCTGTACCCCGTACCCGACGCGCCCTACTCCTGGCTACCCTATCTCTTCTTTGTCTACCTGGTAGTCGCGCTGGTCTTCTTCCGTGCCGGTCGCAGGCGGGATGGCATGGTGCGGGTAGTGGAAGAAATGTCCTGAGTTGTTACTCAGGTAAGCCGGGGGAGTCAAACTAGATACTGAAACGCCGGCGATGGCACCGAAGTGTGGGAATTGCACTGCTTGTTTGTTGGTATCATCTCGGCATGAAGAAGGCCCTGCTCGTCACTATGATCGTGCTCTTCAGCACGTCCGCATTCGCTCAATCGCATCATCACCATCGCCGCCATCACCACCGCCATCATCATCACGCCTAGCGCCCGGCTTTCCGGGCGGAACTTCAGATCCTGAGGGCTTACGTCGATCATCAGCCGAGTACACCCCATGCAGGCCGTACTGGCTGACATGGGGTTTCTTTCGCTCTTGATTGTGTCGGTCTTTACTGACTGTTCAGAGTTGTCAGCCATCGCAGCACCGAACCCGAGAGTGGGCCCCGCTGCTCCGAGTAGGCGTGATCGGCATTCAGGTGCAGGGTCGATACGCGGGTATCGCCCGCTCGCCGCAACGCGTTCGCAAACGCTTCATCTTCGCGTGCGTAGGGATCATCGGCAGTGATGATCAGGGCGGGCCGGGTATTCATCTGGTTGACCTTCGACTCAAAGCTCCATTGCGCCGCATTGCTGATGGCCTCGCGGGCCAGTTGTTCGGGCGTGCACCCCTTCAGAGGCTCCATGCCTTCGCGTTCATACGCGCCGGTGAGCCTTTGCATGACTGCAGGCTCCTGCTCCCTGGAGACAGGGTTGGGGATGCGACCACCGATGTCCGCGGCAGAAATCAAGACGACGCCGAGGATGGTGGGATCGGCCGCTGCCGCCTGCACCGCCATGAACCCACCCATGCTGTGGCCCATCAGGACAATGCGCGATGGGTCCAGGCGCAATCTGCGAGACATCGCCGGAGACCGCAGGAAGTCCACCGCCACTGCGGTGTCTTCCATGGCATGGGTAAATGAGAAATCGCCGGGGGATCCCCAGGAGCCACGGTAATCGAAGTAGAGCACATCCCAGCCCGCGCGGCGCATATCCTGCGCCAAATCGAGATTGCGCTCGTTCCCGGGAAAGCCGTGCAACAGTACTACCGCCGGGTGCGGCCCCGCACCGCTTGCGACATAAACAAATGCGTTGAGGGAGCCGTTGTGGCTGGGAATCTGAAAGCTATGCATAGAAGCAGCGTTGGGAGAAACAAACGTTGCCCTGACCGGCATGGCCGCCCTGGGCGCCAGTGCGCCCACAGGGGAGACAGTCCACAACACACCCAGGACTGCGAATATGGCCCAGCGGAAAATGGTCGCCTGAGAGCAGACCCGCCTGGAGTTGGACAAACGATGTTGCGAGCGGTGGCGCAGAGCTGCCGCGATCGGTCCCCTTGTATTTGTAACCATCGTGTACCCTATGGTACCGAATTGAGCCTGCCTTTCGCCAGGGAATGATTAGGGCGCAGTTACGTTTAGCACACGGGAGGCGCCGCCAAACCCATGAGTTCATGCCGGATGCACCTTGAAACTTTCGTGTGATTGAACCAAGGTAACCTCCCCTTTACTGTTGGTTGAGTCTCAGGCAACGCGCAGGCGAACCACCCTGGTCCCCCGAATTACCCAGGCCAGCAAGGGCATGCCAGCGCGTGGCTTGGGCCAGGCTTGACCATTCCAGGGCCCAGGGCAGCGAACGTGAACAAGCGGGAAACTCCATCGGGGATTTTGGCCTTAGACGGTCTGCTCGCCGTGGGCCTGGCGGTCGTCTCGGTAGTTTGGGTCAATTACAGGCACACACCGCTTGGCGGCCTGGAACAGTTCTTAAGAATCCGCGTAACCCTGTTAAATCTCTCCTTCGCGGTAGTGTTCGCGATTGCATGGAAACATTGTTTGACGCTTTTCGGGCTTTACAGCCGCGATCTGGTCGAAGTACGCCGTATGATGGGGCGCACGGCAGGGGCGAGCGCCCTGATGTCAGCCCTTCTGGCGATGTACCTCGAAGCGCGGCATGCGCGCGGACCCATCTACCAGATTGTTGGCACCTTTCTGCTTGCGGCCTTCCTTTGTGAACTATTGCGCGTAGTGGCGAGCAGCCGCAATATGAGTTGGCAGGTGGTTGAGCCGAAGCGGGTGGTGATTCTGGGCAGCGGCCGTCTGGCCAGCAAAGCCTGGCGAGAACTGCGCCTGGAGAACAAACACACGCAGCGTTTGCTGGGCTTTATCGACGATCGCACTCCGGACTGTATGCCCCCTGACATCGTCAGCCGGCTGCTCGGCAAGGTCGACGATTTACCAGGTTATCTGTTGCGTCATGTGGTCGATGAACTGATCGTCGCGACGCCTATGCGCTCCTGCTATGACCTGAGCCAGCGGGCGGTCTCGATCGCGGAAGCTGCGGGTGTACGCGTGGTTTGCCTGCATGATGTATTTGCCCTGACCCAGCAGAGAAATTTTCGCCGCCAAGAAAGCTTGTTTGTCGAACTGGTACCCCGCAGGCGGCGCCGGCTGGTCGCCGAGACCGCCAAACGTGTATTGGATGTGCTGGGCGCGGGTACGTGCATGCTACTGCTCGCACCCGTCTTCCTGAGCATTAGCCTCGCTCTCAAGCTCACGACACCGGGTTCCATCTTCTCTGTGCAGGAACGGCATGGGTATGCACGCCGCCAGTTTCGCATGTTCAAGTTCCGCAGTGTGGCAGGCGGGCCAACGCAAGGTTCTGCTCCTTACCTTGGAAATTTTCTGCGGCGCAGTCTGCTGGATAAGCTGCCCGAATTGTGGAACGTGCTGCTGGGCGACATGTCCCTGGTCGGGCCTGAGCCCATGAGCGCGGAGGATGTATCGCAGTTCGATCAGTCACCATGGCTGCGCCGCTTCAGCGTGCGACCCGGGATGACTGGCAATTGGCAGGTGGCGGCGCCGACGCGCAGCTTCGAAGAATGGGCTGCACTCGATTTCTCTTACATCGACGAATGGTCATTCACGCTCGATCTCAAGATCCTCGCCCGCACGGTGCCCGCGCTGCTTAAGCGCGGCGGCGCGAGTTCGTAGGAGCAGGACACGGGATGCAGATTGCGGTGGTGCACGACTACTTCACGCAGATGGGCGGAGCCGAAAAAGTTGCGGAAGAGCTGGTGCGCATGCTGCCTCAGGCGGATCTGCATACCACTGTCGCGTTGCCAGGACTGATGCCTCCGGGGCTCGCCACACGGACCGTCGCCACGTCATGGATGCAGCAACTGCCGCGCATGCAGGATTACTACCGTTTTTACTTCCTGCTTTATCCCCTGGCCGTACGATCACTGGATCTGTCCCGCTATGACCTGGTAATTTCCAGTTCCTCGGGCTATGCGAAGGCGGTGCGAACCCATCGCGATGCCATACACGTCTGCTACTGTCACACGCCCATGCGCTGGGCATGGCGGTTCGAAAGTTATGCGCAACAGGGCACCGGCTGGGTGGCTAAACGCATGGTCATGTCTCCCCTGCTCCGCGGACTGCGCCGGTGGGACGAGCGTGCGTCTTGCTATCCCGACCATTTCGTCGCCAACTCCCGAACAGTGGCTGACCGCATTCAGCGCGCCTATGGACGTACGGCTGAGGTGATTCATCCGCCAATCGATGTAGATCGCTTCCGCGCTTCATCTGAACAGGAAGACTATTACCTGGTGCTGGCGCGTTTGGTTTCTTACAAGCGGATCGACCTGGCGATTGAAGCCTGCACGTTGTTGGGACGACGCTTGCTGGTGATTGGCGATGGCCCGGACCGCCAGCGGCTTGCCGCCAAGGCAGGGCCCACCGTGAAATTTCTCAACCACATTCCGGACGCTGAAGTGGAGTATTACGTAGCACGCTGCCGCGCGTTGCTCTTTCCCGGCGAAGAAGATTTTGGCATGGCTCCTTTAGAAGTGGCGGCTGCGGGGCGCCCCACGATTGCCTACCGGGCCGGCGGCGCTGCCGAGAGCATTGTGGACGGGGTGACTGGAGTCTTTTTCGATCAGCAGGAGGCGAGCCACCTGGTCCGCGCGATTGAACATTTCGAGCAGCGCACGTGGTCCGCGCGCGTTCTGCGACAACACGCTGAAGGTTTTGGCGTGGATGTGTTCCAGGTCCGTTTTCGGGAGTTTCTCGCTCGCGTGGGCGCACACGTTGACGGACTGCCCAGCGCAGTAACCGCCTAACCCGGATTTCTCACCACGACTGTCGGCTGCGGAAGAAGTGGAGTCCCGCT
>CAZZVD010000268.1:0-7017 GCA_964657465.1 uncultured Acetobacteraceae bacterium | reverse complement strand
CCGTAAGTCGCTCGTCCGTACAGGACAATGGCTGGACAGAAGGCCACCGCCATTAACGCTCCATCGGGACGCAGGAGTGCGGCATAACTCCAGGCGAAGGCCAGGGTCAGCATCCAGCCCACATGCGGACGGTGCATCAGTCCGGCAAAAGCATAGAGACCGAGCGCGACGCAGAAGACCGACGGGACTTCGGTCAGCGGCATGGCAACGTAGTTGGCAGTAAAGGGACAGAGCGCTGCCAGCCAAAGCGCCACCATCGCCGCGCGAGGCCCGCAAAGCTGACGGACGAAGCCGGCAATGAGCAGGCAGCTCACCAGATCCATCAGCAGTTGCAGGTACAGCACCGCCTGGTAGTTCTGCTGGCCGAACAGCGCGAAGCAGAGGGCAAGCAGAGCCGGATAGCCAGGCAAACGAACCAACGTTGGCAGTACCGTGTCAGAGCCGGTGGGAAGGGTGCGCCCATAGACACCGTGGTTGAGCCAGTTGCGGGCTATGTCTGCGTAGAGGAGGGTGTCTCCCTGGATTTGCGTGAAGACGTGGATGAACCATAGCCGCAAAGCTGCTCCGGCGGCGAGCGCCAGGAAGATCCAGAGGAGTGCACGCCGACGCCGGGGTTCCATTCCCGCAGATGATACAGGGTTCGGGTAGAATGGCCTTGCTGGCGTGGGCGGGAGTAGCTCAATGGTAGAGTAGCGGCTTCCCAAGCCGTTGGTTGCGGGTTCGATCCCCGTCTCCCGCTCCAGATCGCTCGCGTACCTTAGACCGTTCGGCTCACCAGGTAAATCAGAAAAGCAAGCAGGACCAGGCTTACGGCGGCGCTGGGAGAGTAGCCCCATTTGCGGCTGTGCGGCCAGGCTGGGAAGACGCCAATCAGTAGAACTACCAGCGCGATCACCAGCCCATCGGAGATTGTCTTCATTCCCACCATGGCTTAGTAGTGATCCATTAGCGCCGTAGCGTGCGGGGCATATCGACCGTACTGAGGAGTACGCGCGCGCGATCAAACACGTCGAGCAGCATAGTGCGCGTCAGCTTGCCGGTGTTGGTGTTTTGCATGGAGGGATGATAGCTGCTGATAACGTAGCGGCCGCCCTGCAAGGCGTATTCCGCACCGTGCGCGAATTTAAACCTGGGTCTGCGCTCAGACACACCAGTACGCACCAGGTGATCGAGGTAGCCGTCGAAGGCGATGCGGCCCAGGCACACCACTATTTTAAGGTTGGGCAGCAGGGAGATTTCCTGGTCAAGGTAGGGGGCACAATTTGCCAGTTCTGATCGCTTGGGTGCATTGTCAGGGGGCGCGCAGCGCACAACAGAGGTGATCCAGGCATCGCGCAACTGCATGCCATCGCCTCTCGAAATAGCTTTGGGCTGAGTGGCGAAACCTGTTTCATGCAGAACGGGGTAGAGAAAATCACCAGACCCATCGCCCGTGAACGGGCGGCCGGTGCGATTGGAGCCGTGCGCACCCGGAGCGAGACCAAGGATCAGCAGGCGGGCTTTCTCATCTCCAAACGAGGGGACCGGCCTGGCCCAGTAGACCCAATCGTGGTACGCGCGACGCTTACTGGTGGCGATGCCCTCACAATACTTCCGCAGCCGCGAGCAGCGTTGGCAGCGGATGACCTCCTGGTTGAAAAGGACCAGAGGATTTAGATTTGCCCCGCCCGGATTAGTCGCGGTGTCAACCGCAGGCAGATCTGGAGTTTTGGAAGGCGGACCGGGTTTGATAAGGGGGATGGTGCTCATACCCGATTGTATGTCGCTGGGAAAGACGGCGTAAGATGTTTTTTTGTTTTTCCGGGAAGTCTGCGCGTGGGTTGAATTGCTGATCCGGCTGCAATTCCATTTCGAACAAGGGAGATCACCAACGTGTACAGACCCACTGGATCCAGATGCATACCACTGATCGGCGCTGCTTCGCTGCTGGCCATGACCGCATGCCGGCAGCAACCCGCAGCGCCTGCCAACACCGCCACCACGCAGCCTGCGGCCGCACCAACGGCCGCTCCAAAGATCGGTGGAGAAGATGTGGTGACGCTGACCCGTAAGGCGAGCGGCAACGGGAGCACACCCGAATTTCTCTCGGTGACGCTGCTGCCAGGCCGGGGCATGAATATGCTGCAAGTCACTGCAGCGATCCCGGGAAAAGGCGAGATTCCACTGCTCCACTCTCCTTCTGTAGCCGACGCAGCTAAAGTGCTCACGGGTACGGACCGAGATGCCTTAGGCAATGCGTCTTTCAGCATGGGTGGCGCTTTCCTGATTCCCTACCCTAACCGGATCATTGGTGAGTCTTCGTCTGACGGCAAATCGGTGGTGACGCACTGGCGCGGCCACACACTGGCTCTGCCGGCAAACTTTCCCAGCAAGAATCCAGGCGGCCGGGTGGTCGCGATCCACGGATTGATCAATAAAGATCAGGTGGAAGATCTGAAGACGGAGACGACGGCCGATGGGCAAACAGTGACGGGGGTGATCCATGCCAGGGACTTTGATGGCCACTGGCTCTCGGACACCGATCTCAACTTCACCATCGCGCTGACCGGCGAAGGTGTCGAGA
Source organism: uncultured Acetobacteraceae bacterium (assembly GCA_964657465.1). Lineage (GTDB taxonomy): Bacteria > Acidobacteriota > Terriglobia > Terriglobales > Acidobacteriaceae > PALSA-350. Next base: position 4,454 of record CAZZVD010000268.1, on the reverse strand, counting down.
CCACCATCACTGCTAAGAACGTGGGCAAGGAAATGGAACCCATGTCGATCGGCTGGCACCCCTACTTCAATATTCCGAGTGGACACCGCGCCCAGGCCCGTGTGCATGTGCCGGCATCGATGATGGCGACGGTAAACAATTACGGTGACGCATTTCCCACCGGACAGCTGAAGCCGGTCAAAGGCACCGAGTACGATCTGAATGCGCCCGCGGGTGTGCCGCTCGACGACCATTTTCTGGACGACAACTTCTCTCATCTGCAGCGTACGGCAGGTGCGGTGGATGTGAAACTGATTGATCCGGAATCGAATTATGGTCTGACGATCGCCGCGCTTTCACCACAGATCAAAACTGTGCAGGTGTACTCGCCGAAACCCACGACGTTTGTTGCGGTTGAGCCGCAGTTCAATTATGTGGATCCATTCGGCAGCGAATGGAAGGGCATGGATACCGGGATGGTCACCCTGAGGCCTGGCCAATCGGTCACCTGGAAAGTGCGGCTTGCTCTGTTCAAGCCGTAGAGCCTGCAGGCCTATTCATCTTCCGGGTCATGCAGCTTCAACCCCCTGGGGCGAGCAGCGTGGTAAGAAAGTGGCAAGTTCCGGACCCCTGTGTGCGCTCCATTCGGCGCATACTAAAAAGGTGCAGAAGACCAACATGACCCACTCTGAAGCCATTCCTGGTACCGGTTGTGCAGGGGCAGGACGGTGGCGGGCGCAGGGGTTCGGAAACGCACTTGTTCGATTGAATTCCCCTTTCTGCAGGGTGGGCCGGAGCCCCTCCGAAGGTGCCGGGAAGGGTGTATTGTCATTTGTAGAGGCTTGCATAGTTGACGCTGCGGGTTTGACCCTCCCGATAAAGCCTCATACGATGAAAGCAGGCTGTTTACAGCCATCTCCAAGCTCAAGGACGGTGCTGGACAGCGCCGGCAAAGAGCAAGCACCCCTGGAAGGCATACGTTGAGTTCAACTGAAATGATTGAAACCACTCCACAATCTGATAGCGCTGCGAGCGCACCCGAAGAAGCCACCGCGATGACCCATGAGGGACATGACCATGAGGGACATGACCACGAAGGGCACGATCATTCTCACGGCGTAACACTCAATCCCGATTGCACGCGTGAAGTCGAAGTCGAAGTGCCAGCGGATGAAGTCGCCCGCAGTTTTCGCACAGTCATGAAGCGCTATCAAAAGAACGCGCGCATTCCCGGTTTTCGCTCGGGTAAGGTGCCGGAATCGCTGATCCGCAACCGCTTTGCTGAGCAGATTCGCCAGGATGTGATGGAAGCGGTGCTGCCGGATCATTTCCGCAACGCGATCGAGAGCCAAAACCTGCGTCCGATCTCACAGCCCCAGGTGACTGGTATCGAGTTCGAAGAAGGTAAGCCTTTGCGCTTCAAGGCTGCGTTCGAGGTGTTGCCGGAGATCCCGATCGATGGATATCAGGACGTTAAGGTTGAGCGGCCGTCGACCGAGTTGAATGACGACGAAGTGGAAGCCGAACTGGCGCGCATTCGTGATTCACGATCGACGATGGAGCCGGTGACCGAAGAGCGTCCTCTGGCAGATGGCGATTTTGCCCAAATCACCTTCACCGGCAACGTGCAGCCGGCGGAGGGGGATGCGCCTGCAGAGCAACCGATCAAGGGTGAAGATGTGCTGGTGCAGATCGGTGGCCCGAATACCCTTGAGAGCTTCAATGAAGTATTGCGCGGCGCCACGGTAGGCCAGGAATTGACGTTCGAGGTGACCTATCCTGAAGATTTCAGCGAACGCAAGCTGGCCGGCAAGCGGGTCGCTTACGATCTTGAAGTGAAGGGCATCAAGCAGAAGATCGAGCCTGCACTCAACGATGAGTTTGCCAGGGAACTGGGACCGTACGAGAGCTTCGAGAACTTTAAGCAGCAACTGCGCGAGCACCTGGTCACGGACAAACAGCGCAAGGTGCAGGGGGACACAACCAATCGCCTGATCGATGCACTGGTAAAGCGGTTCAACTTCCCTGTTCCGGAATCGATGGTGCAGTCGCAGATCGATGCGCGGCTTGATCGCGGTTTGCGCGCACTGGCTTCGCAGGGCATGCGCACCGAAGATATGCGCAACCTTGATTTTGATCGGCTGCGGGCGGCACAGCGCGACTCTGCCACGAATGAAGTGAAGGGTTCTATTTTGCTGGATCGTATCGCTGATGTGGAAAATGTCACAGTTCCAGATGAAGAATTGGATCAGGAGTTGCAGGCGCTCGCGTTGCAGATGCGCGAGCCGGTTGAAAGCCTGCGGGTGCGTTTGACTGAGGACGGTAGCCTCGCTAGAATCCGGGAACGCTTGCGGAGAGAGAAGATGGGCGCGTTGCTGTACGAACGATTAGCGTCTTGAACTAAAACGGGCAACATCACGACCGGAGCGCTTGCCGCTCGCGGACGCAAAAGTAAGGGAGAGCATGGCACTAGTACCTATGGTGGTCGAGCAGACGAGTCGGGGCGAGCGAGCCTACGACATCTATTCTCGTTTGCTTCGCGACAACATTATTTTTCTGGGCACGCCGATCGACGATCAGATCGCGAACCTGGTGATTGCTCAGATGCTGTTTCTCTCCGGCGAAGACCCAGAGAAGGATCTTCAGCTGTATATCAACTCGCCGGGCGGCTCCATCACCGCAGGGTTGGCGATTTACGACACCATGCAGTTCATTCGCAACGACGTGGTTACGTATTGCATTGGACAGGCAGCCAGCATGGGCGCATTTTTGCTGATGAGCGGCACCAAGGGTAAACGTTTCGCTCTGCCGAATTCCCGGATCCTGATTCACCAGCCGTCGATGGGTGGACTCTCCGGGCAGGCGACCGATATCGATATTCACGCTCGAGAGATTCTGCGTATTCGCGAGATCACCAACAAGTTGATGTCATCGCACACCGCGCAGCCGCTGGAACGCATCGAGCGCGATGTGGAACGCGACTTCATCATGAATGCGCAGCAGGCAAAAGAGTACGGCATTATCGACGAAATCATAGATAGGCCACGCACCTGACAAGAGCAGGGGCAAAAGGAGTTGCAGCATGAAAACGCCGAGGGGAACAGACGATACGCTCCGTTGCTCGTTCTGTCATAAATCGCAGGACGCCGTTGCAAAATTGATCTCCTCACCAAGCGACTACCCGCGGGCATACATCTGTGATGAATGCGTAGCGGTCTGCAACTCCATTTTGGAAGATGACCGGGGAGAAGCACAGCCCGGGGCGGCGCCTGCTCACTTGCCAAAGCCTCAGGAGGTCAAGGCGTTTCTGGATGAGTACGTGATCGGCCAGGATCAGACGAAGAAGAAACTGGCGGTGGCTGTCTATAACCACTACAAGCGCATCCAGATGAACCGGACGCGCGGCAACGATGTCGAGCTCTCCAAGTCGAACATTCTGTTGGTTGGCCCCACGGGTAGCGGCAAAACGCTGCTGGCACATACGCTGGCCAAGATGCTGGACGTACCGTTTGCCATCGTCGATGCAACCACATTGACGGAGGCGGGCTATGTCGGCGAGGACGTAGAGAACATCATTCTGAAGCTGCTGCAGGCGGCCGACGGGGATGTTGCCCGGGCGCAGACCGGGATTATCTACATTGATGAGATCGATAAGATTGGACGCAAGGACGAGAATCCCTCAATCACCCGGGATGTTTCCGGTGAAGGCGTGCAGCAGGCATTGCTGAAGATCCTGGAAGGCACGGTAGCCAACGTTCCGCCGCAGGGTGGGCGCAAGCATCCTCATCAGGAGTTCACCCCGGTCGACACCACCAATATCCTGTTTATCTGCGGTGGGGCGTTTGTCGGGCTGGAGCGGCTGGTTGGACGGCGTGTGGGCAAGAAGGCGCTTGGATTCAAGGCGCTGTCCGATAAGGAAGCGCAGGAAGTTGGCATTCTGCCGGCCCAGCGCGACACCGAATTGCTGCGCCAGGCGCAACCGCAGGATTTGATTAAGTTCGGTCTCATTCCTGAGTTCGTCGGCCGGCTGCCGGTGATCGGAATTCTGGATGAGCTGGACGAGGAAGCGCTGGTCGAGATTCTGACCAAGCCGCGGAATGCCATCCTGAAGCAGTATCAGCGGTTGTTCGATTACGAGGGTGTGAAGCTAGTCTTTTCTGAGGATGCTTCGCGGGCTGTGGCTCGGGAGGCGCTCAGTCGCAAGGTTGGCGCCCGCGGGTTGCGCATGATCCTGGAAGAACTGATGTTGGACTTGATGTACCACCTCCCCAGCAACAAGAAGATCAAGGAGTTGGACATCACTGCCGAGATGGTCCAGAAGCGAGACCTTTCGGTTACGTTGCTGGAGAAGGCCGGGTAGAGGCGGGGTAGTCCCTCCCTTCCCCGCCACGTGCTTTCGCTTCTCCCCGGCTCTTCCTGTGTGCGAGGTCCTGCTTGCCGCAGCAAGTTACCGTCTTCTTGCCGTGCGCACAGTT
>CAZZVD010000267.1:0-7131 GCA_964657465.1 uncultured Acetobacteraceae bacterium | reverse complement strand
TCCGCCGTGCCCCACATCTCGCTCGTTTTTCGCGAGATGTGGGATTCCACGGCTGCCTACCGGCCACTCACTATTCGCAATAGGTCTTGGACGATGTCATTTACACTCACCACACTTCAGGGACCGGGGCCGTGGAATCCCACATCTCGCGAAAAACGAGCGAGATGTGGGGCACCCGTTGTTTGTTGCGGAGCAGGCAAAACGTGTTGTCGCACCAATCAGTGCGGTGAGAAATCCGGATTAGGACTTTGTGGTCGTAGCGGCGTTTGCGTTCGACATGGAAGCTTAGGAACGGCGGCGGATGATTTCTTCGTACAGCTGGATGTATTCCCTGGCTGGTTTGGTCCAGGAGTAGTCGCGGTCCATGCCATTTTGTATCAATTTCTGCCATTGTGTCTTATCGGCAAATGCGCCGAAGGCGTTCCTCAGCGCTCCCAGCAGGTCTTCGGGACGGTAATCGACAAACCGGAAGCCGGTGCCGGTTTGTGCGTCAGCCGACCACTCCTGCACGGTATCGTCCAGTCCCCCGGTTGCCCGCACTACCGGTACGGTACCGTACTTCATTCCGAAGATCTGGTTTAGCCCGCAGGGCTCGGCGCGCGAGGGCATGAGCATGATGTCGGAACCTGCGCTGACCTTATGGGCCACGGTTTCGTCATATGTGATCGCTACGGCTACTTTATTGGGCAGCCGCTCGTGCCAGCTTCTTAGCAGATTCTCGTAATACGGCTCGCCCGTTCCCAGGATGAGCAAGAACATGTTCTCCTGCATTAGCTGGTCGAAAGCCTGGGCCAGCAGATCGTAGCCTTTTTCCGTGGCCAGGCGCGAAATCATGCCCACCACCGGCGTGTCTTCGGCCACATGCGAAGCGCCAAAGGCGTGAAGCACATCTTTACGGCAGGCCAGTTTGCCATCCATCCGATCAGGGGTGTAATGCGCAGCAATCTTGCTATCGGTCGCAGGATTCCACACCTGGTAATCCACCCCATTCAGAATGCCGCGGAAGTCCTGGGAACGGGCGCGCAATACACCGTCCAGCCCATTGCCGAATTCGGGCGTCTTCAGTTCTTCTGCATACTTACGGCTCACCGTATTGATCGCATCGGAGTAAACGATGCCGCCCTTGAGAAAGTCAAAGGTGCCGAAATACTCAGCGCGCTCCGGGGTATACACATCCCACGGCAGTAGGAGCTTCTCCACCGTCTCGCGCGGGAACCATCCCTGGCGGCCCGCATTGTGAATCGTCAGCAGGCAAGCCACGTTCTTGAGGACCGGATCGAAATAGTAGACGGTACGCAGCAGGACGGCCAGCACGCCGGCCGGCCAGCCATGTATGTGGAAAGCGTCTGGAACTCCCAGCAACTTGGTGCTATCCAGCACCGCCCGGGCAAAGAGCCCGAATCGCTCAGCATTATCCGCGTAATCGCCAGAGGCGGTCTCGTACAAAAATTCACGATCGAACAATTCCGGGCAGTCGATGAAGTAGAACTGCACGCCATCGGGTGTACCCCCATCGACCACCGTGACGAAACGGTTGTAGTAACTGAAAGGGATGGTCAGACTGCGGATGGCCACGCGGCGGTCCTTCAGATGTTTTTGCACCTGCCGGTAAAGGGGAAGATAGACCGTCACCCGATGACCCTGGCGCACGAGTTCCTTGGGCAGCGCCCCGACTACTTCTGCGACTCCGCCTGTCTTGACGTAAGGAACGCACTCCGACGCGGCAAACACGATATGCATTGCCAATTCCCTTCTATAAAACTGAATCAGCGAACCGCTTCCGTATGATGCAAGGAGAGAAGAGCCGCAATTGGGTAGTCTACCTGCGCTCCGGGGCGCCAGCAATGCACGGCCCGCGCGCTTCCGTGATCTGCCTAAGACCTGATCCTATGCCAATACGCAAGCCGCACCAACGCCGGCAGGCCCCCAAACTCGGCCAGAACTTCCTCGTGAGCACCACGGCTCCACGCGCCATCGTCGAAGCTTTGGGTGACCTGAGGGAGGCCACGGTACTCGAGATCGGACCCGGTCGAGGCGTGCTGACCAGCTTACTGGCGCCGCGTGCTCACCATGTGCTCGCGGTCGAGGTGGACCCCCTTCTCGCCGCATCCTTACCAGACAGGCTCCCCCTGGAAAGCTCCGTAGACGTTATAGAGCAGGACATTCTGCAATTTGACCTGACCGCCTGGGCAGAGCAGCGGCACACCCACGTTCAGGTCATCGGCAACTTACCCTACTACATCTCATCGCCCATCCTGATGCACCTGTTTGCGCACGGCGCCTGCATCGATCGCGCCGTGCTCATGACCCAACGGGAAGTGGCGGAACGCATCGTTGCTGTCCCGGGTTCCAGCGATTACGGCCTGCTCTCAGCCATCACCCAGATGTATGCCACGGCCGAGCAGCTTTTTACTTTGCCACCGGAAGCTTTCTCGCCTCCGCCAAAAGTCTTCTCCACCGTGTTTCGGTTGACGATGCATAGCCGATTCGAAGAACTTGGGGTCACCCCGGAATCTTTCCTTCCCTTCCTGCGCCAGGCGTTTGCGCTCAAGCGCAAAACGCTGGTGAACAATCTGCGGGTGGCGGGCTACGTTCCCGAAGCCATCACCAAAGCATTCACCCGATGCGCTCTGGATCCGAACGTGCGCGCAGAAGCATCTTCGCTGGAACAGATGGCGTGTCTCTCGTTGGTGCTCAGGGAAGATGCTGCCCCGGCGACGCGATAGGAACCTGCTACCGGGCCGCCGGGGTTCAGCAAAAAGACGCTTTTAGCGGTGTCCCCCACCCGGCGCTCCTCCACGAGCAGGAGGCGGCGGCGCCTGAAAGTGGGGCTGCTGTGCCTGGGGCGGGGGTGAGTAGTGCACTGTCGGCGTGGGCGGTCTGGGGGTGTAGTTCGACCGCTGGTTATAGTTCTGCATCGCCGGATAGCCTCCACCCGGACGCTGCACTTCGGGATTCTGGCCCATGGGCCGTTGCATCTGGGAGCCAGCCCCGAGGGGCCTTTGCATCTGCTGGTTCTGCTGCACCGGCCGCTGCATCTCCGGGTTCTGCCCAACCGGGCGCTGCATCTCGGAGCGAGCCGGCGGAGCCGGTAGCGGCTGATAGGGCTGTTGCCCCCCTTGCGGCACCTGCACCGTCTGGGCCGGCCGAGGCGCTTGCACGGGCCGAGGCGCACTCGGCGCCCGAGTGTACGCGCTGCCAAAGCTGGGCCGCTGCCCCTGGCCGGGGAACGTACCGCCCAGGGCCGCCCGTGTTCCCGGCGACGTGCCTCGCGCAAATGAGGGCCCCTGCGGACGCACATCCACCCGCTGCACAGGGTTCAGCGCCGTTCCGCGAAAGCTCAATGCCTGCAGGTGATCCGGCTGTGGCCGCGATCCCTGGAATGCCCACGGGCCCTTGGCTGCGGAACCGCGATCGATGGCGATCAGGCGCTGCCCGGGAAGCGGATAGATACCTCCACCCGGCACCGGCCGCATGGGCATACTCCACCCCGGTGGGTGCGAGCGTACCGGGATGACGGGCGCCCAGGTGCGTCCAGCGCCACGGCCTGGCGACCACCCCCAACCGAACGAATAGTAGTTCCAGGTGCCGCAATGGTAAGGCAGCCAACCCCAGGGATAGGCTGAAATCCACGTGTAACCCAGGGTCGGGTAATAGCCCCAATAGCCTGCACCATAGGGATCCCAGTCCGCCCCGACGCCGGCCGGCACCCACACATTGCCCTGGCCCTGCACCGGATACCAGTTGCCATCCGCATCCAGGTCGTTCCAGTTTTCGCTCTGCGGATTATCAGAAGTGTCGCGCACGGGCGTTTGCAGTGCTGCCTCCTGCGCAATGGCCTGATCGCGGTCCTGGTTCCAGTTGTCCCAAGAATCGCCGTTAATCCCCTGCGCCACGGTGTAGGCGCCGCCGTTATCGTCGCCACCGGAGCGGGCACTCTGGTTTTCCCCGACGTTGGCAGGCGCAATCCCGTTTCCCTGCAAGCTCACTGAACCGGCGACCACGGCCACTTCCCACCCGGCGTCCAGGCCCACCCGCAGGATCGAATTAGCCGTCGGCTGCACATCCACGTTGGCGAACTGCAGGTCAAAGGGCGCATGTCCATCGCCCACATTCAATTCGTAATAGGTGAGCCCAGCGAGCTGTTGCAACTGCACCTGCTCTTGCCCGAGGTGGTCAAACTGCACGGTGCTGTTGGGCGTGAGGCGGGCGACACTGCCATCGCCAAATTCGATTTCTGCCTCGCCGTCGCCGCCGGTCTGCACGCGGGAACCATCCACCACCGGCATGTTCATGACCGCCTGCTGGAAGTCACTTCCCTGCCCGGCCAGCAACTGCACGCTACCCTGCACAAAGCTCACGCGCGCCACGTTGGACGCTGCGCTTTGCGCCCGGGCGGGGCGGCTGAAGAGGCCAAGAGTTAAAAGGCAAAGCGCGGCCACCAGGGCCGCGCCGCTTACTCCGTTATGGGTCCCACGGTGCTGCCTCATGGAGCACCTCCATTTCCTGTGGGGATTTCCTGCCCGACGCCAGGTTCCATCCCCAACCACTTAAACCGTAAAGCCGGCCAATAGTTTCGCTAGTCGGTTTTTGCCTCTTGCAGCAAAGCACGAGCGCGACGCTGCACCCGCTGCAAAATGGCCTCGTCTTTGGCTAACTTCTCCAGGATTGGGGCGATATTCTCAATTTCGGTCGCTCGCCCTTGCTGCGCCATCTGGGTCAGGAACTCCAGTTCCATATCGAGGCTCAGACGCCCGTGCTCGTACTGACGCTCCAGCTTGCTGCCTTCGTCGAGTGTTGCAGCAACGGCTTGGAACTGCTCGCCCAGCTTATTGATTTCCGCTTTCTTGCTCCAGTTGTACTGGCAACTGCCTTTTCCCTCGGGGCCCTCGTACGCCAGCGTTTTGGTTCCCTGGAAGGCAATGTTTTTCTCGTGGCCATCGCAGGCGATGGCAAACAACTTATTCTTGCGCGCCGCAGCGAACATCTCTTCTCGCAGCGTCTTCGAAATGTGGATGGGCCGATCCTGCGGGGAAGCCGACGCCATCGGGGAACCCTCGGGCGCAGCCGGGCCGACTTCAGAGACAAAATGCCCATTCCCGTTTTCGTCAAACGTCAGCACGTACTTCTGCGGCTGCAACTTTGGATTTTCGTAGGTGAAACGAATCTGCGCCGCCGCAGGCTCCTCGCCCAGCAAGGGTGGAGTCACCGTGATGCTGGTAAGCCAACCGGCTACGACCGCGAGAAGCATGGGACGCAAAGCGGATCTCAAGCGCGCGATTCCGCCTGCAGTGACAATGTCTGCGCAGTGTGCGCGTGGCAGATAGCAATCGCCAGGGCATCGGCAGCATCCGCAGGTTCGGGCGCACGAGCCAGGCCAAGCAGTCGTGCCACCATAAACTGGACCTGTTCCTTCTGCGCCAGGCCGTAGCCAACGACTGAAGATTTGATGGTCAACGGAGCGTATTCGGCCACCGGCAAGCCTTGCATGGCAGCCGCCAGCAAGGCCACGCCGCGGACGTGTCCCAGTTTCAGCGCAGACTGCGCATTCACGGAGTAGAACACCTCTTCGACCGCGACCACCTGGGGACGATGCAATTCCATCAGCGCTGAGAGTTCCGCATAAATATAGGCCAGCCGCATCGGCAGCGTCTGATTTTTGGCTAATTTCAGACCACCCGCTGCCACCGCAACCAGGCGTGTCTCGCGTGCGCCGTGTTGCACGTCGACAACCCCGTAACCCGTGCAATTTGTGCCGCAATCGATGCCGAAGACGCGCATGTGACCGAGTCTATCCCACCGCAGGAAGGCCTGTAATAGCCTGGAAGGTGCGCTTCCCGGAAGTTACTTCGAGAGGCCTTCGAGTGGTGAACTCGCCGTAGCGTACAGCTTTCTGGGCATGCGCCCGGAAAGGTACGACTGCCTTCCGGCGAGCACGGCGTGCTGCATTGCTTCTGCCATCAGAACGGGTTTGGTGGCATGGGCGATCGCGGAATTGATCAGCACGGCATCCGCTCCCATGTCCATGGCCAGGCATACGTCAGAAGCCATGCCGACGCCCGCATCCACGATGAGCGGCACTTCTGTGATCATCTCGCGCAGGATGCGCAGAGTCGCGAGGTTCTGCAAGCCCATGCCGCTGCCGATGGGTGCGCCCAGCGGCATCACCGCGGCTGCCCCGGCATCGATCAACCGGCGGGCAAAGACCACATCATCGGAAGTGTAGGGCAGCACCGTAAAGCCTTCCTTCACCAAGACCCGGGTCGCTTCCAGCGTGGCCTGCACATCGGGATACAGGGTCGCCTGATCGCCAATGACCTCGATCTTCACCCAGTCGGAAATGCCTACTTCGCGGCCTAGTCGAGCGGCGCGGATAGCCTCATCGGCGGTGTAACAGCCTGCGGTATTGGGCAGCAGAAAGTAGCGCTGAGGGTCGATAAAGTCGAGCAGGGACTCACGCGAGCGATCCAGATTGAGCCGCCGGACAGCGACGGTCACCATTTCTGCCCCGGACGCCTCGATAGCAGCCTGGGTCTCAGCTCCATCTTTGTATTTGCCCGTGCCCACGATCAGCCGGGACTGGAATGCCTTGCCCGCAATTACCAATGGTTCCATATAAGAATTGTAAGCCTGACAGCAGACCTTCGCTGCGGCATGGCAGGCGACATCCCTCACGACCACAGCCACAATCGACTGCCCACGAAAGCCACAAAGCCCTCCCGTCTCATTGCCGACCGCAGCCGATGAACCTGCTGTTTTCTCCTTTGGTAGCAAAGCCGGCGCAAAAACCACAAAGCCCTAATCCCCCGAGAACAATTCTTTATGAACGCGGGCACCGCAACCGGCTAATGGGGAAAGCCCCATCACCTGAGAAGAGATGTTTATGAAACGCGGGCACCGCAACCGGCTAATGGGGAAAACCCCATCACCCGAGAAGAGATGTTCATGAAACGTGGAACCGTCAACGGACTGGGGTGCCCCCGGGGTGCCCCATATCTCACGACGTTTTCCAGTCGGGAGATGTGGGAATTCTCAGACCTCAATCCGTAACCCTCTGCGGTGCCGCAAAATTAACCCCAAACCACTCACTAGCCCGGATTTCTCAGTTAGTCCCCACTTTGTCATCCCGAG
>CAZZVD010000266.1:0-7212 GCA_964657465.1 uncultured Acetobacteraceae bacterium | reverse complement strand
CCGCGACTGCTTTGAGCAGCCAGGCGCGCGCACCCAGAAAATCGAAAGCCCAAAGGCGGGCGCGGCCTTCGGTGTAAAGGCGTGCGGCAAGTTGATTGGCAGGCAGGGCGAGGCGCGCGGTGCTCAGATCGCGGGTGCTGTTGGGTCGCAAACCCAGCTCTTGCCGCAGCCGGGCGCCCGCCTGCCCGGCCAGATCGAAAAGCTCGTTCTCCTTGCCGGTGATCGCTTCTTCGGCGATGGTTTCGCCACCAGCCGTCTCCTGCAGTCGAAGGTCAAGACGGATCCGCTTTTCTGCTCCGCTGGGCATGCGCGTATAGGAGCCAAGCACCACATAGTCGGCCCCCGGGTTGGCGCGCAGACGCTCCAGCGTCGGCTTGGCCAGGCTGTCATCCTCGGTGATCGGCAATTCCCGCTTGGCACGCGCCACATCCTCTCCCGAAACCATGCGCAGGTCTCCAGGGGCGCCAAGTTCCGTATTCAACAACTCTGAGAAGACCGGCGAAAGCCACGCGTCCTCCTGTCGCCCGGCAAGATTACGAAAGCCCAGCACAGCCACTGAGCGGCGCACATGAACGGGCGCGATCACCACGGCAGTCGAGTTCCCTGCCACTACCGGTGGCCGGGCCCGGAAGCGGTACGCCAAACCCGCGGCCATCAGTAGCACGGTCACGCCGGCCACCACCCAATAATGGCCCTGCCCACGGGAAACCCCGGCCGCGGGACGCAACGCAATCTCCGGAGAGGGTAATGAGGCCTGCGCCGGTTGCCTCGGTTGCTCCGGTTTCTCCTGGACAGTAACCGGCGCAACGAAGCGATAGCCGCGGCGCGGAATCGTGGCTACATACCGCGACGCCTCGGCCTGATCGTTCAGCGATTCGCGCACTTTGCGGATGGCTACTCCGAGGCTGTTATCAAACTCCACAAAGGTGTTTCGGGGCCACAAGCGCTCGCGCATTTCGTCGCGCGTAATCACCTCGCCCGAGCGCTCAACCAGCATCAGCAAAAGACGGAACGGAAGATCCTGCAGGCGAATGGCATTTCCGTCCCGCAGAAGCGTGCTGCCTTCCGGGTCCAGTTCAAAGGGACCGAAGCGATACCGAGCGACCCTGGGCGAAGTCCCTGGCATTTTCCTCCAATACGAAAGCGCTTCCGGCTGGTCAAGCCATTGTAACCACTTAATGGACCGTTGCAAGTCACTCCAACAGAAAGACTTCGCAGTTAAGACACGCTTAAATAGGAGTTTGGTTGACCAATTACGGAGCAGCGCCCAAAGTCACCGCTGTAAGTAAACCAGCGATGACTTATTGCACCCAATGCGGTCAACCAATAGCTTCCAACCTCCCGTTCTGCACTCAATGTGGCGCCCGGCAGACCGTCGCTCCTGCGGTCATACCGCCGGCACCGCCCGTAGTGCAGAAACGCAGCGGATTACCTGTCGTCCTCGTCCTGCTTGGCCTGCTCGTGCTCTTCGCCGTCGTGACCATCGGCGGACTGGTCTACACCGGTTATGTCGTCAAACAGAAAGTTACCAGCATCGCCCACACCGTGGCCCGGAGTGCGCCTGCTGCCGAAAACGCACCCGCCGGCGAAACCCATCCTGCAACTGAAAACCAGGACGCTTCAGCGCTCCTTAACAATCTGAGCAGTCTTCTGGGCGGGGGAAGCGACGACGGCGACCCAGTGGAAGCCATGTCCTCGAAAGATCCAGTCGTGCCCTGCGCGCCCGCTCCGTTTCCGTCACAAGCGGCAGCACGCATTCCCTTGCAGCCCGGCACGGTAGTGACTACCGCGTGGGGTATGAAAAACGGTGACGTGGAAAGCCGCGAAGCAGTCGACTCCATCGATGCTGCTTCCGTCACATTTTCCTCCAGGACCGAAAGCTACAAAGAGGACAACAACCAGGATGAGAAGCCTAGCGTGTCGCAGCACACGGTGTGCAACCGTGATTTCTCCACCGCCAACACCTACGTCACGGTAACCGGCGTCAGCCAGCCCCGCATCATTCACGATCTGACCCGGATAAGACTTTCGGATCAATCCTTCAAAGAGATTACGTCCACCGGCAAGACCTACCTGGTTTATTTCGATGTCACCACCGCCGGCCAGGACAGTGTCAAACCAAATCGCGAAGGCGGCCTCATGACCCGGATCGAGCCGCAGGACGTGCCCTATCCGATGATCGTCAACGACCAGCGCGTAACGCTGCCAGCCATTCATCTCGCTGGGGTGATGGACATCACGGGCAAGGATCCGCGGCCGAAAAAGGATCGCCCGCTGCACACGGCCACCGATATCTACGTCATCGACGATCCTGCCGATCCCATGGTGCTGCTGCTCAAGCTCAAGGATCCGGTTCTCCACGACAATAAGTTCCGCATTGAAGTTACCAAAATTGAATATGCGGTACCTCACCCGGTCAACCTGGTGGAAAAGCAGCTGACGGAGCAGAAACGTGCCGTCACCTACGGCATCTACTTCGATTTCAGCAAAGACATCATCAAGCCCGAATCCGAACCGGTGCTGAAGGACATCGTGCAGGCGATGAAGGATAACCCCGCCTGGAAGCTGACGGTGGAAGGTCATACCGACAACATCGGCGGCGACGCTTACAACCTCGATCTATCCAGGCGCCGCGCCGCTGCGGTGAAAGACGCGCTGGTCACGCGCTATCACATAGCTCCCGACCGGCTCTCGACGGATGGATTTGGATCGTCGCGGCCGGTGGAAAACAATGACACGCTCGAAGGCCGTGCCCGCAACCGGCGGGTCGAGCTTACGCGCGAGTAAGAGAACACCAAGGAGGCCACACGTGGCACAATTCTGCGGTACCTGCGGTTCACCCCTCAACGGCACGGCGTCCTTTTGCGGCGGCTGCGGAGCCAGGGTTTCATCGCCTTCGGTTCCAGTACAAGAAACCTCTTCGGTTACGAATCCAGCGGCGACTCCGTTCATCCCGCTCCCGCCGAACACCCCGGGAGCCATGCCCGGCCCAGTCGCAGTTGGCGCCCCGGTGAAAAAGTCGAACACCCTGCTCAAGCTGATTGTGGCTTGCGTTGCGCTCCTGTTCGTTACCGGCGCGCTTGCCCTGGGCGGACTCTGGTATAGCGCACAGAAAATCAAGGAGAAGGCCCAGGCTGCTGCCGCGCAGTCACCAGGACTTGGTTCGGTTGCCGCCGCGGTAGGCGGCCTGATGAACAGCGTCAGCAGCAACCCTGATGCCCCGACGGAATTTAAAGGCGATCCCTGCCGCTTCCTCAGCACCCAGGAAGTCAGCCAGGCCATCGGTGTTACCGTCATCCGCGCCGAAGGAGAGGACGCCGGCTGCAGCTATATCGCCCGCGGCGATCCGGCGGATATGACGGCCAAACATATGTCGTCCATGATCTCGGGCCTGGCTGGCCCAGGTATGGATGCCAAAACGCAAAAGACTATTCAGGGTCTGGCAGGAGGTTTGTTTTCGCAAGCGGTCGCGGGTGATAAGTCTCTCTCGGCGGAAGCGGCAAAAGGGGAAGTGCCGGTGCTGGCAGTCAGCTTCACCGTAGGCAATGCCGAAGCACAAATGAAGCTGAGCCGCAGCAGCTTCAAGTATGTGACCGGCGGTGCTGAAAGCGCGGCCAGTAGCGGTACGGGCGATCTGGATGGGATTGGCGATGAAGCGTACCTTGCCGGCGGCAGTATGCTGATGGTCCGCAAAGGCCAAACCATCGCGCGGTTTATCTACACCGGCTGCCCCTGCAGTACCGACAACATCAAGCCCCTGGCCAGGTTGGCCGCAAACCGTCTATAAAGCGCAATTACAAGGAGAGAGAAAACGTTATGAGCTTCTGTCAATCCTGCGGAACTGCCGTCGCTGACGGCGCAATCTGTCCTGCTTGCCCAATGCGGCCGCCTGCAAGCACCGGCCTGAGTACAAACGCAGCGGGTGCGCTGGCGTACCTGGCAGGCATTGTCACGGGTGTGTTGTTCCTGGTGATCGATCCCTTCAAAAGCGATCGCCAGGTTCGCTTTCACGCCTTTCAATCGATCTTTTTCAACATTGCGTGGATCAGCATGTGGGTGGTCTGGATGATTGCCGGCTTTGTATTAGGGGCCGTCACCAAGGGCTTGTTTTTCATCCTGCAGGTCCCCATCGACCTTCTGCTCATGGTTGGTGGCTTCGCCTTATGGGCTTTCCTGATGTTCTCCGCTTACCAGGGCAAGACACTACGGCTGCCGGTGATCGGCGCTCTCGCCGCCCGGCAAGCAGGACTGTAACCGTATAAGTTTCGTAAAGGAGTTTACCCATGAAAACATCGTTATTGCTTTTTCTCGCAAGCTCACTGCTGATCTCGCCGCTCGCGTTGGCCGACGTCAGCTACCAGGAAACGACGGAAGTGATTGGCGGGTCCATGATGGGATTCGCCAAAATGGCCGGCGCTTTCAGCTCGCAGGCCAAACAGGCGCTGGCGCCCACCACCACCCGGGTCATGATCCAGGGCAACCGGATGATGCGCTCAAACCCTCAGTCGACAGAGATCATCGATCTCGATGCGCAAACCATTACCACTATCGATCATGCTAAGCACAGCTACTCCGTAGTGACGTTCCAGCAGATGCAGCAGGCCATGGCAGATGCTGCGGGCAAAGCGAGGAGTTCACAGGCATCAACAGCCAACAGCTCGCAGATGAGTTTTGTTGCCCACATCTCCAGCACCGGCGCCACACGCCAGCTGGAGGGAACAACGGCCAAAGAAAGCCTGCTAACCGTGACCATGGTTGCAAATACCGGCGATGCGGCCGGCAAAGGTGGCATGGCGGCCACCTGCGAGATGTGGCTCATCCAGGACGCGCCGGGCCTGGCTGAAATGCGGCGCTTCAGCCAACGCATGGCCAAAGAGCTTTCCATGGATATGGCTGCCTCGACCATGTCGTCGCTGCTCTCCGCACAGCCAGGCGGGGCCCAGGCCATGGAGGAACTCAGGAAGGAATCGGTAAAGGTCAGCGGGGTACCCGTTTTGCAGGTCACCAGGGTGGGCATGACGATGGATGGGCAGCCACTGCCAGCGCCTTCAGTTGCTCCTCTCCCAGCGGCCCAGAAACAGAATCAGGGCTCACCCGCTGGTGAGATGGGCAAAGAAGTCGCGGTAGGAACAGCTACCCAGGAGGCGGCCAGCCAGGTATCGCGGCTGGGAACGTTCGGCCGAGCGCTTGGCGGCTCAGGCATGGGGGCACTGCTGGCTCGTACTTCGTCCGCGAAGCCAGCGCCCAGCAACGCAGCAACAGCAGATCCCGCCACTGCTGGAGTGCTCATGGAGAGTCAGACAGAGACTTCCGGCTTTTCTGTCGCACCGGTGGATACAAATAGCTTCCAGGTTCCGGCGGGATACAAATCAGTTCCCTCTCCGCTGGCGCATAAATAATGGCCATTAAGAAGGCGGGCATGGGTAAATATCTGTACTTACGCGCGGCATGGGTCGCGGCCGCAGTGCTGCTGGCCAGCGGCTGCCAGCAGCGGCGGTCTGAAGATCACCTCTCCAGACCTGCTGCTACTGGTCAGTGGTCGGGATTCAGCGCAACACCCGGACCAATCCTGGTGGGCCATCCCGTTAAGTTCAGCGATCTGACGGAGAGCGAACGGAAGTTTGGTATCGCGCCCAAGCGAGGACCTGGGGTGGAGTACCAGGACGATGTCATTTTGATGGAGCATGGCGACCAGGCCATACGCTCGTTTGCCTCAAATGGGCTTTCCTGGACGTTCGACGCCAATGCTCCGCAGGTGAATGAATTCCAGGTAGGCAAGATTGTCTTTGCCACTGGACGCGCTGTCGGCAGAGTGGTAGCGCTGGAACGCAATGGTGACCAGATATCTGCCATCCTGGGGCCAGTGCAATTGACGGATCTGGTAAAGCGTGGAAAGTTTTCATATCATCAGCCGCTTGATTTGAGCCAGGCAATCGCATATGCAGCGCCCGATTACCCGGGTGCGGTGAACTCAGCCCTGATGCAATCTTCTGCTCAGGCAAAAGCCCCGGGGGCCCAGTCGCGCCTGCGAGGGCAGCAAAGCGGCTGGCACGCCGCTGAATACTACGTAGTTTCTGACAACGGCACATGGACCCCGATGACAACCGTGCGGGGATCAGCCAATCCTGCCTTCCGCGAGCCGCGTCTCTTGCGCAGCGATTTTGCCGGCATGCAAGCAGGCGATTTGCTGCCTGCCCCGTCGTTGAAGGCGCCCTCGGTGCCCTACCCAGGCAACCTGGGTAACTTCATCCCTTCGCCCATTCCCTATGCTCTCGGGAATCTGCCGATGATTCCGTTTAACGGCATGCAGGCCTCCGCTTGCTCGGTAGAGTGCGGCGGCCTCGGCATCAAGATGTATCAGGAACAGCACGGCCTTCGGGTCTGGGTATCGGTGGTCTTCCACTTGTCGCATCCGGAGGTGCTGTTCGACGCCGAGGTTGCGGACGGTAGCATCAAGGCCAATCTTCAGGTGGTCGGTGGCGGTGGAGTCACGGTCACCGTAGACGCTGCATCCAGCCCGAACTTCCAGGGCAACATTCACGAAATCGGTCTCATCCCGCTGGACATCACAGTGCCGCTGGGCATGATCGTGCCACTCGCGATTAATCTGAGCCAGTCCATCGATCTGGAAAGCGCGTTCAGCGCCAAGACCTCGACACTGCACGGCGAAGGTGGCATCGGCCTCCAGGGTGAGATCCTCGCCGAGTACAACCACGGATGGAACATAACCGCGCCCCACGCGGAGGTAAAGCAAAATCTTGCAGGATTGGTGTCGGGTGTTTCCGTAGGCATCAACTCCATGGTCTTTGCTGTGAGCCAACGTGTACTCGTCGGCGTGGGCACCCTTGGTTTCGCCACTGGTCCTTATGTCAGTCTGATTTCTTCTATCACCTCGCTCAAGGGGTCGTCAGTCGCAACCACGCTGTTGTCGCGTACGCCCATCTGCACGCAGGGCACTTTTAATATGAGCCTGGGAGCCGGTATCGGTTACAGCATGCCCAAAGTAGTTGCCGATGTCATCAATACCATCCTTGGCTGGTTTGGCGCAAAGCCGATCCAATCCACTGGAAGCATCATTGCCTTGCCCAAAAGGAAGGATTTGATCGACCATCGCGACATGATTCCGGAGCATTGTGCAGGGTCGTAGTGTGTGTGCGATGAAGTCTACAGGGGTAAACCACGAAGCCCTAACTAGCTCGCATTTTTCACCGC
>CAZZVD010000265.1:0-7244 GCA_964657465.1 uncultured Acetobacteraceae bacterium | reverse complement strand
TGTCTTGAGATCACCCGCCCACCCCTGTTTCTTATTTGTATCTGCGTTCAACCGAGTACGTCACTTATGCTCGAAGCGGATTGATGGGTCAGGTGATGCTATCGCGAAGGGTGAGTGAGTTAACAGCGCTCTATGCGCGATAAGCCCCCGCCCCATTCAATGTGCCACCGAAGCGGTTTCTGATCGCGCCCCGCGGATCCATTCCAGGATCGTGCGGTATTGCCAGCTATTCTCGTTGCCGCGCCAGCGTTGGCCGCCATTGTGGGTGGCCAGGTAGTCGCCGACATTGCCGGCGCTGTCCGTCGGGCGCGTGGGCTTAATCAGCATCAGGCTTTTGGTTGGATCGTTGATGTCGACGACGTGCATGGCGTACTTGTAGTTGTCTTCGCTGTCCTGATCAGAGAAGACGCCGGTGTCGTTGGGTGGGTGCAGCTTGAAGATCACATGGCTGGCGTGGCAGAAGACGCAGGCTTTTCCATCTGCGCCCTGCGTCGCCAGTATGGGCTCGATTTTCGCGACGAAGTAGTTAAAGTCGAGCACCGAGCCGGGTGGCACATCCTTCAACGCTTCACTTAGTTTCTTGCCCTGCAATACGCCAGCAGCGATAAGCTTCAGCCGCGGATTCTTGTCGTTTTGTAACTGTTCCATGGCGGCCCGGAACTCTGGGCGCGTCTCCACGTTCTTGGCTTTGCGGAGTGTATCCAGTCCGGCAGCGCGCACGTTGTTGTCCGAGTCGTGCAGGCTGGCCAGCACTGTCTGTAAGACGACCGGGTTGTCTAATAGATCGGTTGGCTTCCTGACCGCGACCAGGCTCTTGTTCAGGAAGTACGCCTGGTCCTGTGAGACGGCGCCCCCTGCCACGCCTAAGTGGCGGCTGAGAAATTTAGGGTCGCCTACCTCCTCCAAAAAGACACCCATGCCGGAGGAGTTCAGTTGCGCGAACGCGGTCTTGACCTGCTCGTTGGTGCGCGGGTCGCCCAGAAGGTGCTCCAGGCAGACACGCACCGCGGCGCGCTGCACCTCAGCATTTTTATCGTTGAGGCCGGCGAGGATCTGGTCGCGCATCTCCGGCTCTTTCATCAGGCCCTGGAAGGAGGAAGCGGCGTTCAACACCTGCGCATAGTTCGCCGGGCGCGGTTGTTGTACCAACAGGTCGCGCAATGAGGAGAGCACCTCCGTCTGCTGGCCCCATGGTGAGTTGCTGGGCAGAGCCGCTAACAAAGGCAGAACCACGGCCTGGCTGTCGGGATTGCCCTGCTTCAGGATCTCGACTACTTTGCTGACCAGGTGCGGATCGGGCGCCGCGGGAGCGTCGAGATTGAGGATGCCGCGTTGCCCATCCTCATACACGTAGCGCACGGTCTGGCGGACCTGGGCGTTCGAGTCTTCTGACAAGTTCAGCGCGGCGAGGGTGAACCGTTCGTCGCCGGCTCCGCTTAAAGTGCTGCCGGCTTTCAACACCTCGATCTTCATGGTGTCGTTGGCGTCTTGCAGGCACGCAAGGATGGCATCCTGCAGCTCAGGGCCGCTGCTCTTGAAGAAGTGGATCAGGTCGCTATCGTTGCCGACGCGGGTCTGGAAAAAACCATTGTGTACGTCGTATTTAAAGTCGACGGCTTCGCGATAGGGAGGGTACTCGTAGCCGGGGCGATGGAGGTCGGGTACTCCGCTGACGTATTTGGTTAACACGGCGGGTAGGCCGATGGAGACGGTGTTTTCCTTCAAGGCCGGCAGAGCGTAGTGGCGGACGTGAAAATCCCAAAGGGCATTGAGAAGCGCTTCGCGGCCCATGGGCGTGCCTTCGCGCAACACTTTGGCCAGCACCTGCGCCTGATCGCGGGCGACGACTTCGTATCCTTCAGCGATGCGCTGCCTGTCTTGATCGGTGGCGCTGGCGCGCACCCACGCGGTCAGATAGCCGGTGTTCTCGTCCAGCAAGTCGTAGATGCTTTCCTGCAAGCCGCGGCGCACCATGGCGTCGTTCTCTACGTTCAGGCGCGTGGCCAGGGTTTCTAACGTGCTGCGCCGCATGTCTGGCTGGTCGATTTGCCAGTAGTACCAACGCCACAATCCCGACGCGGCTTCGAAGCGCACGTAGGGGACTGGGTCGTTCACGTCGCGCTGCAAAGCCGCTAAGAGATCTTTATCCCCGGTCAGATCTTTGAAGTGCTGGTTGAAGACGCGGGCGGCGCCCCAGCGGGTGCGTGGGTTCGACGCGCCCAGGGCATCGATCAGGTATTTGCGATTAGCCGGCGCAGCGTCTTGCCGCCGCGATAACACCATGCGGATGGCATAGGCTGACGCCACCTGGACCATCTTGGTCTGGTCGCCCAGGCCGTGCACCAGCGCGGGCATCGCTCCCGCATCGGCCATGTGGCCCAGGGCGCGTGCGGCGGCTTCGCGGGCCAGGGGTTGGTCGCTCCGGGTAAGCACTTCGCGTATTTGCTTCAGCACCGGTTCCGGCGCGAGATCCCAGTACTGGTCCAGTTGTGACAGCAGTAGTGGCAGATTATCTTTAGCCAGCCGGGTGGGCGGGGCAGGGAAGCCCGCATCCCAGGTTTTGGCCTGGGTGGGGCCGGGATAGAGGGTGCTGAGCGCCATCACCGCGAATTGGGTCGCGCGAAAGGGAGTATTGAAGCCCTGGTAGACGGGGTCGCCTTCCCAACTACCCTCCTGCCGTTGCGCCGCCATCATGGCTTTCACGGCGGTGGCCATGTGCTCATCATCTTCCGGGCGGCGGCCCGCCTGGGCCAGCGCCAGCACGGCGTTGTACGAGACAAAGTCGGCGGGCTTGGCCTTCTTATCGAAAGGGTAGGGCCACCCACCTTGCGGGGATTCGTAACTATAGAGTTGGTCGACTAACTTATCGATCTCCGGTTGGTACCGGGTACGGTCAATGGCCGCTTCGAGCATGATTTTCCAGTTAACGTCGATCACGTTTTTGGGCACATAGGCGACGGCCAAATGCTCGACGTGGTCGCGGGCTTCGCGCCAGGCGGCGTTCCTGGTCTGCTTGTAGACCATGTCAAAGGTCTGCCAGCTTTGGGTGGCGATCTCGAAGGGGCTAACGTCGGGTTCGCAGCCATCGGCTTCGTCGCCGGGCATCACGGTGAGGCCCTTGTAGTGGATCTTGAGGTATTCCGCGTAGGGCAGTGCGAACTTTTGCCGCGGCGCGTCGTGGGTTACATTTTGCTCGAATTGGTTGGTGATCAGCGGCAAGCGGCTGGCTACCGTGCGGGCGGTATAGATCACGCGCACCCAGTTGGTGTCCGGCTCGCCGTACAGCGGCCGCGCATTGTTATAGAGGCGGTCCGTGAGGAACTCAAGTTGCGGCCGCTGGGTGGGGGCGTATCCGTTATGCACGGCCGTCAGGTAACCACGCATGGTGAACTGCGCGGGGTGGCAGGCGATGCAGAGCTGCGTTTCCGAGTGCTGCATACTGGTGCGCAGGGCAACCGATCCGCGACGCGGCGTGTTCGAAAGCCAGGAGTCGCCCATGTTCACCAGGAAGTCCATGCCGGCGCGTACCGCCTGGTGCGGGTCAGCATACGGGGGAACCGGGAACTGCGAGGTGCGGAGTTGGTAGGCGGGGTGGTTGCCGGCCACGCGAATGTAATAGTCGTGGTTCGGCTGCAGGATGCGGGTACGAAACTTGTACAGGCCGGGATAATTCTGAGTAGCTTCTACCTGGTAGACAAACTCGCCGGTAGTGAACGGAACGGCGTCAGGCTGGCCAGCCGCATCTTTGCCGGGCTGGAAGATATCGACGTCGAGCGGGACATCGCGGTCGGTGACGTCGAGCGTAAAGTACACCAGCTGCGGTTGTGGTCCGTTAAAAGTGAATTTGAACCATTGAAAGCCCTTGAGCATGGCGGCGTAATTGTCTTCGCTTTTCGAGGGAGCGTAGGGGCGCTCATCGTCGCTGCCGTAGATGGTTTGTCCAAAGGTAAAAGGTTGCGCCGTTTGCCAGGTGCTATTGGGGGCGGCGGCGATCACGGCCGGACTCAGCGCGGGCACCGCAAGGATCTTCCGCAGGCTGGCCGTGACTTCCGGCAGGCTGGTTTTCGCGGTGAGGGTGACGGTAACGGGCCCTGCCGCGCGCGGGTTGAGCGTGAGGTAGAAATCGAGATCGGCGGCATGCAGCCACTTGGATTCGACCTCCCCCTGCGCGTCCTTAACGGTGGCTAGTACGGCATCGGCACCCTGCAATTTGGCCGGATCTTTGACCGCGACGGTCAGGGCGTAAAGGGTGCCCGGGCGCGCGTTGCCCAGTTTGACTTCCCGGCTGGGGCCCTGGTCCGCGTGGACCGTGCGATGGTTCTGCAGAACGAGGAAAGCGGCCAGCGAGAGCGGCAGGATTACCCAGATCAGCCTGACTTTGATTGGTCGCATGGTGGCGGCTCTCCCTTGGAGCGGGATGGGGAGGGAACTCCCGGTCGCATGACACTATATATCGGCGTGTTGACGGTGAAACAGGGGTTTGTTTGGGGGCTTGTGCCTTAGAGCTGAATCATGGCACCGTCAGCGAACGCCGAAGAAAATGATTCTGGCTCCGGGTTTGGTAAAACTCGCCTGGATAATGGCTCGCTCAGCAGCATCGCGCTCGATCGTGACGCCATCGCCTTTCCAGAAATCCGCCACCGTCCGGTGAGCCGTGACATAACGGTAGGTGCCGGGTGCTGTAGCAAAGATGACCACCGCACCCTTACCCGTCGTTGTAGAAATTTTCTCGTGGATTTCCGGGCTGCCCGAAACTATGCCGCTGACCACCGGGTCGCTCTCCGTCATGTCTCCCCGTACCTGCTTGTAGCGTGCGAGCATCGCACCGATATAGCGGACGCCCTCTGCTGACACCTTCGGCAGGTCGCCCCAGATACCGTTTTGTCCAAGGATCAGTGAAGCTACGTTGACTTCCTGCGAGGACAGCGGATCGTCAGGAAAGTAGTGCGTAAGAAATAAAACCGAAGGGATCCATTTGTCAAAGGTCAGCGGAGTGCGCGTGATCCAGGTGCGTGCCGGCCCGGGATGAAAAAACAAATTGCTGTTTTCCCGCTGCAGGTCGATGGGGACGTCGTAGCTCTGTAAGTACGGTCCATTGTTAATCAGGAAGTATTTACCCGCTGCCAGAAAGGCCAGTCCCATGGCTCGGCCGCCTTCCGTCACGTCGAAGTCGACGATGGTTCCCGGGACGGCAGCAGACACTTTTTCTGCGACATAACTCATCGCCTGCACCAGCTGGAATCCGTACGCATCGGACCGCTCCTGTGACGTATTGGCGGATGTTCCATGGTTGTGGTGGGGATCGTTGCAGCCATACTGGCCAATCGCGTCCCACTTGAAATAGACCACGCCGACCTCCCTGGCCAGCCGGATCAACTCGTCCGCAAAGGCGTCGGCGTAGCCACTCACCATGCACATCCGGTAGCTTTTTTCCGTCTCCCAAACCTCCGTGGGCTCGGGAATCTTACCGTCCACGGACATGCGCCACTCAGGATGAGAAACGACCATCTTGCTGGAAACGGCGGCGCTTGTGGGACCAAACCAAAGGCCCAGTTTCATTCCGTACCGATCCAGCGTGGCTTTTACCTCCTTCAGCCCGTCAGGGAAGCGAGCCGTACTCACGGCCCAATCACCCGTTTTGCCATACCAGCCGGTATCTAATACGAACACCTCGATGCCCATCCGGTGAGCGATCTCGATCTCTTCCAGAATGCGCGCCTGGTTCATTGAATCGAGATACGCTTTGCCGTTGTTCCACTTGTTGCGTTCCTGGAAGTTCCAGGTGTTGTAGAAGATGTAAGGCAGGCGAGTGCTTGCATTCTCTGACTGGTACTGAAGCAGAAAACGGCGGAATGCAGAGGCCAACTGGTCTCTGCTTCCCGCAACTGCCGCTGTTTCAATCCACACGGTCGTATACCCGTGTGCAGGACCGATCGATTCACCAGCGATGTAGTTGCCCTTGACTGCTGCCAGCTCTACCTGGTGACCGGCAGAAAACTTGTATTGCAGAAAGGCATCCGGTGTTTGCGAGCCATGCTCGTAGGCCAGCAAAAAACTGTGATCTCCATCGGTGGCGGTGAGGATCGGGCCCATGGCCGACTGGTGATCCTGAAAGTACCGCTCGTCGATATGATTCTCTGTCAGTGTGAAGCTGTGCGTAAGCTCCGCAAAGTTCGAGAGCAGGACTTCGTCGACATTTGGGAGATTGCCGAGCGAGGTCTGGAAGTAGGTCAACGCATCGACGCCGTTGTTTTTGGTAAGGGTGTCAGAACGCTCGCTCCGAATCTTGTAGCGAAACCGGATCACCGGGGTTTCGTCATTCACCTGAAACTGAATTGCCAGGTGTAGGTGCGGATCGGCCAGGAGCTTGCCCTCGTAGTCATACTCCACGGCTCCGTTGGCCAGATGCAAGGGGGAGCCGGCCAGGACCATACTATCCACGTCCGCCGGCACGGCATGTCCGTTGACTTCAAACGAGGGCGGAGCAAAGCTGTGTGCGTTGGCACGGTCGGGTGTCGTGAACGCCCACAGGCAACCGGGTCCGCATGGTAGTTTTACGGCGACTTGCTTGCTGGAAAAGCCGGTGGAGAGTGGAGTTGTGGCGGCCACAGCGCCTTGGTGAGACGCGGTGAACAGGAAAGAAGTGAGAATCAACCATGTGCGCGCTCCCGCACGGAGTGTCCACAGCCGTGTCATCCCATTCGATCGTTTGCTTGAAATCACGGATTCCTCTCGGGTACGGCAACGTTTAGGGGCGAGCGACCATGTCGGTAAAGAATATGCCCGATTTGCTCCCCGGCTCCTGGCGTCAATGCTGATCTGTCGCGCACCATGAGCCAGACTGTGGACAACAACGTTTCCGAGTAGTGTCACCTGCAGCCGCGTGAGTTCGACATTTGCCTCTGGGCACTCGAGTTATGCGCGAGCATAGACCGTGCCAGCGGAAAGCTTAAGGAAAAACAACGCCACTCGTGCCGAACCGCTCATCTCGAACTTCTGTGGTTCTCCAGCCCCAGAGTGTAACGCGCACGGGCCCCATCAAAGCCGGACACACACCCTTATGCTGAAGTGACGACCGTAGAGTTGTTTGGTAGGGATAAGCAGGAAGACGAGAAATGCGCGACTGACGAATCAACCCAAAAATCGCCAACTTCAATCGTAGGGACTATTTCGTCTGTAACGCATTCCCCGTCAGGTCGGATACGGGCTGTTCACGAGCTCATCCGTTCATCCATAGGGTCATC
>CAZZVD010000264.1:0-7308 GCA_964657465.1 uncultured Acetobacteraceae bacterium | reverse complement strand
GGTGAGAAATCCGGGCTAGTTAAACCCCTTACTCTTCGTTGCCCCGTAATTGCGCGATCACGGTGAAATCTTCCAGTGTGGTCGTATCGCCCTTGATCTCGCCATTGGTCGCCAGCTCGCGCAAAAGACGGCGCATGATCTTCCCACTGCGGGTTTTCGGCAGCGCCTGGGTGAAACGTATTTCCTCGGGGCGCGCCAGCGAACCGATCTCCTTGGCGACCCACTCCCGCAGTTCCTCTTTCAGGGCGGCCGAAGGTTGGTGGCTACTTTCGAGCGAAACAAACGCGGAGATGGCTTGCCCCTTTAACTCATGAGGGCGGCCGACCACCGCAGCCTCTGCCACCTTGGGGTGAGCGACCAGCGCAGACTCCAC
Source organism: uncultured Acetobacteraceae bacterium (assembly GCA_964657465.1). Lineage (GTDB taxonomy): Bacteria > Acidobacteriota > Terriglobia > Terriglobales > Acidobacteriaceae > PALSA-350. The sequence goes on along the minus strand of CAZZVD010000264.1, from coordinate 6,935 downwards.
TTCCATGGTGCCCAGGCGATGACCACTCACATTGATCACGTCGTCGACCCGGCCCATCAGCCAGTAGTCGCCGTCCGCATCGACGCGGGCGCCGTCGCCACTGAAATAAACCCCGGGAATCTCTGACCAATAAGTTTTTGCGTAACGATCAGGATCGTTGAAGATGGTGCGCGCCATCGAAGGCCAGGGCTTTCGGATGATCAGTAACCCGCCGCTTCCCGGAGGCACCGTTTCGCCGTCACGGTTAACGATCGCAGGTTCGATACCCAGAAATGGGCGAGTGGCGGAACCCGGTTTCGTGGGCACCGCGCCAGGCATAGGCGCCAGCATGATGGCGCCGGTCTCTGTTTGCCACCAGGTATCCACGATGGGGCAGCGCCCCTTGCCGATCATGTCGCGATACCACATCCACGCCTCGGGATTGATCGGCTCGCCGACCGTCCCCAGCAACCGCAGGCTGCTTAATTTGTGACGCAGGGGAAACTGATCGCCCCACTTGATGCACGCCCGAATGGCTGTGGGCGCGGTGTAGAAAACGGTGACTTTGTGGTCATCGACGATTTTCCAAAGCCGGTCCGCCTCTGGATAGTTCGGCGCACCCTCATACATCAGCGTGGTGACGCCATTCTGCAGAATGCCGTAGAGCACGTAAGAGTGACCAGTCACCCAGCCCACGTCGGCGGTACACCAATACACATCGTCTGGCTTCAAATCAAAAATCAGTTTGCTGGTGAGATAGGTCTGCACCGAATAGCCCCCGGTGGTGTGGACCAGGCCCTTCGGTTTGCCGGTAGTGCCCGAGGTGTAAAGGATGTAGAGGGGATCTTCCGCGTCGAGTGGTTCGGCGGGGCACTCCGCGGCTGCCTGCTGTGCGAGGTCAGCCCACCAATGATCGCGGCCTGACTGCATCTCTATGGGTGAACCTGTGCGGCGGTAGACGACAACGCTTTTTACCGTCGGGCACTGGGCTAATGCTTCATCGACGATGGGCTTGAGACGCACTTCCTGACCACGCCGGAATGAACCATCCTGAGTGATGACCGCGACACACGACGCGTCGTTGATACGATCGACCAAAGCATTCGCCGCAAAGCCACCAAAGATCACGGAGTGAATGGCGCCAATGCGGGCACACGCAAGCAGCGCAATCGCCAGCTCGGGTGTCATGCCCATGTAGACCGCAACCCGGTCTCCCTTGCGAATGCCCAGCCCTTTCAGGACATTGGCAAACCGCTGCACCTCCAGGTAGAGGTCACCGTAGGTGAGCTTGCGCACCTCACCCGGCTCCCCTTCCCAAAGCAGGGCGACTTTATCTTTGTTGCCGCCGAGCGCATGGCGATCGACGCAGTTGTAACAGAGATTGATCTTGCCGCCGACAAACCATTTGGCTATTGGGAGCTGCCAGTCGAGAACCTGCGTCCACGGTGAGAACCAGTGCAGCTCACGAGCGATCGATGCCCAGAAGGCTTCGGGGTCAGCGATGGAGCGGCGATAGACCTCCTCATATTCGGCAACGCTCTTGACGTGGGCCTGGGCGGCAAACTCGGCCGGCGGCGCAAATACTCTATGCTCCCGCAGGCTGGAACTCAGGTTTGGATCTTGTGTCTTGATGCTTGCGTCCATTGTCGACTGCTCCTCTTCCTTTTGCCACTGTCACCGGCACAATTCGTGTTACGAAAGGACCGCGGCGCGGCGGCCGGCGGCTCTACGCCGATTGGTAGCGCTGTTGATGCCATTCCCAGGCAGTGCGCAGGATGTCGTCGAGCTGGGTAAACTTCGGCTTCCACCCCAGTTCGGTTTCGATTTTTTTGGAGCTCGCGATCAGCGATGCGGGGTCGCCGGGCCGGCGAGGCAGTTCTTCCACAGGGATGGGGTGGCCCGTTACCCGGCGCGCTGCCTCCACCACTTGCCGCACGGTGAAGCCCTGACCGTTACCCAGGTTGTAGATCATGCGGTCGCGGGTTTCGAGCGCCCCGAGTGCGAGCAGGTGCGCCTCTGCCAGATCCTGCACGTGGATGTAATCACGAATGCAGGTGCCGTCCACAGTGGGGTAATCGTCACCATATATTTTGATGTTTTTGCGGCGGCCCAGGGCCACGTCAAGAATAAGTGGAATCAAATGCGATTCCGGTTCATGGGCTTCGCCTCGTCCCGGAATGGCGCCGGCAACATTAAAGTAGCGCAGGCTGGCATACCGCAGTCCGTGCAATTGATGAAACCACGACAGCATTCGCTCGACCAGCAGCTTGGATTCACCGTAAGCATTGGTCGGTACCAGCGCGGCATTCTCGTAAATAGGACTCGATACCGGTTCGCCGTAAACCGCAGCCGTCGAAGAAAAGACGAGCCGCTTTAAATCTTTATTCACCATAGCTTCAAGAAGACTGAGTGTCGCCGCAGTATTGTTGCGAAAATAAATTTCCGGCTTCTGCATGCTTTCCCCAGCCTCAATCAGCGCCGCAAAGTGCATGACCGCAGTGAAGCGATCACTCGAGAATACTTCCACAAGCCGTTTGCTGTCAGCGACATCGCCCTCAACGAAGGTGGCGCCTTCGGGTACCATGGCGCGCCGGCCGCGATACAGATTGTCGTAGACCACAACGGAATGGCCACGCTCCAGCAGGAGACGGGTCACTGTCCCGCCAATGTAGCCGGCACCGCCGGTAACCAGAATCTTCACGAGTTCCCATGCCCTTCTTGTACTCTTATAGGAGAGCCAACCTGCCGCCGTAGCGGCCATGTTTGCCTCTCAATGCGCGTCGCAGGTAAATTGCTTTCGACAACGCTCAGTAGTGTATACGCGTCATCTGCCGGTGTTGATTGTGCTTGGTGCCTGCGGGAAAACCGGGGAGTGAACGACCATGGCCTTCATCATGCGTACCCATACACTTCTGTTTCCAATCGCTCCACCTTTGGGTTACTGCGTCACCGCAGGACTTGGTCTATCGTGAGCATATCCGCAAGTACTTTGGTACCGAGATGAGTAATAGGGCGGAAGTCGATGACAGCTGCAAGTTTCTCGGCAGGGGCTTGGGATCGGTAAAGCAATCTTCCTAAGCGTGCGTCTGTTTCACTGTGCGAGCTTTTTTTTCGCTGCTATGTAATGACCCAGGCGGCTCGGACACGATCTTAAGATTTGAGAAAAACAGGGAACCTTTAATTATGCCGAATGATCTTTCAGTTCGCGACAACTTTGGACTCCTCCCGGAACCGGAAGGCCGTTGGGGTTCGTTTGGTGTCAGCATGGTCACCAATCTCTCCATCATGGCGTTATTGGTATTGCTGACGGCCGCTGTGCACAAGGTGCAGAAGCAGAAGTATATCGAGCACATGGTGTTTACGGAAACCACACCGCCGCCGCCACCTCCCAAGATCATCGTACCTAAGGTGAGGGTGATAGCACCCCCACAGCCTGAGATGGTGAAGCTCGACCCACCCAAGATCGCTGTGCCTAAAATTCAGCCACCACCTGAGCTGCCCAAGCCGGTAAAGCTTGACCAGCCGGACCAGCCCAAATTGCCGCCGGCTCCGCCAAAGGCAGTCGCGCCACCGCCGCAGCCCAAGGTAGGGCTGTTTGCCAGCGCAAAACCGACACCGGTGGCGAATAACATGGCGCAGGCCTCGCAAAAGACTGGTGGTTTCGGTGACCCGATCGGGGCCAAGCCGAACCCGAACTCGACCAACTCACAGATGGTGGCCGTGGGCGCATTCAACCAGGCTCCCGGAGCAAGTGCAGGCGCAGGCGCCGCCCGTAAGGGCGCGGTAGGCGGAACCAGCTTTGGAGCGGGTGTGGCCAACGGCGTTCCGGGCGGCCACGATACGGGCAAGGTGGCCTCGGCCGGTTTTGCCAACGGAGTCGTAGGGGGCACGGGTAAGCCTGGCGGTACGGGCACGGTTTCCACGGCCGGCTTCAACAGCGGCGCGGCTCCGGTCCAGGTCGCCATCAAAACAACGGAACCGGCGTTCATTCCGCCCGTTGTGATCTCTGAACCACATCCGCAGTACACTCCGGAAGCTGCCCAGTTGCGCATACAGGGCGAGGTAACTCTGCAGGTGCGGTTTATGGCAAGTGGACAGGTAGAGGTATTGCGTGTAGTGAACGGACTGGGGCATGGTCTGGATGAGGCAGCAAAGCGCGTCGCTGAGCAAATCCGGTTCAAGCCCGCGGAAAAAGATGGGCATCCGGTAGATCACACCACACTGATTCACGTGACCTTCCAGCTGGCTTAATCAAGTAGCTGCCCCCGGGTTAACTGAAATTAAGAAAGTTACTAATCGTTCAGAAGGTTACAGGAGCCAGGAAATGACCCTGCGTCGAGTTTGGATCACCAGTCTGCTGCTGAGTTTGACTGCTTCAGCAGCACAGGCCAAAACAAAGTATCAGCCCCCAACGGCAATGACGCCGGAACAGAGCGCTCTGGTGCAGAAAGCGATTGCGGCCGAGAAGGTCACCATCAAGCAGATCCAGAAGCACTCTCCGCTGGTGCAGACCTACATCCAAAACATGCGGGCAGACCAGGTGCTGTACGCGGTTCCGGAATCGGACCAGTACCTGCTGGGACGGGTGGATTTCGGCAAGTCGATTACGGACACTTCGTATGCCGGCACCACCGACAACAGCAAAGGTCTTTTCAAGGGCTCGCTCAAGTACGTTACCGGCCTGACCAAGGCCTTCAAGATGCAGTACATCTCTGCCGGCTTTATGGAGATGATGTTTCTTGATCCGATCTCGTTCGATCAGCAGCACTACGATTTCAGCTACGTTCGCCGCGACTTTCTGGGTGCGGTGCGCACGCTGGTGTTTGACGTCCATCCCAAACCAGGGACGGGCAGTGGCCGCTTTACCGGCCGCATCTGGGTGGAAGATCAGAATGGCAACATCGTCCGCTTCAACGGCACCTACACCGGTGGCAACCAGGACGATGACAGCTCAAGCTATTTCCACTTTGATAGCTGGCGCGAAAATCTGCAGCCTGGCCTCTGGCTCCCTGTCGGCGTCTACGTGGAAGAGACGCAGAAAAGCTCAGAGCACCCGGTTTCCTTCAAAGCCCAGACTTACATCTGGGGCTACAGCCTGAAGCTGCCGACGCACGAGTCTGACAACGAGTCGGTAAAGATCGACGACGTGCAGGACCAAAGCGCGGAGAGCCAGGACCTTAGCCCGTTGCAAGCGCAGCGGCAGTGGATCTCGCAGGCCGAGGAAAACGTTCTCGACCGCCTGGTGCAGGCTGGACTGCTGGCGCCTCCCAGCGATTTCGACAAAATCCTGGAGCAGGTCACCAACAACATGATCATTGGCAACAACATTGCCATGACCGACAGCATTCATTGCCGTGTACTGCTGACTGCACCTCTCGAGTCGCTGGCAGTGGGCAACACCATCATCCTCAGCAAGGGCCTGATCGACGTTCTTCCTTCAGAATCCGACTTGGCGGCGGTGCTCTCGTTCCAGTTGGCGCACATCGTTCTGGGCCACCACATCGACACCCGGTATGCCTTTAACGATCGCCTGCTGTTCCCTGATGAAGCCACGTTCGAGCGCATCCACATGTCGCACTCGGATCCTGACAATGAACTGGCCGCGAAGAAAGCGCTCGACCTGCTGAACCACTCGGTCTATGCACCGCAGCTGGCATCGCCGGGCCTGTTTCTGGCGCAGCTTAACGATCGTTCCAAGCAGCTGACCGCGCTGAACACGCCGCGGCTTGGTGATTCCCTGCTGCGCCCGACCGGTGAGCCGTGGATGAACGCCCTGATCCCCAAGGCGCCGAAGCTCGACATCAACAAGCTCGATCAGATTGCTGCCCTGCCCCTGGGCAGCCAGTTGAAGATCGATGCCTGGGATGACAAGGTGATCCGCTTGAACGCGCGTCAGGCGCCCATCATGAATGCACGGGACAAGATGCCATTCGAGGTCACGCCCGTCTTCTTCCGTCTGACCCGCTACACGGTTCCTGTGACTGCCCCCGCGGCAGCAGCAGCGACTACCGGTGCCGCCGAGACCGTTCCTCCGCCGGCTGTGGATACACAGCAGGGTGCAGGTGCGCCGCCGGCACAGGCTGCAAACGCAACGCCGAACCCGCAGTAAACGTACTGAGGGATTACCCCTCGATGTATCTTTAAACTGAAGCCAACAGAGGCGGGTAGACTGACACCTATCCCGCCTCTTCTCTTTTTTAGGCGGATACTCCCCCATGTGGTGCGCATGATAAGACAGACGCTCCTGATCCCCCTGCTTGCCCTTTCCCTGCTTTCTCATGCTCACGGCCAGGCGACCGCCGCAGGCCGGGGTGGCGCCCACCTGGTGGGCGGAGGTTTGTTCTCCGGCTTCAGCCCGGATTACGGCCCGACTGAACTGTACGGTGTGGGTGCTTTTCTCGATCTGAATGTGCGCGGGCACCTGGGTGCAGAAGGCGAAGTGCGCTTTCTGCGGTTCAGCCAAACCTACGATGTGCACGAAGACAACTACGAATTAGGCCCCAGGTTCCGCTGGCGGTTTCACCGCTACGAGCCTTACGGCAAGTTCCTGATCGGCAATGGCCAATTCAACTTCCCGTTCAGTTATGGGCACGGCGGGTATCTGATGTTGGTGCCTGGCGGCGGTTTGGATATCCACTACCATCGGTTCACGATCCGGGCGATCGACTACGAATACCAGCATTGGACGAACTTCCAGCACAGCTCGCTCAGTCCGGATGGGTTCAGTGCGGGGATTGGTTACAGGATTTTCTAGCCTGGGCGTCACACAGAACGGCGTTCAGCCCGGTTTCCCTGTATAGGGCAAGGGTACCCCACATCTCGCTCGTTTTTCGCGAGATGTGGGATTCCACCGAACTTTCCTCATAAACCTCTTTTCGCAGAACCGATTTACCGGGGAGCGGAGCAGACTCAATCACGCTATGAGGGACGCAGAACACGAGTGTAGTGCGTGTTCT
>CAZZVD010000263.1:0-7373 GCA_964657465.1 uncultured Acetobacteraceae bacterium | reverse complement strand
GGTTCGTGGAATCCCACATCTCGCCAAAAACAAGCGAGATGTGGGGCACCCATCATCTGTTACGGAAAAGGACGTGAGAAATGCGAGCTAGTGGCGTTGGCCGACCGCCGCGTGTGGCGTTTCGAGACTGCCGGGCAACGTCACTGCCCCCTTTTTGTCATCCCGAGCGCAGCCGAGGGATCTGCTGTGCGCCTTTCTCCTGCCACAAATTTCTACCGAGCTCCAGCATCGGACACGCAGAGGAACCATTCGTTCAGCAGGAATGGCAGGAGAGTAACTCCCAGCAGCGAAGCGGCTGCTATCGAGACCACAGCAGATCCCTCGACTGCGCTCGGGATGACAAGTGGGGACTAGCTAGACCGGGGCTGGCGTCAGTACTAGAAATGACTTCGATCCGGGTGACTTTGAAGCTTGGAAGCGAGTGACTTGGAAGTCGGCGGCAGGGCTCTACTTATCGCGGGCCACAACGAAATCCGGCATCCACAGCAGCGCCCGCTTGTAGTCCGTTTCCGGCAATCCGGCAAGAGCCGCACGGGCGACTTCCGCATACTGAAAAGCCGCGCTGAGGGCGTAACGCACCGAGCCATGCCGCTCAAGAATATCCAGCACTTCCTGGTGGCTGGTGCGGGTGAAACTCAGATCTTCGAGCACCTGGCAGATGGCGGATTGTTCAACGGCCGTGCCGTGTTCCAGCGCATGCACCACCGCCAGGGTTGCCTTCCCCTCGCGCAAGTCGCTGGCGACGGGCTTACCCAACACCTGCTCGGTGGCCGTTAAATCCAGAACATCATCCACAATCTGAAATGCGATGCCCAGGTTCCGGCCGTACTCTCCCAACTGTTCTTCCATGGCTTCACTGGCGCCTGCCAGCACCGCGCCCAGGCGCATCGACACGTCGAACAAGCAGGCCGTTTTGCGATAGATCAGGTCGTAGTACTCCGCCTCGCCAACCGCCCGGCCCAGCGTTTCCATCTGCACAAACTCCCCTTCCACCATTTGCTGGGTAAGGGAGATGAGCAGATCAAGCACCTTGAAATTGCGCGCTTCGAGCGCGATGTGAAAGGCCTGCATGTAAAGCCAGTCGCCGGCCAGCACGCATTTGGAATTGCCCCAGGTGGTATTCGCGGAAGGGCGGCCGCGCCGCGTGTCAGCCCCATCGATAATGTCGTCATGAACCAGGGTAGCGGTGTGCACCATCTCGACGACAGCGCCCAGCCGTACCGTCCCCTGACCCCGGTAGCCCAGTGCCTTGGCGGCAAGCAGCAGCAGGGAAGGGCGAATCCGCTTACCCCCGCCCTCGCGCAGGTAATCGGCAATGTCAGTGATAGCTCCCACGTTGGAGACGGCGTCTCGGACGAGTTCGGTCTCGATCGCCGTTAGATCGTCGCGCAGCAAGTCGAAGACTTCTTTCGCCGTCGCTATCGCTTGTGTGCTCACTCACGCTCCAGGTGCTTGTCTTGCCAATCGGAAAACTGTCCGGCTACGATGTCGCCGTCACAACCAAATCCCACCAGAACGGAAGTGGCACCCAATCCGGTCCTAGTTGGTTCGGTAGTTGGTGAACTGCATATCAATCCCAAAATCATGACCTTTTAACAGTGCAATCGCCTCTTGTAGAGTATCGCGATCTTTCCCGGTAATGCGTACCGTATCACCCTGAATAGAGGCCTGGATCTTCTTCTTGGACTCCTTGATCAGCTTAACGATCTCTTTCGCCTTGTCGCCCGGGATTCCCTGCTGCAGGGTGATCTTCTGCCGGACGCTCGATCCGGAGGCGGGCTCAATCTTGCCGTATTCGAGCGCCTTCAACGAAACACCCCGTTTGACGAACTTTTGTTGCAAAATCTCGGTCACTGCCTTGAGCTTGTACTGGTCAGACGACGCCAGCTCGATCGCCTCGTCGCCTTCCAACAGCTTGATTTCAGAGTGCGAATCCTTCAGATCGAAGCGCGTACGCACTTCCTTGATCGCCTGATCCATCGCATTCTTCACTTCCTGGACGTCGACCTTACTGATCACGTCGAATGAATTGTCCGCTGCCATGTGCTGTCCTTCCTCGATTATGAGCGCAAAAGCTCTTCTCTACCCGCGAGTTACCGTTTGCCTTCGGGCTCAACCTCAAAAAAACGGTAGAAGTTGTTGGTAGTGCTGGAAGCGATGGTTTCCGCCGGTACCCCGCAGACCTCGGCCAGCTTTTCAGCCACCCGGGCCACCCAGGCCGGTTCGTTGCGCTTGCCCCGATGGGGGAAAGGCGCCAGGAAGGGTGCGTCGGTCTCGATCAGCATCCTGTCCAGAGGTACCCTTGCCGCCACTTCGCGGATCCCCTCGGCTTTGGGAAAGGTTACGTTCCCGGCAAATGAGATGAGAAATCCGCAATCCATGGCGCGCCTGGCGTGCTCCCACTCGCCGGTAAAGCAATGGAGGATGCCGCCCAACCCGGTGGTGCTCCATTGCGCTTCGATCGTCGCCAACGTGTCGTCCCAGGCGTCCGTGCTACCTTCCGACGGCCGGCAATGGATGATGATCGGCTTGCGATGGGTTGCGGCGATCTTCATCTGCTGCGTAAAGGCCTGCTTCTGCTGCTCCCGGGGGGAGTTTTCATAGTAATAATCAAGGCCAATCTCGCCCACCGCGATGATGTCGGGACCCCCCACCAACCGGTCTAGTTTGCTGAGCGCGGCCTTGCTGGCCAGCTGCGCCTCATGGGGATGAATACCGGCACTGGCCAGGATCCGGGGGATCCCTGGCGTGCCGGCATAATAGCGGCTTAGCTCCACCGCTCGTTGCATGGTGTCGGGTCCGTCACCGATCCCGATGGAAAGAATGGTGCGCACACCCTCCTGGTAGGCGCGGCGCAGCACTTCTTCCCCATCGGTGCTGTAGCGCTCACTGTCGAGGTGGGCGTGGGAGTCAACCAGGGGCGTCATGGTCATTTGAGCCTCGCCCCGATTTCCACGTCCTCGAGAAAGCCGGCCAGAACGGGCTTGCCACTTTCGCCGAGCGAGGCCGCTACCAGCATGCCATTCGATTCCAGCCCGCGCAGCTTTCGCGGCGCCAGATTCGCGACGATGACCACCTTGCGCCCGATGAGCGTCTCCGGGGCATAGGCGAGGGCAATGCCGGCCACAATCTGCCGTACTTCTTCGCCCATGTTCACTTCCAGCCGTAGCAGTCGATCGGCGCCCTTGACCCGTTCGGCCACCTGGATCTGGCCCACACGCAGTTCGACCTTGCTGAAGTCCTCAATCGTAATCATGCCGGGCTTGGCGCTGGCAGCTGATGGTTCCGCGGAGAGACCCACGACGGCAGTCGGGGTCAGCGCCGCGGGCCCTTTGGCGGCTATGCTGGCAGACACTTCTTTAGCCGAAATGGCTGCGGCCTGCTTCTCCGTCACCTGCTCGACCATCGGGGTTGGCGCAGGAGCAGGCGATGGCGCCCCCGGTACGCTCGTGACCACGGCTGCATCGGCCGATTTTTGTGCTTCTGGCTCAGGGCTCCTGCCCGCGTTATTTTCTTCCAATTCCTGCATGCGCTTGACCGCCTCCTTCTCTGCTCGCGGAAATATCGGCCCCGATGGCCCTAGACTGGTACCCGATTGCAACTGTCCCCAGCGCACTTCTTCGAGATTCGCCTGGGTGATCTCTCCCAGCCCAAGTTGCGCCCAAATGCGCGTTGTCGCATCGGGCAGAACCGGGTAGGCCAATGCCGTGATAATTCTGAGCGCCTCGGCGCACGTGTAGAGAATGGATGCCAGCGAGCTGCGGACCGCTGGATCCTCTGCGCCCTTCAGCTTCCATGGAGCCTTCTCGGTAATGTAGCCATCGACCGTAGCCACCAACGCCCACACGGCTTCAAGCGCCCGTGAAAAGTCAAGAGCGTCAAAGTGCAGGGAAAAGTCACGCATCGCGACCTCAGCAGCCGCGACGATCCGTGGTTCGGATGCGCCCTCCGGCACAATGCCTGCAAAATTCTGATTGATCATGGCCAGGATGCGGCTGGTGAGATTCCCGTAACCATTGGCCAGATCAGCGTTGTAGCGCTGTACCAGGGCGTCGAACGAGAAACTGCCATCCTGTCCGAACACTACTTCGCGCATGAGGAAATAGCGCAATGCATCGGACCCCAGCGTGTCGATGATCGTTTCCGCGCGGACGATGTTCCCGCGGGATTTCGACATCTTGCTTTGCTCGAACAGCAGCCATCCGTGCGCCACCACACTCTTTGGAAGTGGCAGGCCCGCAGCCATCAGGAATGCCGGCCAATAGACACAGTGGAAGCGGATGATCTCTTTGCCGACCAGGTGGATGTCCGCCGGCCAGTAGCGTGCGAACCGCTCCTGATCCGCAGGGGCTTCGCTGCCGTAGCCGAGTGCGGTGATGTAGTTTGCCAGCGCATCCATCCAGACGTAGATCACGTGGTTCGGATCGCCTGGCACGGGAATGCCCCAATCGAAGCTGGTCCGGCTGATCGAGAGGTCCTTGAGACCGCCGCGCACAAAAGCCAGCACTTCATTCCGCCGCGCTTCGGGGCGAACGAATTCCGGGTTCGCTTCGTAGAGCTCGAGCAGCTTGCGCTCAAATGCGGACAGTTTGAAGAAGTAATTTTCTTCGCTCACCGTCTCGGTGATGCGTCCGCAGTCGGGGCAGGGGGAGCCGGGCGGCGCGTCCACATACAGTTCGTCCGAAACGCAGTACTGCCCGGTGTAGCTGCCTTTGTAAATGAAGCCGCGCTGCTGCAAGACCTGGAATAGCTTTTGGACACCCTGATGATGGCGCGGCTCGGTGGTGCGTAGGTAATCGTCGTAGGAAAGCCCCATACGATCCCACAGCGAGCGAAACTGACCCGAAACCGCAGTGGCAAACTCCTGCGGCGTCTGGCCGGCGAGCTTAGCCGACCGCTCGATCTTCTGTCCATGCTCATCGGTGCCGGTTAGCAGCCATGTTTCGAACCCGAGAGCGCGCTTGCGACGGGCAATCGCATCCGCCACAACGGTGGTGTAGGCGTGACCGATATGCGGCCGGGCATTCACATAGTAGATCGGGGTGGTGATGTAAAACCTGGAGGTATCGGGCATGGAGAGATCAGGAACGCGCGAATGCAGACACCGCACGCTACTTGAATCTTAACAGGCGGCAAAGTTCGCTCGCCGTTCCCGCGTCGCCTGCCACCGCCGGCAAGTAGTCACTCTGCTAGAATCGGCAAGAAAATCAGGGGTTTCGAACCTACGTGTATCGCAAACAGCAGAGACTTCTTCGTGAGCGCCTGCGCGCGCTGCTGCTCGAGAAGTACAAACTTGAACTAGCCCACTTCGCCATCGAGCAACCGCCCAATCTGGAGATGGGTGAGTATGCGCTGCCGATCGCGTTCGAACTGGCCCGCACTCTCAAACGGGCGCCTCGCGTGATCGCCACGGAGTTGGTCGCAGGGCTGATGCCGCTCGATGGCTTTGCTTCGTTTACCGTCGCCGGAGCCGGATACATTAACGGCAAGCTGGATCGTTCCGTCGCCGTGCACCAGATCGCGGCCGAAGAGACTGCAGAAGAGCAGAACCATCTTCACTCGCTGGTCGAGCACACCAGCATCAATCCGAATAAGTCTGCCCACATCGGTCATCTGCGCAATGCCATTCTTGGCGACACGTTTGTACTGATGTTGCGCGCGGCCGGGCAACGCGTCGATGTTCAGAACTACATCGACAACACCGGCGTGCAGGTGGCGGATGTGGTGGTCGGGCTGATGCACTTCGAGGGGCTCGATCTCACCGGAGTCAAGCAGTTGCTGGTTGACCTGGCGGCGAAAGGCCAGCGGATCGACGACTATTGCTGGGATCTTTATGCGCGCGTGTCGCAGTGGTACGACACCGCCGAGCCGGAAAAGCAGGAACGCAAAAAGATCAGGCTGAACACCCTGCACGCTATCGAGACAGGGAGCAACGAGATCGCGCAGATAGCGGATCTGGTGTCGACCGCAGTCCTGCGCCGGCATCTCGAAACCATGTTGCGGCTGGGGATTGAGTACGATTTCCTGCCCCGCGAGAGCGAGATCCTCCATTTGAAATTCTGGGATCTCGCCTTTGAGCAACTGAAGGCAAAAGGTGTGTTGTACCTCGAGACCGAAGGTAAGAATGCGGGCTGCTGGGTGATGCGCCGCGCCTCGACTGCCACCGACGTCGCCGCCGCGCCGCCACCGGAAGAACAGGAAGGTCCGGACGAAGACGCCAAGGTCATCGTGCGTTCGAACGGCACCGTCACCTACGTGGGCAAAGACATCGCCTACCACCTCTGGAAGTTCGGTCTCCTGGGCCGTGATTTCGGCTATGCGCCCTTCTTTGCCTATCCCGATCACATGTGCTGGATCTCTAATGAAGCAGGGGAAGCGCATCATCCTGATTTTGGCGGCGCGCAGGCTATCTACAACGTGATCGACAGCCGGCAGGCCGATCCGCAGGCGAACGTGATCGAAGCGCTGCGCGGTATGGGCTATAGCGATGCGGCCGCCCACTACGTTCATTTCTCGTATGCCATGGTGGCGCTCACGCCCCGCTGTGCCGAGGAGCTTGGCTACCAGATAGCTGAAGAGGATAAGAGCCGAGCCTACATCGAGGTTTCTGGCCGCAAGGGCTTCGGGGTGAAAGCCGACGCGCTGTTAGACCGCCTGATCGCGGCTGCGAAAGAAGAAGTGGATAGCCGCCATCCCCAGCGGGGGGAAGAGGAACGGCTGACGATTGCGCAACAGATTGCTGTCGGCGCCCTGCGATACTTCATGCTCAAGTTCACTCGAAACAGCGTCATCGCGTTCGACTTCAAGGAAGCTCTGAGCTTCGAAGGCGAGACGGGACCCTACGTGCAATACGCCGTGGTGCGCGCCCGCAATATTTTCCGTAAGGCTGGTATTACGCCGGAGGCTGCCCTGGCGGCGGTAAACCCTGGACCGTATCTGGAGGGTGAAGCCGCGGCCGGCTTATGGGAACTCTGGATCATGGCCTCCAGGCTGAGCCTGCTGCTCGACCAATGCATCGCTGCCGCGGAACCCGCCTACCTGGCAAAGCACGCCTTTCAACTGGCTCAGACCTTCAACAACTTCTACCACCGCCACCACATCCTGAACGAAGAAGACCTGGCCCGCCGCAACTTCCTCCTCGCCACCGCCGCGGTCTCGGAGCGAGCCCTGGTCCGCTGCCTGCACTGGCTGGGCATCGCCGCACCCGAAGTAATGTAGCTTGCCTGTTGGTAAGCGAACAAGCCCCTTCCCAACGTCAATAGCACGCACTTCTCACAGTCTGTCCCGTGACGAATGACGGGTGCCCCACATCTCGCTTGTTTTTCGCGAGATGTGGGATTCCACGGCTGTCCACCGGCTACTCTCCCCTGGAA
>CAZZVD010000262.1:0-7378 GCA_964657465.1 uncultured Acetobacteraceae bacterium | reverse complement strand
CCCGCTGCCCCATGCTGTCGCCGGTGCCGGCGACAGCAAGACCGAAGCCTATGCGCGTCTGGTACAGGAAATGTTGCAATTCATTGGGATTCGGGCGCGGCAGGTACTGAATCTCGCTGAAGCGCAGGTCCCAGCGCTGATGCGAGGCGGGATCCTGCGTGAGGCGCCAAAGAAGATCCATGTCAGCCTGGATGTCGATCTCGATGTATAGACCAGACATTGAGGTCACAGGGCATCCCCCCGCGAGCGGGCAACGAGGTCCGGCGCAGCCTGCTCCCAGGTTGGATAGCTGAAGGCAAACCCGGCATCGAGTAGCCGGCCCGGAACAACGCGGCGGCTCTTGAGAACCAGCTCAGACTCGGTGCGGAGCAGGAACGTACCGACCTCAAGCATCCATGGTAGAGTCGGCATTCCGAAGCGAGCGCCCCACGCTTTGCGAAGAAGACGGAGAAACTGCGAGTTTGGAAGTGGATGAGGAGACGCAAGGTTTACAGGTCCTGAAATGCTCGTACTGGCGATCAAGAATTCGACTGCCCGAATAAAGTCGACTTCATGGATCCAGGAAACGAACTGTGTGCCCGGTAGGTTCGTTCCACCCAGGCCGCAACGAACTAGCTTTGAGAAGACATTGAAGACCCCGCCATGATCGGGACTGAAGGTCATGGCACTTCGCAGGGCCACCTGACGTGTCTTCGGAGTGTTGGTAGAGAAGAATGCTTTTTCCCAGGCCTTTGCGACCTCAATCGAAAAGTTCCAGGTATTCGGCGCCCCCGGTTCGTCTCCACCCAACTCGCCGGTTGCTTCGTCCATCGAGCGATCGAGAGCATGACGATAAATGGTGGCGGTGCTGGCGTTGAGCCAGACTTCAGGCGGCCTATCAAGCCGTGTGATCGCTTCGTGGAGCACTGACGTAGACAGAATGCGTGAGTCCCGAATGTCTCTGCGATTTTTCCTGTTATAGCGGCAATTTACACTTCTGCCTGCAAGATTGATCAAGACATCGCTATCATCGACGTCCGCGAGCCAGGGCCCGAGTGTTGCACCATCCCAATGAAGCGTTTGCCAAGGCGTGTTCTGTGCTTGGCGGCTAAGAACTAAGACTCGGTTGCCCTCGTTGTGAAAGTGTCGAGCGAGAATCGTACCGACCTGCCCGCTTCCACCTGCAATGACGATTTTCATAAGGACGAGCACCTTTCCTGATCCGGCTCGCTCTTCAGATACCGCTGCCAGTCTGACGATTCGGCCACTTGCTTGATGACAGCGTTTCGCTCACGCAGAAGAGCGAGCATGTAGCGGCGCAGGAAGAGAGCCTCGGCTATCGGACCAAGTACCGGAAGAGGGGCCGCGATACGAAAGCGATCGGTCATCTCGGTGATACCAGGCTCGACGGAGCGGAACAGATGGTCGGCCTGCATGAAGCGAAAGATCCCTCGGACCATCGTCACCTGAAAATAGCGAGGCGACTCGATAGCGGTCGTCTTGCTGGTCAGGGTCTGCCAGACGCCGAAGTGTTTCGCTCGCCACGTCACCTCCTGTGAGAGCCCCATAAGGCCGGACGTAACACCGCCAAGTGCCATAGCTTGTTCTCCAGAGTGGACGTTTGCGAGCAGATGCACTTCAACACTGCGGGAGAGATCGAAGCAGCGCTCAATCGGGGCGTGGATGAGGGTCTTTTCATCGATTTCGATCAAAGGGAATCTCCTGGGAGCAGTTCGGCTTGTTGCAACAACTCGATAACCGCCCTCCGAATGGGCTTCAGGATGGCGAGCTTTGCAAGGCCGAGCAGCTTCAATGTCAGGTTCAGGGCGCCATCCGCCATGCGGCGTGTTCGTTGCTGGTTTTCGGATTCGTCGTAGAGAAACATCACCAGCAGTCCCATCTGCAGCGCCCAGAGTGCAAGCGGAAGCAGGACACGAAGGTCCTGGGGCAGCTTTTCTCCGGCGATGGCTTTCTGGAAGACCTGCGTGCTACGACGGCGAATCTCGGCGGTCCCTGGACCGAGGCAGGAGAGTGGATGGTGGGGCTCGCCGGTATACCTGAAAACCACTCCGAGCAGGTTGCGATCATCCTTGGTCAGGTCAAACTTTGAATGAAGCGCTGTGACCAAACGGGTTCTCAAGTCTTTGGTTGTGACAAAGAGTTCGTCGCAAAGACGCTCCTGCGCGGCCTGAACATTCTCGTAATAAGCCTGGATCAAAGCTTCTTTGCTGGGGAAGTAGTAGTAGGCGGCGCTCTTCACGACGCCGGCATGAGCCGCGATGGCTTGCATTGTGGTGGCATCGAATCCGCGCTCCCGGAAGAGTTCAAGAGCGCTCGAAAAGATTTGTTTGCGGGTTTGCTCACCCTTGTCCGTCGCCAGCTCTTTTTTGACCATGGTCAAATAATGGGCGCTGACTGCGTCAAGGTCAAGAATAATTTGAACGCGGTCAAATTAATGTCTTGCAGAACGTGGAACTGACAGGTTGATGAAAGGGCGGCAGCGGAAGGATCGGCTGCCACCCCTCTCTCAACCCTTGAAATCCCTTCGCGATTCCCCCACTCCCACCGTCTCTACGACGAGTGTTATGGGAAGAGCTAGCCCGGATTTCTCACCAGTACTGATTGGTGCGGCAGGTAGAAGCGAGCGGTGAGCCTGTTGCTGTGTTTTGGCTTGTGGACTTGCGCGTTAGGTTAATTTATGGTGTGCGACGACATGTTTTGCGGGTCAGTTAGCCCTTTTATAGCCCGCATTTCTCACCGCTATTCCGTAACCAATGACGGGTGCCCCACATCTCGCTCGTTTTTCGCGAGATGTGGGATTCCCTGAACCTCTGCCTCTGAGCGTGGAGGGTGTATGTGACTATCGACGAGACCTGTTGGCACCAGGGAATGCTCGTGGATAGTTGTGGAATCCCACATCTCGCAAAAACGAGCGAGATATGGGGCACCCTGATTGGTTACTTAAAAGACGGTGAGAAATGCGGGCTAGGTGTCCTCCGAGTTTATGAGCTTATTCACCCTGATTAGAAGCTCGGTCGGATGGATTGGCTTCGACAGCAGCGCGAAGTGATGCCCCTTTTCGCGTGCGGCTTGCAACAGGTCAGCCGTGGACGCCTGCCCCGAAAGCAGCAGAATCCTGCAAGCGGGACAAATTCGTTGCACCTGGATGGCCAGATCAATGCCTGAGAGTTCAGGCATCATCACATCCGAGATCAGCACATCTGGAGGATCGGTGCTCGCTGCATGCAAAGCTTCCCGGGGATGCACGAAGAACCTGGCCGTGAATCCGCTGAGCTGCAGTATGGTAGCCAGGGTGGACGCGATGGTCTTCTCGTCGTCCACGACGAAAACATGCTGAACAAGGCGTGCCCCGGTCTTCGCTGTAGATTGGCCATGAGTAAGCAAGTTGTCACTGTCTTTCCTGAAGCCGAACTTCCAGGAGTTAACATACTGTGAGAAAAACCAACAGTGAACTCATGCTAGGCGAGAGCCTTCGCTCAGCTTGCACGCCATTTGAAGCCACAAGGGTGCCCCAGGTTGCCGTATCGACAGGCTTAGGGCTAGCTAGCCACGGGCTAGCCAGGGGTAAAAGCAGTCCTGGACATATAGAATCTTCCGCAGCCTGGGACGCGGCTGCGGCCCGGTCAACCTACCTTCAGGTCCAGTTCTTTCTTTGGAGCCACCGCGCGTTGCTGTAGAGAGACCACCACACCGCGAGCCGCCGCCAGCGGTGAACCAGACATTCTGGAGCGCGCGAATGGATTCAGCCCAGCTCGCCACAACACAACAGCGAACGCAATCAATGTGTAAAGTTGGCCAGCGACTGCAGACCACGCAATACCCACTGCCTGGAACCTGGACGCGAGCAAAAATGCGCCGGCCACACTGACAATACCAGCCGTCATTATGACGAAATTAAATTGGGTATCAAGCTGATTGGGCAACAGCAGTTGAAAGGTCAGCACGGTGGTCAGGGCGACTAAAGGTATCCAAAGCGAGAACACCTGGAGCGCCGGAATCGAGTCTCGGAAGGCAGGGCCCAGGGCGAAATGAACCAGCAGCGGCGCTCCAAGGTACAAGGCAGCCCCCAATGTAAGTCCGAGGCCGCCAAGAAAAAGGATACTCCAGCGAACGGTTCTCATCGCCAGGTTTTGATTCTGCTGCATTTGCTGTGTCAGCCGGGGATAAAGCGCCTGGTTGATAGGCCAAAGTCCCTGTTGAAACACCCTGGTGATGCGCTCAGCGCCGGCGTACTCACCCAGCGCCGCCATGGATGCCACCGAGCCCAGCACCAAACCATTGAGCGACGTGGTAAGGCCCTGCGCGGCCCGGAAAAGAAACATCGACCATCCAAGCCGAAGCGCTCGTACGACAGAGGTAGGAGTGGGCCAGGCGAAACCAACCTGGCGGTAGGCCAGAACCACCGTGATTCCATGAGACACAATGCAGCCCACGCACTGGGCGGCCATCACTTTCCATCCGTCTGACGGCTTGCGAACCAGGACGAAAATGCTGAGCGTCGCCACCACCTTACCCGCGACCTCCAGGCTGCTGGCAAGGCGCATTTTCTCCAGACCCTGGAAGAACCAGAGCATGTTAATTCCCTGGCAAACTCCCCAGATCGTGCTGGCCCAGAACAGCGCTTCGGAGGGAGCCACGTGATGCGTGAATCGCCTCGAAAATAGTGCACCGCAAATACACAACGCGGCCAGTAGGACTTTCGCGCCCAGGACCCCCGAAATCAATTCAGCCAGAAGACCGGGTTCATCGCGGTGTCGCGAGGTCTCTCGCGACGCAGAAATGTCGAAGCCATACTCGACGAAAACGGCGATGACGGCCCCGATGGCTTGCGCGAAAACCACGCTTCCCCAACCGGAAGGGCCGAGGACACGTGCCAGGTAAGGAAACGTGAGTACTGGCAGGGCGTACGTGCATGCCTGCACACCGTACAGGGCAATTACGTTCTGCACTACGCCGTGCCGCACTAATTTTTTAAAATTCCAAGTCAAAGTGTGAACCGTCGCTTTATATAGGAATCAAAGTTTCGTAGTAACTAAAAGTTAAACACATCCTGTGTCGAATGAAAGACTTAGAAAGTTGTCTAGCGTATACGGGTGGGTTTGGCAGCAATCGCCGTCAAGTGCCCGCATCCCATTTGCAATGCCCTTTGAGCCGCGGTCCTTGAGCCTGTCATACGCCACGCGACCCCGCCATGATGACCGCTATCTGGCTGCCCAGGGGATGTGCACTTCGCCCGATATATGGCAGAAGCACAGCTTTATCAATTACTTGACACCGTGATCGGCGGAATTTCGACCTGGTGTGCAATTTGCCGGAACTTTCATCGGCATCCTCTTTCTGGGTTGTTCCGCAAGTGTTTGGATGCTTTGATTCGGCAAACACTGCTTTTATAAATGAGAAAAGTTGCCTACTCAGAATCTATTGGATTTGGTGCGCCTGACTGTTACCTTCGTAGTTACTGGTGCGTTTGCTGGTCATGGAGCAGGGCCCTTCCGGAACGAAAGGACCACTGGACAGGCGAGAACCGGGTACCCGGTGCTGAGCTCGGAATGTGCGGCGGAGACTCTCCGGCTCCGCTGCCAGCCATCCCTTTGCTGCGATGGCCTGCGGAAGCCGCTACTCGTCTCGCACCAGGGCCATGGGCGAGGTGTCGGAGGGATGAACTTCGGCACTGACCGGGGCGGCAACCAGAGCCTTGCTCGTTGAGGCAAATGGATTGAGACGAGCACGCCCCAGCACGAACATAAACGCGATCAGGATGTAGGTCTGGGAAATGACCGCCGCCCACGCGATGCCGGCCGACTGGAAACGTGGCGCAAACAGGAAAGCGCCGCCCACGCTCAGGCCAGCCGCCGTCATGGTGACGAAGTTGAATTGGCCGTCCAGCTGCTTGGGAAGCAGTAATTGAAACGTCAGCACGGTACAGACCGCGGCCAGAGGTATCCAGAGGGAGAAGACGCGCAAGGCAGGAACTGAGTCCTTGAAGGCTGGGCCAAGCACCAGGTGGACAAACAGGGGTGCGCCAAAAAAGATAACCAGCGCAAAAGCGGTGCCCAGACCGCCCAGGCAGTACAGGCTGAGGCGCACGGTCTTCATGCCGCCTTGTTCGTCGGCATGCAATTGCTGACTGAGTCGTGGGTAGAGCGCCTGGTTGATCGGCCACAGTGCCTGTTGGAAAACACGGGTGATGCGCTCAGCACCGGCATATTCGCCCAAAGCGGCCATGGACGCCACCGAGCCCAGTACCAAACCATTCAGGGAGGTGGTCAATCCCTGCACAGCGCGGAACATGAACATTGACCAGCCGAGGCGCAGAGCGGAAATGACTGAAGTTCGGGTCGGCCAAACAAAACCCACTTCGCGATAGGCCAGAACGACGGTGACCCCATGCGCAACAACGCTGCCGACGCACTGAGCGGCCAGTACTTTCCAACCGTCTTCTGGTCGGCGCACCAGGGCGAAGATACTCAGGGTGGCAATGACCTTTCCGCCGATTTCCAGAGCACTGGCGAGGCGCATGCGCTCCAGCCCCTGAAAGAACCAAAGCATGTTGATTCCCTGGCAAACGCCCCAGGCGGTGCTTGCCCAGAACAGCGCCTGCGAGGGAGCCACATGGTGCGTGAAGCGGCGTGAGAACATGGCGCCGGCGACGCAGAACAAGGATAGAAGGACCTTCGCGCCCAGGACCCCCGAGATCAACTCGGCTAGCCTCTTCGGTTGATCCCGATGACGAGAGGTTTCGCGCGAAGCCGAGATATCAAAGCCGTACTCAACAAAGACTGCGATCACCAGACCAATCGCTTGCGCGAAAACCACACTGCCCCAGCCAGAAGGGCCGAGAACCCGCGCCAGTTACGGAAAGGTGATGATCGGGAGGACGTAGGTGCATGCCAGCACGCCGTACAGGGCAACGACGTTCTGCACTACTCCGTGCCCGAAGAACTTTTTAGGATTCCAGGTCAAAGGGTTGCCGGGGGAGCGAGGTGGTCAGGGGAGAACCCCTAAGGACGGTATTCACTCGCCAGTACCTCGGCAAACAGGAGACGGAAGAGGGGGCATCCTTCTCGTATGAGTCGCACACGCCAATTCCTTCTGCACTGGTAGTGTGTGGCGTCTTTTGCACAAGTTAGCCATTACCGTGCACGAGAGACGTGAACCCCGTCTGGATTAAGCTCAGAAATACTCAACAAACATCGAACTAAACTCTACACGGAAAATCAGCTCAGCTCGTGAAATTGCTGCGCGGCCGCAGGGTCACAATCCGCTTGCGGAACTGGGGCGAATAGGCAGGTGGGTGGGCGGAGAGCTTTCACTACGAATGGAATGGTGGACGCGGGTGGAATCGAACCACCAACCTGTCGATTAAGAGTCGAATGCT
>CAZZVD010000261.1:0-7410 GCA_964657465.1 uncultured Acetobacteraceae bacterium | reverse complement strand
CAAGGTTTTAAATCAAACCGCTAGATCTTCTGACAGTCCGGGCACCAGAAAGTAGAGCGTGCCCCCACTCCCTGCTTGCGTGCGAGGATTTTGCTTCCGCAGCGGCGGCAGCTTTCTCCGCCTCGGTGATAGACCCACAAGCGCTCTGCTGGATTACTCGAACCAGTAGTCCGACGAAGACCGGTATACGTAACAATGCCGTCGCGTGCTCCGTCCGCTACATTGGCGGCGAGGTACCGTCGCGCCGTGTCTAACAGGCAATCCACCTCCGGCTTGCGCAGGGTCGAAACTTTGCGAAAGGGGTGCACCCCGCAGGCGAAACAGATTTCTGATTTGAAGACGTTCCCGATACCGGCCATCACACGCTGATTCAGCAGCACGTCTCCAATGTCTTCTTCGGCGTGGGCCAGCAGCCGCGCCCGGGCTTCATCCGCGGCAAAGCCCGGGCCCAGCAAGTCCGGTCCAAGCCCGGCGACTCCAGCGAAGCGTTCCAAGGTGCGAGCGGTGTAGAAGCGAGCCACGGGTACGTTGAAGCCCACCGCCACAAAATCCGGGGTGCCTACCACCACGCGCATGTGGCTCCGGCCACGCTTCCACGGCTCGGCTGTGCGGTAAATGTGCCAGCTGCCACTCATCAGCATGTGCGTGGCAAGAATCAAGTCGCCGGAGAAGTGGATCAGCAGCCACTTGCCCCTGGACTCCACTTGCTCGATGGTGCGCCCAGTGACCGGGCTTTGATCGTGGACACTGGCCAGCGGCGCTAACGCTGTCTCAAACCGGGTGACCGCTTGCCCACCCAACGCTTGTTGCAAAGCGCGGGCCGAGCGAAAGATTGTGTCGCCTTCAGGCACTCGTCACTGTTTCCTTTACTGCACGTTGGGAACGCTGCTGTCCTCAATCGCCGCGGCGGTGGGTAACACGGCGGGCATCAAGCGGCGGAAGTTGAGGCCAAGGGGCGCTACGTAAAACCCTGCGTCCTGGAGAAACGATGTCAGAAAGTGCTGCCCTGCCGGCTGGCCGTTGATCGAGGAGATCAGCATGCCGCCTCGATGATCTTCGCGGCGCTCCATCTCCCCCTGCGCCATCGTGCCGAGAAACAGACTGAGGTCGCGTGCGGTGGCCGAGCGCTCTGGCTCGTCCGCAGGCAAAAACACCTGCAAGTGGGGCTGATTGCGCCGCAGGTAAGCCACCAGTTCCCCGTTGCGCAGCACAACGCTGCTACCGGCGCTGCGCGTGAGTGCGCGCGGTCCTTCTTCCCCCACATCGTCCTGCTGCGTCGGCCAGCGCAGCACAGAGCCATACAGGTTTGCCGGATCGGTCGCCGCCAAAGTGACCATCTCCGGATTTTCTGCTGCAGGGCCATTGCGCAGCGAGCGCAGGAGATCGACCGCGGCCGGCAACGCGAATTGCGTGGCGCCCAGCCCAGCGACAAAGTAACCGCGCCGGATACGGCCACTTTCTTCGAGGGCTTTGAGCACATCGTAGATAGCGCTGAAGCCGCCGGTCAGGTTTTCGCTTGCGGCGGATTCGCGGGTGAGCACGCCATACCGGTTGAGTAGTTGATTGGCAAAGGCGTGGCTCCACTCGGTCGGCGTCGATTGCGGCGCAGGCACGAGACTCCACCGCCCTTGCGCACTGGGGGGCGTGGTTCGCCGGGAGCGGAAGGACGGCAGGTTGTGTTGCCGCTTAGGTTGCCGCGACGACACGGGCCGCGCCACGTACGCGCGCAGCGCGTGGAACGTGTCATTGGTGACCAGGCCGCGCCATACCAGGCTCCACAAGGCATCGAGCGTCTCACCGGGATAGCCGCCGCCCACGGCATCATGCAGGGGAGTAAAGAAAGCAGCGCCCATGCGGCCCAATTGCTCCAGCAAGGCTGATTCTCGCGGACTCAACGGCGGGTCAGCCGGGGCTGCGGAGCGCGGCGGCAACAGCGTTCTCCACTGCTCTGCCAGGTACAGAGCCACGCGCCCATCGTGTTCTCCCAGGGAATCAAGACCACACCACACCACCTCGCCGGCAGCGATCAGGGTGTCAAGGCTGCCCGGTGCGTAGTTCGCCAGGCGCGCCGGCAGAATAGCGGTTTCAAGCAGCGATGCGGCCAACGGCGCGCCCTGTAGGTGTTCGATGGTGTCGAGCAGTGCATCGAGCCCGCGCCTGCGCTGCAGTACACCCTGCCAGTGCGTGGCCAGACGAACCAATGTTTGCTGCTCAATGGGCTCGACCTCGCGGCGTAAGCGCGCCAGGGACTTGCGGCGTATGAGCCGCAGCACCTCGGCATCGCACCACTCGCGGTAAAGTCCGCCGGGGCGAAAACCACCTTCCACAATGCGGCCATCGAGCAGCAGGGTCTGCAGAACGCCTTCGATCTGCTTCGCGTCCAGACCAAAGCGTTGGCTCACTTCGGGAAGCGTAAACGGACCGTGGGTGCGCGCGTACCGGCGAACCAGTTCCAGCACCGGCGCCTTCACGGTTTCCAGCAACGCCGTCGCTATGCCGGGAGGCAGAGGGATGCCCAGCGCGTCACGGTAGCGCGCTGCATCTTCAATCGCGATCAGGCGCTTCTCGCCAGCAATCCTGATCTCGAGAAGTCGCCGCGCGCGCAACAAGCGGTCGAGTTGGCTAACCAACTCCGGGTCGGCGAGGCGGCGCTGCAAGTCTTCGCGGGCGAGATCGCCCAGGCGGAGCAGCACATCGTGGATGCCATCCGCCGAACGCACGCGCTGCGTTTCCATCAAGCCGAGCAGTTGTTCTTCGACCTCCGCGATGGCATCGGCATCCAGCAGTTCGCGGAGATCGGCATCGCCCAGCAGATCACGTAACTGCTCCTGATCGATGGAGAGCGCCTGGGCGCGTCGTTCCGCCAGCGGTGCGTCGCCGTCATAGATGTAGTTGGCTACGTAGGCGAACAGCAGTGAAGAAGCGAACGGAGAGGGCGTGCGCGTATCGGCTACATGCACGCGTACATGGCGCTGCCGAATCGCCCGCAGGGTCTCGAGCAACGCCGGCATGTCAAACACATCGCGCATGCACTCGCGATAAGTCTCGAGCAGGATGGGAAACGACGGATAGCGGGAGGCGACTGCCAACAGGTCGTACGCACGCTTACGCTGCTGCCACAAGGGCGCACGGCCCTGGGCGCGGCGGCGGGGAAGGAGCAGGGCGCGTGCAGCGCTCTCACGAAACTTCGCCGCAAACAATGCGGTCCCGCTGAGCTGGCGCAGTACCAGGTCAGTGACTTCTTCCGCCTCCAGTATGAACAATTCTGGATCGGGCGCAACCTCACTGTCGGGGAAGCGCAGGACAAAGCCGTCATCGCCCCACATGGCTTCCACATCCGCACCGCCATTGGCACGAATACGGCCGGTGATCGCCATGGCCCACGGTGCATGGATGCGATTGCCAAACGGGGTGAGCACGCACACCCGCCAATCGCCCATTTCATCGCGCGTGCGCTCGATGACGATGTTGCGGTCGTCGGGAACCACGGTGGTGGCAATCTCCTGATCCGCCAGAAAGCGGATCAGGTTTTCTGCCGCCATGGAGTCGAGATCGTGTTCGCGCGTAAGGCGGCTCAGAGCCGCGTTGCGTGGCAACTCGCGCAGTTCCCTCACCATCTGGCCAATGCGACGGCCGAACTCCAGTGGGCGGCCCGCACTGTCACCGTGCCAGAAAGGCATTTTGCCTGGCTGGCCGGGCGCCGGAGATACCAGCACCCGGTCATGCGTGATTTCATCGATGCGCCAGGTGGAGGCGCCGAGGATAAAGGTGTCGCCAGTCCGGCTCTCGAACACCATCTCCTCATCGAGTTCTCCGACGCGCACCGGCTTGCCTTCGGTACCCGAGAGAAACACTCCGTACAGCCCGCGATCGGGGATGGTCCTGCCATTGAGGATGGCCAGCATCTTCACGCCATCCCGAGGCGTGAGCACGTCCCGCACCCGGTCCCAGGTGACGCGGGGTCGCAGGTCGGCAAATTCGTCAGATGGGTACCGGCCTGCCAACAGATCGAGCACGCCGAGGAAGGTGGGCCGCGTCATGCCGCTGAAGGGCGCGGATCCACGAACGATGCGGAATACGTCTTCGACACTGATCTCGACCGGGACGGCGGGCTGTTGCTTTCGCTCAGCAGCGGTTTTCCCAGCGATGTTCATGGACACGGCCGGCGGTTGCGCCACGATGGCGACAATTTGCTGGGCCAGCACGTCGAGGGGGTTGCGCAGAAAACGGGTCGACTCGACCAGGCCTTCATGCATGGCGCGCGTGACGGCGGCGCAGGCGATGAGGTCAGCGCGGTATTTGGGGAAGATCACGCCTTCGCTGGCCGCGCCTACGCTGTGGCCGGCACGGCCAATGCGTTGCATGGCGCTGGCGACCGATGGCGGCGCTTCGATCTGCACCACCAGGTCGACCGCGCCCATGTCGATGCCCAGCTCGAGTGAAGACGTCGCTACCAGCGCGCGGAGCCGCCCTGCTTTGAGTTGTTCTTCGATTTCGGAGCGTTGCGCAGCCGCCAGCGAGCCGTGGTGGGCACGGGCAAGTTGTTCGCCAGCCAGCTCGTTGATGGCGCCCGCCAGGCGCTCAGCGATGCGCCGGCTGTTGACGAAGATGATGGTCGAGGTGCGTTGCCGCACGATCTCGACCAGGCGCGGGTGAATTGCTGTCCAGATAGAGGTTCGCTTCGGCCCCTGCGACGCGGCTCCGCTGGGCAGTTCCTCTTTTTGCCCCAGGCGCGCCATATCTTCCACCGGCACCTCGATGCGCAGGTTGAGGATCTTCTTTTCGCTGGCGTCCACGATGGTGACCGGGCGGTAGGAGACGAGCGGCGAATCCTGTTCTTCGCTGGCCGTTGTGGTTTCGACACCAACACTGTCTGCGGCGGTGGCTGCGGCGCCGCCAAGGAAGTGCGCAACCTCTTCCAGTGGGCGCTGCGTGGCAGAAAGGCCGATACGCTGCACGCGGCCTTCGGTGATCGCTTCCAGCCGTTCCAGCGAGAGGGCCAGGTGCGCCCCGCGCTTGGTGGGCACGACCGCGTGGATCTCATCGATGATGACAGTGTCGACCCGGCGCAGGCTGGCGGCGGCATCGGAGGTCAGCAGCAGGTACAAGGATTCCGGCGTGGTAATGAGAATCTCTGCAGGGTGCCGGCGGAAGAGGCTGCGTTCTTTCTGCGATGTGTCGCCAGTACGGATACTGATCGCCGGCTGGTGAAAGGGCACGCCGGCCTGCCGGGCCATGTTGGCGATGCCGGCCAGCGGCGACCGCAGGTTGCGTTCCACGTCAACGGCGAGTGCTTTGAGCGGGCTTAGATAGATGACCCGGCAGCCTTCTGTTTCCCCGGCGGCGCGGTGCATCATGAGCCGGTCCAGGCACCACAGGAAGGCGGTGAGGGTTTTGCCGGTGCCGGTCGGGGCGAGGATGAGCGTGCTCTCGCCGCGAGCGATGGCTGGCCAGCCCAGGCGCTGGGGAGAGGTCGGCTGTTCAAAGACAGCGCGGAACCAGGATGCGGTTACGGGGTGGAAGAGTTCCAGCACATCCGTAACTTCGGCCGATCGACTTTGTTTTTTAGCCGGCATGCAGGTCTGTCTTAAGGATATCCGGTAGAAACGCCGGGGTTTGTAATGGGCGTTGATGAGATGCAAGTTGCTGTATTGGCGTGTGGCGGGGACCAGCAAGGAATCGAATGGGCTTGCAGAAGCAGGTTGCGTCCCTGCCCGGCTGCCTTTAGGCTCAGGAAACCATGCAAGCAGGCGAGAATGGCATTACCCCTGAGCTGCTGAGTCAGTTGACGCGAAGGGCTGCGGACGCGGCGGACCATGCCTACGCGCCCTACTCCAAATTTCGTGTGGGGGCTGCCCTGCTGCTGCAGAATGGCGCCACCGTGAGTGGCGCCAACGTTGAGAACGCCTCCTACGGGCTCACCATCTGCGCCGAACGCTCCGCAGTGGTGCGCGCGGTCGCCGAGCATGGGCCGGAAATGCGCGTGCTCGCCTGCGCCATCACCAATCTCAACCAGGCGGCGAGCCCGCCCTGTGGCGCCTGCCTGCAGGTGCTGAGCGAGTTCATGATGCCCAGCTCCCGCATCATCTTCCGCAGCCACGCGGCCTGGGAAGATTACCGCTTCGAGGAAGTATTTCCCCACCGGTTCAAGCTGCAGAACGCGCTGTAAGGAGAAACCTTGGCACAATTTACGGGGCTGCTCGGCCTGGTGGTCATCCTGCTGTTGGCTTACCTGCTATCGACCAACCGCAAAGCCATTCGCTGGCAGACGGCGGCCTGGGGGCTCGGTCTGCAGTGGATTTTCGCCGTGCTGGTGCTTCGCTTCGACGCCGGCGAGCGAGCCCTTGCAGCGGCCGGGGACACGGTCAACAAAATGCTCGCCTACGCGTTTATCGGCTCCGGCTTTGTCTTCGGCGAACTTGGCAAACAGCACTCCTCCTATGGCCTGGTAATCGCTTTCCAGGTGCTGCCTACCATCATCTTCATCTCCGCTTTCTTTGCTGTGCTGTATCACCTGGGCATCATGCAGATCGTGATCAAGGCCATGGCCCGCGTCATGCAGGTCACGATGCGGATCAGTGGCGCCGAGTCGCTCAACGTGGCAGCCAGCATCTTCATGGGACAGACGGAGGCGCCGCTGAGCATCCGCCCGTTCCTGCCTGGAGCCACGCAGTCGGAACTGATGACCATCATGACCAGCGGCATGGCGCATGTCTCTGGCGGCATCATGGCGGCTTACATCCTCTACGGCGTTGAAGCCAAGCACCTGCTGGCGGCGGTGATCATGACCGCGCCTGGCACGGTGCTGATTGCCAAAATGCTGGTGCCGGAAACTCGGGTGCCTGCCACACTCGGCCGTGTCACCATGCCGGTTGCCGAAGAGCACAAGGAAGAGAATCTGCTGGGCGCGATCGCCCGCGGCACGATCGATGGTGGCCGCCTGGCCTTCAATGTGGGCATTATGCTGATCTCGTTTCTGGCGCTGATCGGCCTGCTGAACGGGATGCTGGGAGGCCTGAGCGGCTGGCTGGGCGGCCATCACATTCCCTTCCCTTCCAGCCTGAACGTCATCCTCGGCTTTGTCTTTTCGCCGATTGCGTGGCTCATCGGGATCCCGTGGCATAGCGCCCACCAGGTAGGCAATTTATTGGGAACGCGCACGGTGACAAATGAGCTGGTGGCGTATTCCCTGCTGGGCGCGCAGAAGAGTTCACTGGACTTTCGCTCGTTTACGATCGCCACGTTTGCGCTATGCGGGTTTGCCAACTTCAGCTCGATCGGCATGCAGATCGGGGGGATCGGCGCGCTGGCGCCGGGCCGCCGCAACGACCTGGCCAAGCTGGGGCTGCGGGCTATGCTGGCCGGCACCATGGCCAACCTGTTGTCGGCCTCGATCGTGAGCGTGCTGCT
>CAZZVD010000260.1:0-7436 GCA_964657465.1 uncultured Acetobacteraceae bacterium | reverse complement strand
CTCTTCAGCCGGGAGATGTGGGCGGGCTTTTACCCTCTTGTTCCTCAACGGAAGTCAGGAGGAAAGAACTACCGGTGAGCCAGGCGTGGCGCGGGGACTTGTGGAAGCCCCGGATTGTGCCGGTTCACTGCTACTACAATGAAGTATGCCTCCCGCCAGCACAGTGCATGCCGTTTGCTCTCACGATTGCCCGGATTCCTGCGCGGTCCTGGTCACGATCGATGACAAAGGTACGGCTACCCGAGTCCAGGGCGATCCGGCACATCCCGTGACGCGCGGATTTCTTTGCGGCAAGGTGGCCAAATACCTGGAGCGGGTTTATTCGCCGCAACGGCTGCTCTACCCCATGCGGCGACGCGCGGGTGTTCCCAAAGGAAAGCTGCCGCCAGGACAGGAGCCAGAGGCTTTCGAACGGATCTCGTGGGATGAAGCGTTGGAAAACGTCGCCGAGCGGCTTCGTCAGATTAGCCAGGAGCATGGGCCGGAGTCGATCCTGCCCTACTCCTATGCCGGCACGATTGGCGCCCTGGGGTACGGCTCGATGGATCGGCGGTTCTTTCACCGGTTGGGTGCTTCCCGGCTGGATCGCACGATCTGCGCCACGGCGGGTGGCGATGCGCTTATTTCGGTCTACGGCAAAAAGCTGGGTACCGACCCGGAGAACTTCCGCCACGCGAAGTACATCATCGCGTGGGCAGCCAATATCCACGGCAACAACGTGCATTTGTGGCCATTCGTCGAAGAGGCGCGGCGCAGCGGCGCAAAGCTGGTCGTGATCGACCCCTATCGCACGCGCACGGCGAAAGCCGCAGACTGGCACATCGCCATCCAGCCAGGCACCGACACCGCCCTGGCGCTCGGCTTGATGCACGTCATCATCCGCGACGGGCTGTACGACGCGGAGTATGTCCAGGCGCACACGCACGGTTTCGAGTTGCTGCGCCCACATGTTCAGCCCTATACGCCGGAGCACGTTGCCGGCCTGACGGGCATTGCTGCCGAAGATATTGAGCGGCTGGCGCGCGAGTACGCGACCAGTGGCGCGTCCGTCATTCGCGTGAACTACGGTATCCAAAGGTCGCAGAACGGTGGCGCCGCCGCCCGTGCGGTGTGCATGCTGCCCGCGCTGATTGGCGCCTGGAAGCAACTGGGCGGCGGACTGCAGCTCTCGACCAGCGGCGCTTTCGGGTTCGATAGCGCTGCGTTGGAGCGGCCAGACCTGATGATGGCCAGCCCGC
Source organism: uncultured Acetobacteraceae bacterium (assembly GCA_964657465.1). Lineage (GTDB taxonomy): Bacteria > Acidobacteriota > Terriglobia > Terriglobales > Acidobacteriaceae > PALSA-350. The sequence goes on along the minus strand of CAZZVD010000260.1, from coordinate 6,198 downwards.
TTGGCCGCCTGGCGCGCATCGTGAATATGTCGCAGCTGGGCCACGCGCTCACCCAGCTGGGGACTTCGTCAGAAGAGGGGCCTCCGGTCAAGGCGCTGTTCGTCTACAACTCAAATCCTGTAGCCATCGCGCCGGATCAGAACGCTGTGGTCCGTGGCATGCTGCGCAGCGACCTGTTCACCATAGTCCATGAGCAGTTCTTTACTGACACGACTGACTACGCTGACATCGTGCTGCCGGCGACCACCTTTCTGGAACACAAAGACCTGCAGGGCGCATACGGCCATTACTATCTTCAGATCTCTGAGCAGGCCATAGCGCCGCTGGGCGAGGCGCGCTCCAACGTGTGGCTGTTTGGCCAACTGGGGCAGCGCATCGGCTTCCCCGAGCCTTGTTTCCGTGACACGGTCGATGACCTGATCGAACAAGCGTTAGGCGCCGAAAGCATGGAAGGGATCACGCGGCAGGAACTGGAGGAGAAGAAGGAGATACGGCTGCAGGCGACCTCAGGCCGCGACGGCGGCGTGTTTCTCCCCTTTGCTGACGGGGGTTTTGCCACGCCCAGCGGGAAAGCCGAATTTTATTCCGACAAGCTGGCCGCACAAGGCGCCGATGCACTGCCGACGTTTCACGCGGCGGATGAATCGCGGCGTGGCGCCCAGGCACACACGTTTCCGCTGGAGTTTCTGCCACGCAAGGCAGACAACTACATGAATTCGACGTTTGCCAACCTGCCTGGTCACCAAAAAATGGAAAGACCTGGGCTCGCCCACCTGCATGAGGACGATGCGCGTGTGCGGCAGATCGCCGAAGCCGATTGGGTGGAGATTTTCAACGACCGCGGCAAGATCAGGTTGCGGGCCAGATTGGATAGCAGCGTGCCAGCGGGTGTGGTGGCGGCCAGCCTTAACTGGAACAAGCTGTCGGCCGGTGGAAACAACGTGAACGCGCTCACGTCGGAGCGATTAACCGACCTGGGCCGCGGAGCCACGTTCTATTCCACGCTGGTGGAAGTACGAAAGCTCAGCCCCGAAGACGCGCAAAACCACTTCCCTCCGATAGACTAAGAGAACCTGCTCAAACGTGAGTGTCGACGATGCCGTATCCAGCGGGGTTTCAGTGCGCGGGCTGTGGAGAGTGGAATGAAATTGTGGTGGATGAGTCTGCGGGCGGACGGCAGCGCTACGTTGAGGATTGCCAGGTCTGCTGCAAACCAAATCTTCTCTCTGTGTCCTGGGACTCTTCATTGGGCGAGTACTTCGCTACCTCAGAGCTGGAAAGTTGAAGATGTAAAGCTCTGTCCTGTATCTCCAGGATGGCAGGTAGCGTGAGAAACGAATTGCCGGAGTTGGGGAGTATCGGTTCCGTCACATATAATCGGCTTTTCCTCAAGCGGGATCCGATATTTAGCAGTAGGGGTGTGCCTATTCTTCGCGTCGTGTCAGGGAGCCTTCGCTCCCGGTTGCAAAAGAACCAACCTGCACTCCCGTTTTGCTCTCGGATGCGCAGGATGATGGCTTTATTTCTGTTGTGCGGTTCCACTGCGTGTGTCTGGGCCCAGGAAGCTCCTGCTGCTGCGGGCGCCGCGCCAGAGCCGGCAGCCCAGGCGAACGTGGTGCAGCAAATCCGGGTGATCGGCAATCGGCGCATTCCGCGCGAGACCGTACTAGCCCGTCTGTTCTCTCACCCCGGCGATACCTACGATCCAGCGACCATTGAGCGGGATTTCAATTCGCTCTGGAATACCGGCTATTTCGAAAACCTGCAGATTGCCCGCGAAGACACTCCCAAGGGCATCGTTCTCGACATCATCGTCAAAGAGAAGCCGACGATTCGTGAGATCACGTACAAGGGGTTGAACTCCGTCTCGACTTCAGACGTTCTTGACCGCTTTAAAAAAGAGCACATCACTGGCTTTTCTCAGGAGAGCCCGTATGACCCCACCAAGCTGGCACGGGTCATCGACGTCATCCGCGCTTTGCTGGCGGAACATGGCCACCAGTTCGCAACGGTCAAGCCGGATATCAAGACTATCCCGCCGTCTTCCGTTGCGGTCATCTTCAACATCAAGGAAGGCCCAACCGTTAAGGTGGGGAACATCACCTTCAGCGGCAACCATGCCGTGAATTCGCGCGAGCTGCGCGCCGCCATGAAGAATCTTCGGCCGGTCGGTGTTCCGCATTCGATCGTCCTCGAGAACATCTTTGCGCGCACCTATGACGCCAGCAAGCTCGAGGAAGATACGGAACGCGTGCGCCGCGCCATGCAGGATCGCGGTTACTTCCGCGCCGTGGTAAATGATCCGGTTACGCATATCCGGAATGAAGGCGGCCTTTCGCTCTTTACCTTCCGGCCGCGCCAGGGCAAGCGCATCGACATTCGCATTCCAGTCGATGAGGGCCTTCGCTATCGTCTGGGCGGCGTCACCTTCACCGGCAATACGCACGTACAGAATGTGAAGGCTCTACGGTCCCAGTTCCCGACCAAGGATGGCGAGTTCTTTAACGCTACTGCGGTGGGCAAGGGTCTGGATAACCTGCGCAAGGCTTACGGTTCGCTGGGCTACATCAACTTCACCGCAGTCCCTACACCGCGCATCGACGATGCCAAACACCTGGTGTATCTCGACATCGACATTGACGAAGGTAAGCCTTTCACCGTGTCACGGATTGAGTTCCAGGGCAACACGATTACGCGCGACCGCGTGATCCGCCGCGAGCTTCTGCTCGAAGAGGGACAGGTCTACAACAGCAATCTGTGGGAGTCGAGCCTGTTGCACCTTAACCAGCTCGACTACTTCGACGCCCTCAAGGTTGACCAGGATTCTGATATCCATCCGGATAACGAGAACGGCACGGTTTCCCTGCTGCTGAAGGTGCACGAAAAAGGCAAGAACTCGATTGGCTTGAATGGCGGCGTCAGCGGACTTTCGGGCACATTCCTGGGCCTCAACTACCAGACGAACAACTTCCTGGGCCTGGGCGAAACATTGAGCGTGCAGGGCAATATTGGCAACCTGTCACGTAATCTCCTGTTTGCGTTCACTGAGCCCTATCTGCACAACAAGCCGATCAGTCTCGGCTTCCAGGTATTCTCGCGCAAATCGGACTTCAACTCGGCGCGTAATTATGCATCGGTGACCGGCGGGTCGAATGCTCTTAGCCAGGCGCAGCAATCGCTGACGCAGAACTACAACCAGTCGTCCACCGGCTTGAACTTCTCTGTGAGCTACCCACTGCGCCGCTCGTTCAAGCGGGTTGGGTTGACTTACAGCTGGGATAAATCGACGATCACGACCTTCAGCCAGGCTTCATCAAACTTGTTCCAAACGCTGGCTTTCCGCAGCGGGCAAATCCAGGGTGCGAACGCGCTCGAAGGCATTTACACCAGCTCGGTTTCGTTGAGCTACCTGTACAACAAGGTCGGTCCTTCGGTTTTCCGGCCTCGCTTTGGTACGGATGTATCCGCTGCTTTCCAATTAGCAGGCCTCTTTGGCAATGTTCGTTACTTCAGCCCGGTGGTCCAGGTAAAGCACTTTCAGGCGATGAAGGGTTTCCGGTTCAACCCGGAAGGTCGCAACGTACTAGCCCTGCGCGCCCAGGCTTCGTATATCCAGGGATTCAGCGGCGACGTAGCCCCGCCATTTGCGCGGTTCTACTCGGGCGGCGACAACGAACTGCGCGGATTCGATGTGCGCGCGGCGACGCCGTATGCGTTCATCCCGGTGCGGCAGAATATCACCCTCACCAATCCGGATGGCACCCCGGTACCCATTCAGCCGGGTAACTACACGCTGGGGAACATTCCCATCCCGATCCCGATTTATCGCCCCGTGTCGGTGGGCGGCGACGTGAAGTTCACGACGAACGTGGAATACCGGATACCGCTTGGCGGGCCGGTGCAATTCGCGATCTTTGACGACTTTGATATCACGGCAATCATTCGCCAGTCGCAATTGCGGCAAAGTGTGGAGGGCGCCGATCAGCTTAACTCCCCACTCTACGGGTGCACTTCATACTTCAACGGATCGTGCCAGGGTGGACAGACGATTCAGTTCATCAATCTTATCCGGCCGATCGGTGGCACTAACGTCGTGCCGAGAATGTCGATCGGTGGCGAGATTTCGGCCATGCTCCCGATCGTGAATGCGCCCTTCCGGCTCTATTATGCTTACAACCTGATGCGGCTGTACCAGGACCGGCAGGGAGAAAGCCTGATCACCCGCAGTATGTTCCCTGCGGGCGGTGCGGGCGATTACACCTATAACGAGGCTGAGTCTGCGTTTAACTCGCTGCTGCATTTCCGCGAGCCGAAAAAGACTTTCCGTCTGAGCGTAAGTACGACGTTCTAGTACAAGCGGGCCGGGCCAATTACGCAGGCACAGGGTCGAACGTTGCGACCACCGGCTTTCCCCATTCGTCTCTGCTCGTAACAAGGTTGGCGTAACAGGGGCTGGAATAACAAGGGGTGGCGTCGAGAAAGAGCGTATCGGTTGCGTTGACGCTCATTCAACACGCACCTATAATCACCACTGGCCCAGTCTTATATCTTGGTCCGTGTCTTTTTCGCGCAGTTGCCGCCAGATATGCTGGCCCCGGGCACCGCGCATGAGAAAGGCCCGCAAGCGAAGGCCCGCTACCGCTGAAGAGATGCGGGCGATCTGGATTCAAAGATCAAAAGGAGTTTTGTATTCCGATGAAGCGTTCGTTCACAGTTTTTTGCCTACTCGCGTCCGCAGCGGGCGTGGGTACCCTTGCCTCCAGCAGCAAAGCATATGCGCAGGCGCCTGCGGCTCCTGAGCCGACCGCGCCGGCAACGGCGACCGCCGGTCCGGTCACTCCGATTCCGGCCAAGGTGGCGATCATTGCCTTCCAGCAGGCTGTTGCCGCGACCAATGAAGGTCAACGCAATTTCGCCCAGTTGCGGGTGAAGTTCGAACCCAAGCAGACGCAGTTGAAAACGCAGAGCGACGAGATCGATTCCCTGAAGAAGCAATTGCAGGATGCCGGCACCACGCTGGCTGAACCGGAGCGCGAGAGCCGCCTGCGGACGATCGATGAGAAGACCAAGTCTCTGCAACGTTCGGCGGAAGATGCGCAGAACGAAGCCAGCAACGCGATGAGCGAAATGTATCAGCAGCTGGCACAGAAGGTTTACGCGGTGTTGGACACGTACGCCAACCAGAGCAAGTTCACCCTGGTGCTTGACGCCAGCAATCAGCAGAACTCGCCAGTGTTGTGGGCGACCCCGGCCACGGATATCACCAAGGCCGTGGTGGACGCGTACAACGCGAAGTCGGGTGTTCCCGCGCAGCCTGCTGCCAGCGGCCCTGCTCCTTCGGCGACCCGGCCCAGCACGACCACTCCCCGGACTACCCGGCCCAGCACGACTAAGCCACCCCAGTAAGGGAGTGCAGTGAATCGGCCCCCGGGCACATCAGTGCGCGGGGGCCGGTTTGTCTGCCAGCTGCTTCGGCGGTTTGTTAGGGTCTGGGCGCGCTCCACGGTACAAGCCGTGCCAGGAAGGGACGGCGCTGTTTGTCGGCTGGAGCTTTCGGGCCAAACGCCCCTAACCCACAGCGACTGTAGAAGAAGATCACGGCCCTCTGCTTTGTCATCCCGAGCGCGGCCGAGGGATCTGCAGTGCGCCTTTGTCCCTCCGCTCATCTTCAACAACAACTCCAGGTCGGACATGCAGCCAAGCCAGTCCCTGCAGATTGCAGAATACTAACCCAGATTTCTCACCCGTACTGATCGGTGCGACAGGTTGAAGGGAGCGTGAGCCTGTTGCTGTGTTTTGGCTTCTGGCCTCGCGCGTTAGGTTAGTTTTGGTGTGCGACGACACGTTTTGCGGGTTAGCTAGCACGGATTTCTCACTACGACTGTCGGAGACAACCACAGAAGCTGAGGATTGTGGTGAGAAATCCGGGCTAGTCAGTCAGTGCAACTCATGCGAATACCGGGTGGTGTAGGTGCGGGTTCTTCTGCGTGTCCCATGCTGGAGGTCTGTAGAAATTTGCGGCAGGAGAAAGGCGCACTGCAGATCCCTCGGCTTCGCTCGGGATGACAAAGGGCCGGGGGTAGGTGACTTCCTTTAAGAGTCCCTTGTGGCAGCGAGCGCCTGTGGCTCGGCCAGCGGCTGGCCTAACCCGGATTTCTCACCACGACTGTCTGGAGACAACCACAATGCCCCCACCCC
>CAZZVD010000259.1:0-7453 GCA_964657465.1 uncultured Acetobacteraceae bacterium | reverse complement strand
CCGTCCAGGGGTGGGGGCATTGTGGTTGTCTCCAGACAGTCGTGGTGAGAAATCCGGGCTAGTCCGTTGAATGGTCCGATAGTGAGAGGTCAGATCGTGGACGGGTCCGATCGGTTGTTCATACCGTTGAGAGGTCCGTCCGTTGAAAGGTCGATCAGGGAGTGGTCCGATCGTTGAGACCTTCAACCCGTTGAAAGGTCGGATCAGTTGAGAGGGCAGTTCGAGGTCTGCAGATGTTATTGGCGTTGAGGCGGAGCGGCCGGAGCGGCGCTGCCCTTCTTCGCATTGGGATAGTAGCCCGTGCGCGTTCTCACCACTAACTTGTTGTAGCCCTTGGCCTTGGCCTCGACGTGCACCATGCGGAAACCACCCTGGCTGGCTGGCTTGGTGGAGTGATAGCCAATCGTGTATTGCTCGCGAATGTCGTGCGCCACCTCGGCCGCAATTTCATCCACCTGGTTCAGATTCTTGGGGAAATACGAAACACCGCCCGTTTCGTCAGCCATCAACTGCAAAGCGCGCTTGGCCCGGCGCGTCTCCCGGCCCCCGCCTGAGTCGTCGAACAACAAGCCGATCGAGTAGATGACCGGACCCTGCAAATCCTGGATGCGGTGAACGGTTTCCTCCAGTGTCGTGCTGGAGGCGTTGTCCTCTCCATCCGTAATCACCAGCAAAACCTGCTTCGAACGCTTGGCGTTCTTGGTAAGGTAATCGGCCGAAGCCATAATCGCGTCGTAGAGAGCCGTGCCGCCTTTGGAGTCGATGTGCGAGAGTCCGTCGCGAAGCTTGTTCACGTTGGCGGTGAAATCCTGATCGATATAGGCTTCGTCCGAAAAATTCACCACGAACGTCTCGTCATCCGGGTTGGAGTAATGCACCAAATCGAGTGCAGAATTGTTCACTGCCTGGCGCTTCGTCCGCATCGAGCCGGAATTATCGACCAGGATGCCCAGCGAAATGGGGATGTCCTGATGCTGGAACGACGAGATGGTTTGCGGCACTCCATCCTCAAACACCCGGAAATCATCTTTTCCCAGGGTAGGGACCATGTGCTGCTTTTCATCGAGCACGGTGGCGTTCAGTACCACTTCGTCGACGTTCCGCTGGAGGGTGTACCTGCCGTTGTCACGCCCGATCGTCCCTCCATTGGCGACGGGAGCTGTTGCTTCCGGACCCTCGGGCGCAGCGACGGGGTCGCGATCCACATTGAGCGGAAGTTGTTTTTCCGGCTGGGTGGGCACCGAGCCCGCCTGCCCGCCAGCAGCCGGCGACTGGGCGACGGCGTTCACCGGCATGCAGCCAAACAGTAGAAACGGGAGAAGGCACAGCAAGTTACTGCAAGGGCGCATAGTATCCGGTGCGAGCATGAACGGTAAGCTGAGGCAGCCCCTCGGGCGGAACCAGCTTTACCTTCAATTTACGCCACTTGCCATCCCGTTTAATATCCTCGGACCGGTAACCCAGCACGTATTGGTTACGGAGTTCGGCGCTGATCTTGGTTGCGATGTCGGCCATATCCGCGAGATCGTCCACCCGGAACAACTGGCCGCCTGTCTCCTCACTCACGTCGTGCAGCAGGAGAGGGCCAAGCTGCTCCTCGCGGGTCGGGGCGTACTGATCAAAAATGCCGATGGAGTAGATCTGTACATCCGACTCCCGCACGACCGCCCGGACTTCGCTTTCGGTGTAGCGACTGCGATTGTCGCCCCCATCTGAAACCACCAGAAGTGCCTTGCGCTCGTTCTTGGCCTGCTTCATCTTGTTGAGACCAAAGTAGATGGCGTCGAGCAGGGCGGTGCGGTGGCCGGGTTTTACGGTTAGCAGGCGAGTCTCGATGTCGTCTACGCTGTTGGTGAAATCTGTAATCAATTCGGGCCGATCGTTAAAGCCGATCACGAAGAACTCGTCCTGCGGGTTGGCCGTGTGCATAAACTCCAGGATTGAATTGCGGGCGCGGTTGATCTTGTCGGTCATGCTGCCGCTCAGATCAAAGATGATGCCAATTGATACCGGGGCATCTTCGGCCGAGAAGCTCTTCAACTTTTGCAGGGCGTTGTTTTCGTAGAGGAAAAAGTCCTGCCGTTCCAGGCCGGTGACCAGCCGGTTCAGGGGATCGGTCACGGTCACCGGCACCAGCACCAGGTTCACATCCACACGGATGCGCTCATTCGGGCGGGCTGAAAGCGCCTTTTTACCCTCCACCGGAGCTGGAACAACCTTTCCCGGAACGTCTTTCTTTCCGGCTGCATCGTCCGGCGCAGCAATCGGTACGGTGGGCGCTGGGGGTTGCGGCTGCACGTGGACATCGTTTAGCGGGTCCTGTGACCAGGCCGCCGGGCATGAAACAGCCAACCCAGCGAAAGCGATGGCCGCACTGCCCGCCACCCGCAACCTGAATCGCCCCAGGCGGCTCATGCCGGAGACCCTGAAGGCAGGCTTTCGAAGTACGTCCCGTTCCGTCGTGCGCTCAATAGGGAGCGTCGTTGCCCCAGTTTTCATGTCACTGACTTCGTTGCCACGTTGCCCGAAAGTGGGATTGGGCAGTTGAAAAAGCCTAAGCCGTGCAATCGCGCGAACAGTCTCCACAATGGGGCCCCAAGGTTTGTGAGCGGATGGTAGCACGACCATAGCCACCCTGCCTCCGCTTTTTAGATGCGCTTTCGACAGGATGCATCCGCTGCCTCCCCCCGCCTTCTGAAGCTGGATCTGCTTCTGCATGCGGGGTCTGTTGCCTCCGGTGGAACCGACGCTGCAGGAAGCCGCGGCGAGCCTGTTCCGGTCAGGTACAATCTGGCAGATATAACAGAGCAAAGCGATTATCCCGCAAATTCAGGTTGCTGAGGTTCGGAGCTGACTCCTACTAGCATGGCACGTATCTACCCCTTCCGCGCATTGCGCTATAACCCGAGTGTTGTCCGCGTGGAAGACGTCGTGACCCAGCCGTACGACAAGATCACTCCCGCGATGCAGCAGGCCTACTACCAACGCAGTCTCTACAACCTGGTGCGTATCATCCTCGGTTTGCCTGAATTGTTTGATGAACCAGGCACCAACGATGTCTACACGCGCGCGGCCAGAGATTTTGCTGACTGGCGGCGTATGGGCGTGCTGGCACAGGAGAAGGACGCGTGCATTTTCGCGTACTCCCAGCGATTCACTATCCCCGGGGGCGATGGCGAGATCCACGAACGGCGCGCCTTCATCGCGCTCGGCGAAGTGTCCGACTACAACAGCCAGGTGGTGTTTCCCCATGAGAAAACTCTGGCCAAGCCAAAATCTGACCGGTTGAACCTGTTGCGTGCGACGCGCGCCCATTTTGGCCAGATTTTCATGCTGTACTCCGACCCGGCCCTGACGGCGGAAAAAATCCTGTTCTCGGGCACGACGTCGCCTGAAATCGAAGTGACCGACGAGTACGGGGTGACCCATCGCGTGTGGAAGGTCAGCGATATGAGCACCATTAATATCCTTCTGGGCGCCATGGAGGATAAGAAGCTCATCATTGCCGACGGCCACCACCGCTACGAAACCGCGCTGAACTACGCCAGGGAGCATACACCGGCTAACGTAGTCCGCACGGAACGCAACCTGGCCAACACAACGCCCCAGCCTGCCTACCCCGAAGCGGCAGTGATGATGACCTTCGTCAACATGGACTCCTCGGGTATCACCATCCTGCCCACGCACCGGGTGGTCTTTGGTCTGCCGGACTTTGACCCAGGCGCGTTCCTGGAGCGCGCCCGGAAGTTTTTTGATGTGCAAAGCATCCAGGCAGAAGACCCAGCGGAGTTGACCCGGCTGCTTGCCCGCCAGTTCGGCACGGCGTTCATCGCGGTGACCCGAGCCGGCTATCATTTATTGCTGGCCAGGCCTGAGGTAGTCGCCATGGCCCTCGAGTCCTTACCCGAGCGGCAGCGCCGGCTGGACCTGGCGCAGTTGCATTCGCTGGTCCTGCAACAACTGATGGGCGTAAGCCCGGAAGCCATTCTCGAACAGCGCAATCTTCGCTATGTTCGGGACGCTGGGGAAGCCATCGAGCAGGTCGGGCGCGGAGAAGCCGATGTGGCGTTCCTTACCAACCCCATCACCCTTGCACAGCTGCGCGAGGTGGCGTTTGCCGGGGACGTGATGCCCCAGAAGTCGACTGACTTCTATCCCAAACTCCTGAGCGGCCTTGCCATTTACTCGCTGGACTAACGTGGCGGCCACAGCGGTCGTCGAAGCCCCGGTCCAAACAATCGCTCGTCGAACGAGGGAATGATGGTCAGTGTTTGGGCGCGTTTGAGGATGCGTACAGTCATCGCGGCGACCTTATTGCCGTTGGCGGGGGTTGGCCCTGCCCGATCGCAAGCCACCATCCAGGCCACGCCCGCGGCCCCGCCCGCTCCCCCGTCGGCGGTGATGCGCGCGGCGCCCCGGTTCGCCGTGGTGATCGATGCCGCGCACGGTGGTACCGACGGCGGCGCTCGCCTGGCCGATCGCCAGTTGGAAAAAGACCTGGTGCTGGCGCTTTCAACCCGCCTGCGCTCGGCCTTGACGGCACACGGCATCTACGTGGTGACCACGCGCGAATCGGACAACGCTATCCCCGCCCTGAATCGTGCGGAAACCGCGAATCATGTGAATGCGGCCGCATGCATCGACTTGCATGCGACGACCAGCGGTAGCGGGGTTCATCTTTTCACCGCGTCTCTGACGCAGATCCCGCTCACTCGCTTCCTTCCCTGGGAGACGGCGCAGGGAGCGTATGCCGAGCAGAGCCTTCGTCTCTCCTCTGAGTTCGATTCGGCGATGACCCATGCGCAGGTGCCCGTGACCCTGGGCCGTACCGCATTGCAACCACTGGATAGCTTTACCTGCCCTGCGGTTGTGGTGGAGTTTTCTCCTCTGCATACCTCCGGTAAGATCACCCCGCTGTCTGACCCGGCTTACCAGGATCGGATCGTAGCGGCGATGGCCGCGGCGGTGGAACAATGGCAGCGTGACTGGAGGCAGCAACCGTGATCCCCCGCCCCCAACGCATCCTGTTCTGGGTCCTGCTGGTGAGCTCCGTTTTGATGGCGGTGATCCTCCTGCGCATGCGGGAGCGAGCGCTCGATCGCCTGCTGACCTCGGCCAGCAATCAACCGCTGACGCCTGACAATGGCAAGCCCGCGCAAAATGTAACCTTGATGATTGCGAATGATATGGATGGATCCGTGCAGCCGGGCAAGCAGACCATCCCTCTGCCGGTGGATAACAACGCACGCGCCCAGGTGATTCTGCAACACCTGATCCTCGATTATGCGCGGCCCAACACCAGGCACCCCATCGCGGCCAACAAGGGCGTCAATGGCATATTTTTTATGACCCTGCCCATGGATGCGGAGCACACCCCGGGCGGCGTGGTGGCGGTTGTGGACCTGAGTGGATCGTTTGTCGAGGCGCACCCTTCCGGCATCGAGCCCGAAATGCTGACACTGCTCTCCATGATTGGCACGCTGCACGCGAATTTTCCGCAGATCACCCAGGTGCGGTTCCTGGTGGATGGGCAACCACGCGACACGCTCGCCGGCCATGCTGACCTGACCCGCGCTTACCTGGCTTCGGATGCGCCCGGAGTCAAGCATCTGTGAGTACCGGCAGGTTGAAGATCGGGGTGTTCGATTCGGGCTTCGGTGGCCTCACCGTCTTGCGATCGCTGTTGCCGCTGCTCCCCGCTGCTGAGTTTCTTTATCTCGGCGACACAGCGCGCCTGCCGTACGGATCCAAGTCACGGGCCACGATCGTCCGCTATGCGCTTTCGAGCACGCGCTTCCTGCTGGATCAGGGTGCTGACTTTCTGGTAATCGCCTGCAATACCGCGACCGCCCTCGCCTTGAAGGAGATTCGCGAGTCCACCACGGTGCCGGTGCTGGGCGTGATCGAGACGGGCGCCCATGAGGCCAGGCTTTCGTCGCGGACTCGCGACATCCTGGTCATTGGCACGGATGCTACGGTCTCGAGCCATGCTTACGCGGCGGCGTGCCGGGAACAAGGGTTGCGTGCGCTTGAGAAAGCCTGCCCCTTGCTGGTTCCGCTGGTGGAAGAGGGCTGGATCGATCACCCGGTCACGGCGGAGGTACTGCGCATCTATTTGACCGAGTTGCTGGAACAGGCACAGGAAGAGAACATGGATCCTGACACGCTGGTGTTGGGGTGCACCCATTATCCCCTGTTGCGGCCCATGATGGAGGCTGCCCTCATGCCGGCGATACGGGTGATTGATTCGGCCGAAGCGACTGCCAGCCAGGCTGCCCGCATGCTGGCCGGGCACACTTACTCTGCTGTCAGCGCCGGCAGTGCAGCCAGCAGATGCCGGTTTTTTGCCACCGACTCTGTACAGAAATTTCGCAGGTTGGGCGCACGCTTCCTGGGCAGCCCCATGGGCGATGTCGAACTCGTCGACCTTGGCGGTTGATAATATCCCTTAGGCGCGTGAAAGAAACGAGGAACAGGACTCAATGATCGATCTCAAGGGCCAGACGGCCGTGGTATTCGGCTTGGCGAATAAGCGCAGCATCGCCTGGAGCATTGCCCAGAAGCTCTCTGCTGCGGGAGCGCGAATTGCGATCTGCTACCAGAATGAGCGGCTTCGCGGAGAGGCCGAGGCGTTGGCTAAGGAGCTGCCCGATGCGGCTGTATTTCCCTGCGATGTAGCGAGCGATCAGGAGATCGACGCTGTGTTTGCTCAACTCAACGAGCGTTACGGCAAGCTGGACATCGTGGTGCACAGTGTCGCGTTTGCTCCTGCTGAAGAACTGCACAACGACTTTCTGTTGACCAGCCGGGATGGGTTCCGCGTGGCGCATGAGATCAGCGTGTATTCGTTGATTGCGCTTTGCCGCGGGGCGGCGCCGCTGATGACGGAAGGCGGCAGCATCATGACGATGACGTATTACGGATCACAGAAGGTGGTGCCGCGTTACAACGTGATGGGTGTGGCGAAGGCGGCGCTCGAGGCCACCGTGCGGTACCTGGCTGCGGATCTGGGCGACAGAAACATTCGCGTGAATGCCATTTCGGCCGGCCCCATCAAGACTCTGGCGGCTCGCGGCATTGGCGGGCTGGGAGAAATGCTGAAGGTGCATGCCGAACGCGCGCCGCTGAAGCGTAATGTCGATCCGGCGGAAGTGGGGAATGCTGCGTTGTTCCTGGCTTCGAATCTTAGCTCGGGAGTGACTGGCGAAGTGCTGTACGTGGATTGCGGGTATAACGTAGTGGCGTTCGCTAGTTCGGAGTTGGGGAGTGGTAAAGGCTAGCTAGCTGGCTTGCGGCGAGCGTAGCCCGTATTTGTTGAGCCTGTTCCGAAACAAATGACGGGTGCCTCACATCTCGCTCGTTTTTCGCGAGATGTGGGTTTCCACCAGCGCCGACCCCTGAAGTGTGGAGGGTGTAAATGACATCGTCCAAGACCTGTTGCGAATAGTGAGTG
>CAZZVD010000258.1:0-7534 GCA_964657465.1 uncultured Acetobacteraceae bacterium | reverse complement strand
TGGGCGGCAGGCAGGGACGCAAGATCGATTTCCGCCTGATCTGCGCGACCAATGAGCCGCTGGAGGAGATGGCGCGCAGCGGCAAGTTCCGGGAAGACCTTTACTACCGTATCCATGTCGTGCCCATCCACCTGCCGCCCCTGCGGGAACGCACCGGCGATATCGCCCTGCTCACGGACTACTTTCTGCGGGTGCATTTGCTGGCTAATGGGCTCAAACCGAAACGGCTGACTCCGAATGCAATGGCGGCGCTCGAAGAGCACTCCTGGCCGGGCAACGTGCGTGAACTTGAGAACCTGGTGCAGCGGCTGGTGATCATGGTGCCAGGGGACACGATAGACCTGCAGCATCTGCCGCAGCAGCTGCTGGCGCAAAGCGTGACTGCCCATGAGGCGATTCTGCTGCCACCAGAAGGGGTTCGCTTCGACGACGAGGTACGTGAATTGGAAGTGGCCCTGCTCGAGGCAGCGCTGCGGCGCTCTGACGGGAGCAAGACCGGCGCTGCGCGACTGCTGCATCTCGATTCACAGCGGATGAAGTACTTGTGCCGCAAGTACTCGCTTTAGGTACGTTGATTAGACCAATCGTTAATCCTTGATTGCACCTTCAATTCAGATCCAGTGGCCGGAATCCCGTGGGCGGGGTTTGACAGCAAATGTCCATCCCGCACACGCGCTCAGCGGATAGGGTTAATTGTTTAGCCTCCATGGGTTAAAATTTAACCCATGGAGGCGCGGTCGCGAGCAGGCGCGCAAAGGGGGCCGAGCACAATCGCCGTACTTTGCCGGCTTTTAGTGATTCCTCACTGGAAAGAGCTCGCAAAAAAGTTTGGCCATCGAGTTGCTCTAGGTATATGCGTAAAGCAGTTAAATCTTCACCGGAGAAACCACAATGGCTATGGAAAAGAAATCGCTCGTAGGCAAGAAGACTGCACCCGCAACCAAGAGCACGTCCACGAAGTCGAAGGTTGACACCAGCAAGCCAGCCGCCAGCAAGGTCGTTGCTGCTCGCACGGTCTTCCAAAAAGGCTAACCCAGTCCCAAAGTGCTCGGGACTGCAGAGCCCAAGGGCATAGCTCAGGACAACATAATCGTTGTCCTGAATAGGTAAGTCGATATGGCAATCAAGAAAAAGTCGCTCATCGGGGCCGTTGATTCTTCCGCTAAGGAAGCTGGGCGCAAAAGCGACAGAACGCCTGAAGACTCGGTTCCTGCGACCGAGTCGAAAAGGTTAGCGGTGGCCAGACAGGCAACTGCGAAACTATCGCGGGCGAAGCTGACGACCCTGAGAAGATTAAGTTAAATAGGGCCAATCTGCTTGGATGCAAGGCGGCAACAGCAACTGCTGTTGCCGCATTTGCTGTTCGCCGCTTACCAGAAGTGCGTTCGCAAAAGCTCACTCACAGTGGTCGCTACGCGATCGGCTACGCTGCGGCGCCGGCCAAAAATCTTTACCGGGCCACTCATGCCCGGGCGCAGACCCTCCTGCCCTGTCTGCAACGGAATGCGTGTACTGTAAAACGCGGGTAGAGTGATGCCCTGGTATTCCTGTTGCTCGAGCAATCCGGCTGGCAAGGGTACCGCGGCGCCGTCGATCACGCCCAGGCGCGTGTGTATCTCAGAGAAGGCGAATGGCGGTTGTAGCGCGATTGCGTCGCCAACGTGAATGCGATCCATCTCAGAGGCCGGTATGTATAACCTCGCGACCAGGCGCGAAGGGTCAATGATGGTTATCAGGGCTTCCCCCGTGGTGACGTCGCGGTGCAGCAGGTTCTCCGGGTTGCGCGTGGTCACTATGCCGTTTACCGGCGCCGTGACCGCGAGCTGTGCAGTCTGTTCCGCTGCTATCAAGTGATTACGCTGTGCCGATTGCTGTGCAGTCAGCGCGTCTCCCAGGCTGGCATGCTGCAACTCGGCTGAGAACACCTGCGTCTGGGAGAGAGCGGCCTGCGCGATAGCTCCTTCACGAGCGCTGGCTTCCTGCAGGCTGGTCAACCGGGCCAGCGTCTGCCCGCTGCGCACCATGTCACCCTCTTTGACATAAACGGCGAGCACTTTTCCCGAAACGCCGGCATGTACCTGGTGGGTATCCACCGGCTCGATGACAAAGTAGCCACGCAGGCGATCGCGCAAAAGGGGTACAAAGCAGAGGAAAAGCAGCGCCGCCCCTGCCAGGGCTCGCCGAGGCGTCACGCGGAATACCCCTTCGCTTGACCTGGTGCGATAGAAACCTGTAGCAAACTCCCGCAATGCCCCAAGCCGAGAACGAAAAATCAGGAACGCTAAAAACGCCGCCGGCACCAGCGCCAGCTCAGCCATCCAGCGGTAAAGCACGTGATAGCTGAAACGAACAAACACCCAGAGAAGCAGGTAGCTGTACATACCAGAAAGCATTGCGTACCCGACAAACAGCGGCACCCTTTTCCGCGAGACCACCGGTACGTCCACCGCGAGACGAAAAATGTTGCGTTGCACCCAGCCGGTCAGGAAAGCAGTGGAGCGCTCTTTCAGGTCGGGAACGCGTACCCACTCGGTGAGGAAATAGTAGCCATCCAACTTGATCAGCGGATTCATGTTCACCACCACCACCGCCAACCCTGTCAGCAGGATGAGCTTGTAACAAAACTCATGGAGCCAACTCCCGGACTGCGTACTCGTCCAGATCAGGACAGCGATGCTGCAGACCATCATCTCAATCCAGATACCAGCGATAATCGTCGCCATACGCTGTAGCCGGCTGGCCGACACCCAGGATTCCGTGACGTCTACGTAAAAGGCCGGGGTGAGATAAAGAAACATCAGGCCCATGCTGTGTACTTCGCCGCCGTAGTGTTTGCAGGTAAGCCCGTGCGAGCTTTCATGGATGAAGCCAATGGCCATCAGCATCCACCAGAACTCCAGAAGATCGCCAAAGCTTTTCGTGCTGAAGTCGTAGTACACCGGAATGTCCGGACCGATCACGTTCCACTTTGTGATGAAGACAATGGTCTCGAAGCAGAACATCAGTACCGCCGCCAGCACCATCCAGCGGTTAAATACATACTTGCCGATCTTCCTGTCGAGCATGGTGAAATAACGGTCGGGGTCCCAGGCGCTGAACGACATATGCACGACGTTGAAGCTGGCCTGACCGCTGGCGCGGCGGCTGCGCTGGGCCGCTAGTTTCTCATTCATGGCAATGTTTTTTTCCTGCGGGTCCTTGTACCAGAAGCCGTCTTCGTCCATGTTTTCAGCGAAGGTCCGGATCTCATCCTCGGCGAGGGGAATGCCGGTTTCCTTTTCGAACGCGTGCGAGATGTCTTCGTAGGAACGGACGCCGTCGAAGAGACTGGCAAGTTGCCACTGTGTCGGTTTCATGCGCAGGAGGTTGGCCGTACTGCGCTGATAGACGGCGACGATCGGTTCGCCGTCGGTGGTGTCCTCGCGAATGATCAGGTCGGGATCGAGGCGCGGCGGATTCTTGCGCGAAAGCCTGGCACGCGGTATTTCCGGGAGTGCCGCATCCAGTGCCTCGCTCAGGTTCATTGCGGGCTCAACTTCACCTGCATGGACATGCCCGGCTTTAGCAGGGGAGATGCTTTTTCCAGGCTCCCGATCACCTCAATACTGCCGCTGGCGGGATCGACTACCGGGCTGACGCGGTAGACGACCGCGGCCTGTTTCAGTTGCGGATAGTCCACGGTCGTGAGTTCCAGCCTCGCGCCTTTGTGGAAGGTGGCCATGGAGGACTCGGGAACGGTGAACAGAATGCGCAGTGGCGCCTGCGCCGTGATCCAGAAGAGGGCGTCCCCTTTTTTCACGCCCTGTGCTTCGTGTACCGAGCGGCGTCCCACCAGGCCATCAAATGGGGCAACGATGCGAGTCTGGTCGAGTTCGATTTCCGCAGCATGCACTTCTGCCTCGGCCGCCTCCGCATCGGCCTTATAGCGGGCTACCTGGGTTTTGGTTTCGGCCAGCTTGTACTGGACGTGTTCCCAATCCTCATCGTCGAGAATTTTCTCTGCGCGCATGGAGTCCGCGCGCCGCAGATCAGCCTCGTTGCTCTTTTGTTCTGCTTCCCAGGTGTTGATTTGTGACCGAAGGGAAACCAGGCGAGCGGCCTTCTCGGCGCGCGTCGCCTGCAACGCGCGGTCGTCGAGCACAGCCAGTACCTGACCCCGATGCACATGATCGCCAATTTCTACCTTGACCGCAGTCACCCGCCCGTCGCGTTCGGCCACCACATCGGCTTGCTGTTCGACCACCAGCGGGCCAGCGGTGCTGAAGTCGCGTTCTTCCGGTGGCGCTGAAGCCAGGGCGCGCGGTGCAGCCGGCGTTCTTGGACTGCTCGTGGCATTGCCCGTTGAAGAAGCCAGCACGGGCTCGTCTGGCTGTGGGTTCGCTGCACCTTGCGGCCCGGCATGGCAACCCGATGGCACGGCCAGGCAGAGGAGCAGGATAGCGGTCGCTCCACTTCGAGCATGCAGGCCACCAAAGAAAGTCTCGCCATGTTTCGAATGTTTGCTTGGCATGATTTACCAGCCGATCCAATCCCATAACTTTTGCCAGCCCCAGAGAGCAGGGCCGCGCAGCAGGACAAACCCTGCCGGCCGGTAGCCGGCAAAGATTTTGCCTCGGCCTTCCATCCCGGTGCGTAACTCAGCGTTCCTGTTTGGCAGCAACACGTGCGCGTAGAACACGCGAGAATCGCCGCGTGGCTGTGCTTCCGGGCTCATGCTCAATACCTCTCCGCGCAGCGTTTGCGCGGGGAAGCTATCCAGCTTGATGGCCGCTTTCTGCCCCGCTCGCACCAGGTTGGCATCTTCCTGATCGATGGCGATGTTGATCCGCGCAGTGGTCAGATCGAGCACCTGCGCGAAGGTGGCGCCCGCGTCCAGGTGCTCTCCCGCGGCATTCTGCAGGTCGGGAGTTATCATGACGCCATCGATGGGCGAACGCAGTTGTGCGTTGCCGATACGTAACCGTGCTCGCTCCATTTCAGCGCGCAGGTAATCGGCCTGGGTGCGGTCTGCTCCTGCGAGTGGGGAGTGGCGGGCAAGGTCACCCTGCATGGTCAGCATGGCGGCTTCATATCTCGCTTGCGCTGCGGAAAGCTGGTTGCGCCAGGACCAGTCGTCCATAGCGCCGACCACCTCGCCCTGCTTCACCCGCTGGCCTTCGCGGGAGTATACACGCCCGATGGTGCCATCGACCGGGGCGGCGAGGGTGACCACGGACTGCGGAGCTACGTTGGCGACGCCGCTGATGCGCAGCGGTAAGGGGCAAAAGATGAGCAGCAGGATGGCGGCCGCAACGCTTGCCAATATCAGCGACTGGCGCTTCCGATCGCTGCGCAGAAAGGCCTGCTTGCGCTGCACCAGCGGCTCGAGCAAGCCAATCAAGGGAACTTCGCGGTACAGCAGGGCATTGCGAATGGCAACCGTGGTCTGCCCGGCAAGCACTTTGATCATTTCGATGTGAGCTACTTCGAGAAAATCCGGATCGCTGCTCTCATACAGCAACAAACCGACGCGTCCCTGGTCGTCTGTCAGGGGCAAGGCAAATAAAGCACGGTAATCGCTGGCTGCGAAATGCCGTGCTATCGCTTCCCGTACCCGGGTATCTTCTGTTTCCGGCTGATCGCCGTGCTGGCGAATCAGCAGTTGCTGGTGGTAGCTCGACAGCCATTGCAGCAACTCACGCAGGCGTTCTACCTGGAACTCGCCGATGGGGATGTTGGCCATGCCGGACACAGCCTTTAGCTGCAGGCGGCCCCGCTGGTCGAGCGCAATCGAGCAGCGCTCGAACGGCAAGACTGACTGCGGGCTATTCACGATGATCTGCAGCAAGCGCTCAAGCCGCAAGGTGGACGTGATCTCGGAGCTCACATGCACCAGCGCTTCGAGGATTTCAAGCTTGCGTTCTGCGAACATGAGGCTGGCGTTCTTGAGTGCACTGGCGACCGTCTCGGACATGCTGTTCATGAAGAACAGGTCGTCGTCATCAAAAGCTTTGCCGCCGTCTTTGTTCACCGCCTCGAGTACGCCCAGTTCGCTCTCGCCGCCGTCTGGTTGGTGCTCGATCAGCGGTACCAGCAATGCGGTGGTGATCGCCGGGCCCTCAGGCGCGCGCTCATTGCGGGCGGTCAGGCGAGGGTCGCCGGCATCGGCGATCAACAGCGGCGTACCTTCTTCCGCCATATCGCCGACGTACCCTTCGCCCGCGTCTTCAGTGGTCCCGATCTCTGCGGTCGCATCTTCCCCCCAGGCGGAAACCAGTCGCAGCTTGCCCCCATCGAACATCCACAAGTGGATTGCCTGGCAGGGCAGCATGGCGGCGACCTTTACCGGGATTAACTCCAGCAAGGGCTCGAAATCAAGGGTTTCATTCAGAGATTTTTCCAGGTCGTATAACTGCGTCAGCCGATGGATGGAATCGAGCAGGTTCTGCCGTTGCTCTTCGAACTGCTCAGCCGATGTGAGAGCGGCGACGGCCAGGCCCGCAATGCCCTCGACCGAACGTAACGTGTCTTCGGTCATCTCTTCGGTAAAGCTCACTATCTCAAAAGCGCCGGCTAGCTCCTGGTCCCGCAGCAAAGGGAGATAACCAATGGAGCGCACCGTACGCAGCACGTGGAGGTGGGCGTAGTCCTCACGCGCAAGCTGCGCGGGCGAGTAGACGACCGGTTGCAGCGAGTCGACCAGCGGCGCGAACAGTCGCGTGTTGCCGGGGAGGGGGTTCTCGGCGATGGACATCTCCTCCGAGACGCCGAGCGGGATCCACTGCGCATCCTGCTGTGCGAGCAGGCGCAAGCCGTAGACGGCGCAGGCGCTGCCGGGCAGGGCCTGCCGCATGGCCTCAGCCAACAGCGCCGCCCGTGTAGCGATTTCAGGGGAGCCCAGCAGAGATTGCGCCAGTTGCGATATGTCTTGCGTGTTCAGACGAGTACCCAGGTCAACGTTCATGAGCCTTAAGTTCGCTTGACGTACAGGAGGGATAGGTTGATTGTTAAGCTGGTCGGAGACTACAGCATTTTTAAATGCGTTGGTATAGAAAGTGTCATGCTCGGGAAGCCCATACAAGGCGCTTGGAAAATTCCCGGCTGGGAGAACGTTTCGTGGATCTTGATATTCGACAGAGCGGTAGCATCTGCTGTTTGAAGCTGAAGGGACCGCTCAAGTACGGAGAAGGTGTCAAGCAACTCGATGAGGCGGTCGAGGGCGCGATCAGCAGTGGCCACACCCAATTGCTGCTTGACCTGTCGGCGATGCCCTACATCGACTCAAGTGGCATCGGAGCCATAGTGGATGCGCTGCGCCAGGCCAAGAAGGCTGGTGGCGATGCAAAACTGGTCAGCCCGTCGCCGTTCGCGGCGAAGACGTTCAAGATGGTCGGGATTCTGACTCTATTCAAGGTCTACGAAAACGAGGCTGAAGCCGTGCAGGCGTGTCCCGCGTAGGTTCCGGGGGCGGGCTGCTCTCACTGCCTAGCAACTGCTCTTCGAGCCACAAGCAGTTCTAGAGGAACGTATGCAACCCACCCCTTGTCATCCCGAG
>CAZZVD010000257.1:0-7581 GCA_964657465.1 uncultured Acetobacteraceae bacterium | reverse complement strand
GGGGTGGGGGCATTGTGGTTGTCTCCAGACAGTCGTGGTGAGAAATCCGGGCTAGCCCCCGGCTTATCATCCCGAGGAATCTGCTTGCAGTGCAAGTTAAGGACGGGATAGCGGGGTGCGATACGCATCGGTCTGGCTGAGCGAGCTGAGCAGGATGTCCTCCAGTCAAGCCAAACGCGGCTTGAGTGGAGAACACTTGAACCCTCGTCCAGAGCGCTTTTCAGTTTGTTCATTAGGAGCGAAGTCGAGGGATGACGAATTGGGGATTCGCTAACCCGCCAGAGTTGTCATCGCACACCAAAAATTACCTGACGCCCAGGGCCAAGGCAACCTACGGATGTAGCCTATTTCGCCTGTAGCTTTTGCGCCGCAATCTGGCCGGCAGCCGATTTTGAACCCTTGAGCTGGGCGTAAATCTTTTTGGCCTCCGCGGGATTGGTCTTCTCATATACCGAGGCCAGCTGCAAACGGGCCGCATCGGCCGGCACCGTATTGGTCGGCCTGGAGATGAGCTGGTTGAGGAGCACGACTGCCTGACTGGTGCGGTTCGTCTGCTGGTATAGATTGGCAAGCGCTAACCTGGCAAGCGACGCGAGCGCTGCATCGTGACCGTCCATCACCTTGGTGAGATAACCTTCCGCCGCGCCGGTCTGCCCGAGGTCGATTGCCGTCAACCCGGCAAAGTAGCGCGCCGTCTTACCCGACTCGAAGGACCCATATTGATTGGCTAGCTGGGCGAACTGCTGGTTGGCCGCGGTCGCGCGTGCTGTCGTGGTGGCAAATGTCTTTTCGCCTGGAGGGGTGGGCTGCCCGGGCTGCGCCAACGGGGCATTGTAGGTATCCATTGCTTCGCCGAAGGCCAGGGACGCAGCCGCCGATCGCTTGCCATAAATGACCAGAGCCGCAATCAGAATGGCAAGGCAAACCACGGCGGCCACAATAGCGCGCACGACGTTCGCTCGATTTTCCTGGAACCAGTCAACACCGGTTTTGGTCGCATCGACCAGGCGGTCTTGCTTAAGCGCGTGACGAGTTTGTGTATCCACAGATTTCCTTCAGAAGCCTTTGCTTAGGCGGGGTCGCAATCCGGCAGCGGTATCTCATGCCAGTTGCGTAGGCTACTGAAGTCTAGCAGCGCCCAAGTTTGCGGGTCAAACCCCGCGCCTGGGCGCTGGATGGGTTGCTTTAGGCCGCAGCGACTGGATCTTCCAACTCGCCGTTCTCAATTTTCTCCTGGCAGGAGATGCAGTTAGGGGTCCAGGGGAGAGCTTCCAGCCGCTTGACGCCGATCGTCGTTCCGCAGTGAAGGCACTCGCCAAAGGTGCCTTCGTCCAGCCGCCTGAGAGCGGTGCGAACCAGCGCAAGTTGCTCATGCCCGCTGGTGCCCTGACTGAAGAGCATTTCTTTCTGGTAGGACTGGACTGCCTGGTCGGCCGCATCCAGTGCGCTATCGGCCGCCACTTCACGGCCCTGCTCTACCGCCGAGATCATTGACTGTTCCAGCTGCTTTTCCTGGCGACGAAGTGTTTCTTCGAATCGCTTGATGGTTTCGGGATCATGCACCACGTGTAGTTACTCCTATGTCCGGTCAATATTCGCTAGAGTATTTCACAACTTCTGCTGCAGAACGCCTTCGGCTGCCTGTTGAAATCGAGCGGCACTTGACAACCTGATCGACGCTAATGTACCGCAAAACGTTCTCTAGTGTCGCCTCATTGGACGCAGATTTGGGGCAAACTTCTCTTTCTTTTTCGAAATTATTTGCGGTGCCAAACTTGACAACCCAATCTCATCAAATGACTGCCTAGTTCGCCCTGAGTCTCTCTTCGGCCAAGGTGCTGAATCCTTAAGTACGGATCGTTGCGCGATCTGCGGATAATCGCTTCTCCGGTTGCCTTTCGGCATTCCCCTGTTCCCCTGCGCAGGGTTGGTTGTGCCTGCGCCCAAATAGGCCCATCGGAAAACCGGCAGATGATCTACGCTAGTAGCCATGTATGAAGACTTTCATGTGACCGATCATTGGACCAAAGAAGACCTGCACTGCCGGTGGACAGCCAACATGGTGGCGATCGCGACCCGGCATGCTGACGCGATTGACGTTCGCTTTGACGTCAACGGTAAACCGGTATGGATTGCGCTGCCGGCTGAAGCCTGGGTAGAGCAGAAGAAGCAATCAGGCCACGTGATCACCGATCGCCTGGCCGCCCAGGTGGCTGGGCGCTACCTCAAACAAGCCGCCGAAAGCGGTTTTGAAAACGGCCGCGAGATGTACACCATGAGTGTGGCGGAAGTACTGGAACAAGTCGCAGCCGTGATGGCAGAAACCCGGCATTCCAGCCTGTTGCCGGAACTACCAGTGGCGCCACGCTCGTAAGCGCCGCGCTCCTGATCAACCACCAGCGTTGCCCAGCTCGATCGCGTTTGGGTACACTCGTGGTCCCGAGTGGGGTGATCGCCAGGGATGGCGGAGAGAGGTGCTTTTCATGGATGCAGCCAAGGCAGCGACAGCAGTCACGGGCAAACTCGTGGAAGGCGCCCACGTTCACCGAAACCTTTCCACGCCCCAACTGGTGGAGGCAGCCATTGCACGCGGCGAAGCCAGCCTGGCGGATAACGGCTCGCTCGTCGCACTCACCGGCGCTCGTTCCGGCCGCTCACCGCGGGACAAATTCATTGTGCGGGATGCCATCACGTCCGATTCGGTCGACTGGGGCAAGGTAAACCAGCCCTTTGATCCAGCGAAGTTTGAGGCCCTGTTGACACGCGTGGTCGCGCACATGCGAGAACGCGACCTGTATGTGCTCGATCTGTATGCCGGTGCCGATGCAGCCTACCGCCTGCCGGTGCAGGTAATCGCCGAGTACGCCTGGCACGCTCTCTTTGTAAAGCAGTTATTCGTCCGCGTTCCGGCTGCCGAGCTGGCAAACCACAAGGCGGAATTTACGGTGATCGCCGCACCCGAATTCGAAGCGGTTCCCGAACGCGACGGCACTCACTCCGGAACCTTCATCATCACAGACTTCACCCGCCGCCTGATTCTCGTGGGCGGCACGAAATATGCCGGCGAGATGAAGAAGTCCATTTTTGGTGTGATGAACTTCCTATTGCCCAGCCGCGACGTTTTACCCATGCACTGCTCAGCA
The DNA here is from genome assembly GCA_964657465.1 of uncultured Acetobacteraceae bacterium. GTDB lineage: Bacteria > Acidobacteriota > Terriglobia > Terriglobales > Acidobacteriaceae > PALSA-350. Next base: position 4,438 of record CAZZVD010000257.1, on the reverse strand, counting down.
AACCTGGGGGCGGCCGGTGACACAGCACTGTTCTTTGGACTGTCCGGCACGGGCAAGACGACCTTGTCTGCAGATCCGCGGCGCCGGCTTATTGGCGACGATGAACACGGCTGGAGCGCGCACGGCATCTTCAATATTGAGGGTGGATGCTACGCCAAGTGTGTTGACCTCTCCGCGGAGAAAGAACCGCAGATCTACAATGCAATCCGGTTTGGCGCCGTGCTTGAGAATGTAGTGATTGATCAGCAGACTGGTACGCCGGACTACACTGACATTCGCTATACGGAAAACACGCGCGCTGCCTACCCCGTGGAGTTCATCGCCAATGCCGTCATTCCGGGGGTCGGCGGCCATCCAGGTCATGTGCTGTTTCTCACCGCCGATGCGTTCGGAGTGTTGCCGCCTATCGCACGGCTCAGCCCGGAACAGGCGATGTACCACTTTCTTTCCGGCTATACGGCGAAGTTGGCCGGCACGGAAGCCGGTTTGGGGAGTGAGCCGGTTCCGGAGTTCTCCACCTGCTTCGCCTCGCCCTTCATTCCGTTGCCCCCTGCCGTATATGCGCAGATGCTGGGCGAACGGCTGCAGCAGCACAATGCCCAGTGCTGGTTGGTAAATACGGGCTGGACCGGCGGGGCCTTCGGTACCGGGCAGCGCATGAGCCTCAAACACACGCGTGCGATCGTGAACGCTGTGCTCGATGGCCGGCTCAATGATGTGGATTACGTAACGGAGCCGGCCTTCGGGTTGACCATACCGGTGAGTTGCCCTGATGTCCCCGCAGCGCTGCTGAATCCCCGAAACGCGTGGAAAGACCCACGGGCTTACGACGCCCAGGCGGCCATGCTGGCGGAAAAGTTTGAGAAGAACTTCGCGCGTTTCAACGCTCCCGCCAATGTACGCGCAGCTGGACCGGTCGCCGGAAAAGGGTAGCAACGAATTCTTTGCACAACCGGAAAATGATGGTGGGGCATTCAAGCCGATCTTTGGCTTGAGTGGTACATCTAAACCTGCCTAAGCACACCACATTTACAAATGCGTTATTTAGCCATCACCACGGGAACCCGCGGGGTGACTGCGCGCCCATCATGGAAGATGCTGACGATGGAGCGAGTGTTGGTGATGTCTTCCAGCGGATTGGCCGCCAGCACAATCATGTCTGCGCGCTTGCCCGGCTTCAGGGTGCCCCGGGTGGCCTCGATGCCCAACAAGGCTGCATTGTTCCTGGTTGCACAGACAATGGCTTCCATGGGCGTGAGCCCTGCGGACACCATATCTTCCAGCTCGCGATGCTCAGAGAACCCGGGAATGCGCGTGGGTATCGCCCCGGAGTCGGTCCCAAAGCCAACCCGCACCCCGCTTGTGTAGACTGCTTTCAGGTTCTTCTGGTCCATGGCAAAGTCTGCCTTATGGCTCGCGGTTTTAGGGTCGTCGTTCACCTTTTGCGCGTAGGCGTCACCGTTTAGCATCGCCCCTTCCGTCTCGGGTATGGATGCTTTGAAAAATTCAAGCTGCATGAACCCCGGGTGCTCCGCGTAGATGTAGAACGATTCGTCAACGGTAAACGTCGGAATGTACCAGACACCCCGGTGCTTCATGGCTGCAAGTAACTCCTGGTCGACCGGTTTGTCACGCACACTGTGGGCCAGCACATCGACTCCATCGTTCACCAGGTTCTTTGCATCCGCGAGATCATGCACATGGGCGGCCACCCGCAGGTGATGTCGATGGGCCTCGCCGATCACGGCCTTGTAGATTTCCGGCGACATGGCCGGCATGGCGCCTCCGCCGCTGTCGACCCAGACTTTCACCAGATCCGCGTGCCGCTTATCCATCGCATCTACCGCGGCACGCGCCTCCTGGGCAGACGCCGGCCGGTAAATTTGATCGGGCGCCGCCGGCAGACCCGGCGCCGCGCCCGGCACGCCGATGCCGCGATCCGCTGTATACACGGTCGCCCCGTCGAGCTTACCTTTCCTCTGCTGCTGGCGAATGTCATAGAGGAGATCGCGATTCGCGCCAAGAGACAACATCGTGGTCACGCCGTAGCTCTCGTATTGCCGCAGTTCCGCAATCACGCTTTCTGCCGTGTAGGCGCTGGCGGAGTTCTGGCCGTTCGTCACCAGGCCGAGATGACCATGCGCGTTGATCAGGCCGGGGATCACCGTGTCGCCATGAAGATCAAGAATTTTCGCGCCCGCAGGAATACCGCCTGCCCCTGCGCGCATGCTCTGGATGCGATTGCCACGGATGACAACGGTTGCATCTTCGAGCGGTGCGTGTCCCGTGCCATCAATCACGCGCACGTGGGTCAGTGCCGTAATACTGGAAGCGGTCTGGGCTGCGGTCTGCAGCGAAAGCGGCCCCATGGCCAACAACAGCCCAGGAAATATTCGCCAAAGCATGGTGATGGGATGCTCCTCTGGAAACCTTCGCGAGGCTCTTGCTTCTCAACGACTCGGTGCCCCGCATCTCACGACGACCTTCTGTCGAGAGATGTGGGAACTCACAGCCACCCACCGGCAAATCTACCCGTCAGCGAACACCGGGTGAGATACTAGACCCAAGGTAAACCGAGATGTGGTTGGCGCTTGCCATTATCCTGATCATGTTGTGGGTCGGCGGCTTTCTGCTGTTCCACATCGCCGCATTCGCCCTGCACCTGCTGCTCATCGTAGCCGCCGTGGCGCTGGTGATCCACTTGCTGGCAGGCAGCCGCAGGGTGATTTAGTCCCCCCAGCTACTCGCTGTAGTGCAACAAACTGAACACGTCATATTCCGCGAACCGGTCCCGTCCGTGAAGGAAATCAAGCTCGATCGCGAAGGCCAGGCCTACGATCCGGGCGCCCAGCTGGCGAACCAGCTTGACCGTGGCTTCCATGGTTCCGCCAGTCGCCAGCAGATCATCCACGATCAGCACATTCTGCCCCGGCTCGATCGCGTCCAAATGAATCTCCAGTGCGTCCGTGCCGTATTCCAGGTCGTAGGTAACCCGGGCTGTTTCTCCCGGCAGTTTGTCTGGCTTTCTTACAGGCACGAACCCGGCATTCAAGCGATAGGCCAACGCAGGTCCAAAAATAAATCCTCGCGCCTCAATGCCCAGCACCAGGTCGACATCCACCAGGCCTATGTAGTGAGCAGCCAGGGCGTCCACCAGGGTCGCGTAGCCCTTCTTGTCTTTGAGCAGGGTGGTGATGTCATAGAACAGGATGCCCGGCTTGGGAAAATCCGGAATGGTCCGGATAAGTGATTTCAACGGCTCACAATTAATCGGTGGGTGAGGCATGCGTACTACCAGGCTCCTTCAATTTGAAACGATTTCAGGCCGGCGGCGTTGGAGTCATCCATTTCGGTCTCCAGCACAGCGTCAACGCGACTGCCTCGCGAGCCCCGCTCCAGGGCCGCACGCAAGGCAGCGAGTTTTTCGGCGCTGCCCAGGGCCATGAGCTCCACTTCGCCTTCATCCGTATTGCGCACCCAGCCCTTCAAGCCGAGTTCCCCTGCTTCGCGATGAACGAACCAGCGGAAACCAACCCCCTGCACGCGGCCTTTGACAACGTAGAAGCGGACCATTATCTGTACCTGTCACTGAGTATTTAGCAACCAGCGCCGATGCAAAGGCGGCTGAGCCTCAAGCGCGAGAGAGGTAAGCACCCTCGGCGGTATCGACGCGAATCTTCTCGCCTTCATTGATGAAAGGAGGCACCTGCACCACCAGCCCGGTTTCCAGCTTGGCCGGCTTAGTAACGGAAGAGGCGGTCGCCGATTTGAGACCCGGCTCGGTCTCGACCACGGTCATCTCCACCGTGAGCGGTAATTCGATGCCAACCGGCACGCCATCGAAGAACGATACCTTGATCTGCAGATTGGGGATGAGGTACTCAATGGCATCCCCCAGGGTGGAACCCTTCAAGTTGGTCTGCTCGTAAGTCGTCGTGTCCATGAAGTAGTAGTCATCGCCATCCGCATACAGGAAGTCCATCGAGACCTCATCGACGATGACGCGATCGATCGGATCAGGAGAGCGGAAGCGATGTTCGAACATGGCGCCGGTGCGTAGATTGCGGAGCTTGGCCTGAATGAAGGCGCGCAGATTCCCGGGGGTTCGATGTTCCACGCTGAACACCGTATGCAGCTCGTTATTGTGCTTGATGATCATGCCTGGACGCATTTGAGTGGCGGGAATCGCCATAAAAGAGAAGCTCCTTCGATCGCAGTGGAATGGGCGAGGCACGCTCGCCTCAACAGTCGATTGTAGCCCGTGTACTGCAGCAACGGCAGCCGAGGCATAATCGCCCGGTCGCCAACACGGTTGTGCGCTCGATCGCGTGAGCAAGCCGCGGGTGAAACGAACTGTCTTGTTCAACGTCACAGCAGGTTTTTTAACGAATGACGGGTGCCCCACATCTCGCTCGTTTTTCGCGAGATGTGGGATTCC
>CAZZVD010000256.1:6514-7592 GCA_964657465.1 uncultured Acetobacteraceae bacterium | reverse complement strand
GCCGACCAACAGAAGACCCACGAAGCTGTCGCCGCCTTTGAGCACGCAGTCGCGCTCGATCCAGCACAGCCAGACGCACATTACCGCCTCGCTCGCCTTTACACCCAACTGGGAGAGAAGCAAAAAGCTGCAGGGGAGTTCGCCAAAACGAAGGAGCTGCACAGCAAGACAGAAGATTCGCTAATCCAGAAAGTATCCGGTGAGCATGCAGCCGCTCCCCAGTGAGGTTTCCCTGCGGCATGAATAATCGCAAAAACCCCATGTCACGCCGTGACTTCCTCTGGCTAACCAGTGCTTCCACGCTCGCCATGGCCCAGGGTGTGATCAATCGCAATGTTAAGCCACAGCCCCGAGGTAAGCCCTCCGGCATCCCCTTCCTTGCGCACTTCACCGATGTGGCTGCGCAAGCAGGTCTAACCGCTCCTGTCATCTACGGCGGCCTCACGCAAAAGAATTACATTGTAGAAACCGTGGGCTGCGGCGTCGCCTTTCTCGACTACGACAACGACGGCTGGCTCGACATTTTCGTTCTCTGTGGAACGCGCATGGACCACCCGGTAGCAGGCGCCAGCAACCGCCTCTACAAAAACAATCGCGACGGCACGTTTGCCGACGTGACCGAGAAAGCAGGCCTGCTGCGCACCGGCTGGGCCAGCGCCGTCACCGTGGGTGACTACAACAACGACGGTTTTGAAGATCTCTTCATCACCTACTACGGCCAGAACATCCTTTACCGCAACAACGGAGACGGCACCTTCACCGACGTTACCGGGCAAGCGGGCCTGCTTTATGAAGGTAAAACTCGCTGGGGTTCAGGATGCACCTTTGTCGATTACGATCGCGATGGCCACCTCGATCTTTTTGTTGCCGATTACGTCGATCTGGACCTCGAACGCTTGCCCAAGCCGGGCGCAAATCCTTATTGCAACTTCAAGGGCGTCGCGGTGAACTGTGGTCCACGCGGGCTACCCATGCCGCGCAACTATCTGTATCGCAACCAGGGCGACGGCACATTTCTCGACGTATCCAGGGAGACTGGCGTCGATAAAGCACAACGCACCTACAGCATGACCAGCGT
>CAZZVD010000256.1:0-6414 GCA_964657465.1 uncultured Acetobacteraceae bacterium | reverse complement strand
CCGCGCTTTATCTTCCGCAATCTCGGCAATGGAAAATTTGAAGAACTGCTGGAGGAAGCAGGCCCAGGCATCAGCGCACTGCATTGCAGCCGCGGTTGCGCCTTTGGGGACTTCGACAACGATGGCGATGTGGACATGGTCGTCATCAATTTGAATGAGCCTCCCTCGCTGCTGAGAAATGACCTCACGGGCGAACGTAATTGGCTCAAAGTGTTACTCGTCGGCACGAAGTCAAATCGCAGCGCCATCGGATCAAGGGTAGTGGCTAAATACGGCGGCAAGCAGCAAGCACAGGCAGTGATGGCGCAGTCCAGCTTCTATTCGGTCAACGATCGTCGTCTTCACTTCGGCCTGGGCACAAACACCCAGGTGGATCTGGAAGTCCACTGGACCAACGGCCTGATAGAACGCTTTCCGGGCGTACACGCAAACCACCTGGTGACCATCAAGGAAGGGCAGGGCCTCATAAGCTCGGCCCTGCCCTCAATGAAATCGCCCAAACAATAAATTTCGGCAGCAAAGTCCGGGTAGCAAAGGCCAGCAGCAAAGTCCGGGTGGCCCATTCAAGCCGTTTTTGGCTTGAGTGGGGAACATCTCCACCCGCGGTGGACGACTCTCGACCGCACCTTTTCACACCGCAGACAGAAGCTGCTTACTCCACTACCGTGCTGGGGCTTGCCGGGTAAGCACCCGGCGAGCACCCCTTGTAACAACTCTTTGCACTTAGAACTTCAGCTTAGCCCCGAGTTGCAACGTACGTGGATCGAAAGCAGTCGTGACCTGGCCGAAGTTCGCATCCCCCGAATTCAGATTCAGGTTGTTGAACTGCGTGTGATTGAACACATTGAAGTACTCAAACCGCAATTCGAGACTGGGCCCTTCCTGCTTCAAGGGAATGGTCTTGAAAAGCGACCAGTTAAAGTTGACCAGGCCTGGCCCCACCACGGCATCTCTGCCCGCGCTGCCAAAACCATCGTTCGGGCCTCCATTCCAGGGAGCAACCGGGGCCTTGAATGAAGCTGTGCTGAAATACTGTAGCCGCTTCTTCGGGTAGGTAACGGGCGCCACCAGGTCAGGTCGATTGTTGATATTACCGCCGCCCAATCCCAGCGTGTCGCTCCCACCGGTATAGGCGACATACTGCGGTGACCCCGCTTCCCACACCGTCACACCCGAAAACTCCCAGTTGCCAAGCACGGTGCGTTCGGCAACATTGGAGCTATGGGCAAAGAACGGCAGATTGTAAATGTAATTGACATTAAGAATATGCCGCCGGTCGAACCCGCCCGAAGCACGATCGTACGCAGCATTGAACGGATTCGAAAGTGAACCAAGATCGTTGGTCACCTCATCGATCTCATGCGAATAGGTATATGCAAATTGGGTGGTGAGACCGTGCACATTTTCCATGCGCAGGCCTATCTGCAAAGAGTTGTAATTGAAGTTGGTTTCGTTCTCCTCTTGCTGGATGGAGCTGAAGCCCGGGAAAATTCGGTAAAGGTTCGCATTCAACGTTCCGTTAGACACGCCTCTACGCAGGCCATAGGGATCCGCCCGGTTGTTCGGATCGGTTTGGGGCAGCGTGTTGATGGCGCGATCATCGCTCTGATCCCAACCTAACGAACCGGCATACTGCACCACGCCGACCACCGCGGGCGCAAGTTGCCGCTGCACGCCGAAGCTGAAGTTTGCTGTACCCGGCGCAGAATAGTTGTAGGCAAGGTTAAACAGGCTTGAAGGGAAGGTTTGCTTGGTGGTTGCGCCAGTGAGTGCACTGGTGTTGGGGTTAGAAAAGTAGACGTTGGTGGCCGTTGGCTGATAGGCAAATGGAGGGTTCAACGCAGCGTTGTATACGTCGTTACCCTGCACGCGTTCAAAGAACATGCCGAAGCCGCCTCGGACCACGGTTCTGCCATTGCCCGACAAGTCGTAAGCAAAACCGATTCTCGGTTCCCAGGTGTTGTATTTGTTCTTTACATTCCCGCGGGGAAAACCGTTGACACCAGCTAGTTCGATGCCATTCAGATAGAAGGGTGTGCCGTTGTAGTTTGTGAGCGACGCCGGATCAAGCGTGCCTTCCGGAGTGACGGGGCTGCCTGCGGCTCGATTGTAGGCGGCGGGAACGAAGTTTGAGAACTGGTTATACCGCTCGTAGGCATGCGGTAGCCCGTCAAAGCGGATACCGAGATTGAGCGTCAACCGCGGCATCACATGCCAATTGTCATTGACGTAGAAACTGTAGTTGTTATTAACCCAGTGCTTGCCAAAGAGGTAATTGAGCTGCTCGAAACTGCTGGCATCCCCGAGAAGAAAATTGACATAGGAGTCGTGTGAGAATGAGCTCGAGTTGAAGATCGCCGTACCTTGCGTGTTGGCCTGGAGCTCCTGGTTCTTATAGTCGTGCAACCAGCTGAAGCCGACTTTGAACTGGTGCACTCCTCGCGACCACGATAGGTCGTCCCTGATCTGAAAGCCCTCGTAACCGTTCTTCCATGGATAGTAGCTGGAGCTCCACGTCGTGTTGAGCGGCGTGCCCTGCAGCTGGACCTCAGGCAAACGCGCGCCAAGGTTGTTTTCTGTTGGGAAAAAACTAGTGGCGGACCAGCCGCTGGGTTGAACGAATGAGCCACCGGGACCGGCAATAGGAGTCAGCGTGATCTTGTTACCACTGTAGAGATAAGCAGTTTCGTTCAGAAGGTTGGGTGAAATGGTCTGCGTCAGCCTGATGACAGCGGACCAGGCAGGGTTCGACATGGCGGTGCCAACCGTGGGGTACGTGCTGTTACCCCAAAGCGGCGGGAAAAACTTGAGCGTGACGGGTTCGTGCAGCAAATGACCCATCAATTGCAGCTTGCTGTTGATGGCATGATCGATGCGCACCACGTCTTCACGCACGTTCGTGGGCTGTGGTATCGAAGAGATGAATTGTGCATTTCCAAGATTCGGCTTGGGAAACGTACCAGCATTTAATTCCAGTATCGCGTTAGGGTCAATAAGATTTGCAGGGATCACATTGCCCGGAAATGGCTGACCAGGCGTCAATCCATCACCCTGGTAAATAAGGAGCCTTGCCGGATCGGTGGTGTTTGGAACTATCGGCACCGCGCCAGTGGCCGGAACGGTGTAGGCCAACGGTTGACCGAGGGTGGGAAAGTTCGAGGCCATGATGGTGTTCACGGTAGTGGGCGAACTGCCCTGAATCAGCCGGCGCCACTCCTCGTTTACAAAAAAGAACGTCCGGTTGCGCGCGTTGTTGTAGATGTGCGGGATAAACAGCGGGCCACCGATATTGCCACCGGGCTCGTTCAGACGGAATTTCGGTTTGCCTTGGCCAGCCAGCTTGGTGAAGTAATTGTTGGCGTCATAGTCTTCGTTGCGGTTGAAATAGTACAGGCTGCCATGGAAGTCATGCGTGCCATGCTTGATGACCATGAGAATCGTGCCGCCGGAACCGACTCCGTAATCCGGGGAATAGTTGCTGTCAAGCGTTTGGAATTCATCCAGCGCATCGATCGATGGCAGCGAGCCAAAGCAGCCCCCACAGCCGCGGTCGTTCAGTTCCCCGCCGTCGAGCATGTAGATGTTGTGGCTGGTGCGGGCGCCATTGAAGCTGATGCCGTTGGCGGAGGTCAACGCATTGACGCCGCTGAAGGCCGGCAAATTGTTTGAGACACCCAGTCCCAGGGCGGCTAGCGCGGTTACATTGCGGCCGTTGGTAGCCAATTGTGTCACTTGCTGACCGGTAATCAGCGTGCTCAGTTCACTCGTCTCGGACTGCACCTGGAGTGCGTCGGCCTGCACGGTCACTGTCTGCGCGGCATTGCCGACCGTTAGCGAGACATCCTCCTTCAACGTCTGGGCCGTGTTTACCATCATGTTCGTGCGGGAAAACTTCTCGAACCCGGGCGCTGTGGCTTCCAGGTTGAACTGACCGACGCCCACGTTGGCAAAAAGATAAATTCCTGCGCTATTGGTAACGGCCTGCCGTGCCTGGCCGGTACCCGTGTTGGTGAGCGTGACGGATACATTGGGGACAGCCGCCCCGGTTGGATCCAACACTGTTCCAGTAACTGTGGCGTTTTCCTGGGCCCAGGCGCTCGGCATGCAGAATCCGACCGACCCGCAGAGGACAGCCAACAAGAAAAGGTAACGACGCATGACACCTCCAAAAAATTGACACATGGGTTGTGCTATTCCGGGCCCGTGCCTGCCTGTCTTTTGGCAGCTGTATATAGGTGCAAGTGGGTCGCGAACAACGAAACGCGGAAACGTTTTCTCGCCTTGCTCAATCAGCCAGATCAGGGGGTCCGCCTTTCGAACTTCCGGGTTGAGCGCTGCTCCCGCCAACTGGTCTCGAAACAGGAGCGGTCGCGGAACGGTAAATGTTTACCGCCAGCGTGTATATCGCAACGCAACAATCACTGTCAACAACATCCCTGACGAGCATAGACGTCGCCAAACGACGCATGCCCTAATCTCCGGGCATTGTTCCTGCACCGTTTCTTTTGCTTTTTCTGCAACAACTTAGGCCGGCCCCAGATCTCGCAATGGCTTTTCGCCTGGAGAAGAAATTGACAGCCCTCAAATACAGCCGGCCACGCTTCGGCCCCCTGTCAGCCGGTGGAGTCCGGAGACCTCCACTGGCAGGCGAGCGAAACATGAAGAGGAGGTCTATTCATTCAGAGAGTGATAGCTCTCTTCGGAGACATTAGCCGCGAGGCCGCCCTGGGAGCAGCCGTCGATTCGCGCACAATCAGGCTGGTAGGTATTTTGTAGTTGCGTTTAGGCTCCACCTCGCCTTCGGTGTGAGCACGTAATGCGGTCACAGCTGCGCGCGCCAACTCAAAACAAGACATCTGTATCGTAGTAAGCGGGGGAATCGTGACCTGGGCAATATGGATGTCATCAAACCCAATCACCGAAAAGTCATCAGGCACTTTTAACCCGGCACGATACAGTTGATGCAGCACCCCGATCGCCGTCATGTCGTTGGAGCACATCACCGCGGTCGGCATCGGATGCGCTTGCAATAAGTGACCCATGGCCTCAATCCCGCCTTCCATCGTGTGATCCCCTTCCACGATCCAGGCTGGGTCGACCGTTAGTCCCGATTCCTCGATCCCCCTGGTGAACGCCTGCAAGCGCGACTGCGCCGAGTGGAGGCGCTTCGGTCCGCTGATGAACGCTATTTTTTCGTGACCAAGCGCCTGCAAATGTCTCACCCCCTGCAGCAATCCGTGCCGGTAGTCCACCCGCAAGAGGCTGATACCGGGCCTCTCCGGCCCCACATCGACAAACACCAACGGCACCTTGCGCTCGGCGAGTTGCTCTAGCAATGGCTTCTCGACGCCAAAGGTCATTACCGCCACACCTTCGGCTCTGCGCTCCAGCATGCGTCGAATGCACAGCGACATGCGCCGCGGATCATAGTTGGTGGAGCTGATGAGAATCTCGTAGCCGTGTTCCACTGCGATGTCTTCGAATCCCTGAATAAGTTCGGGAAAAAATGGATTCGTGATCTCGGAAACAATCAGCCCCAGCAACCGGCTACGCCCGGAAACCAGTGCCCGCGCCTGGGTATTAGGAAAGTAATCAAGCTTCTCAATGGCTTCCCAAACCTGCTTGGCCATTTTGGGGTTCACCGTCGCCACACGATTAATCGTGCGCGACACGGTGGCGATCGACACATTCGCCAACTGCGCAACCGTGCGAATATCCATCTTCCCCGGCTTCTCGACAGCAGGGGGGCGCCCTTTCTTGCCCGATCGCTTTACCATTGAGTCTTGCCCTGGAATACGTGTTCAGCATACCCCAGGGTGCAATGCTTACCTGGGCGCTTCCCTGCCCACGGTGCTGGAAGATGCCACGTACGTAAACCCTTCGCCCGATCCGTGGGCGCAGGCTACCCTACCGTTCCATACCACGGCAATGGGGAGAAAACGATGACAGACAAGCTCAGCTACCAACGCTTCGATTTGAAGGAATTAGCCAAGTCCTTCCCCGAGACGGCCGAAACCCTGCTGCTGGATACCTACCTCACGAATGAGGAGTCGGCGAGCGCCCGCGTCTTCCGGGTCTACCGCGAAACACCTCCGCACTATCACCTCGGCTCGGATGAATATCTCTACGTGCTTTCCGGGCGAGGTACTTTCTGGATGGGGGATGCGGCACAAACGGGCGAGTTTTCTCCCGGAAACCTGCTCTTCTTCAAGCGGACCATCGTGCACGCCATGCCCACCATTAGTGAGTTCCCGGTCGTCTTTCTCGCCATCGACACTCCCCGGCGAGCCCCGAAGGACATCATCTTTGTGAACCCCGCAGACGGCACGCCGGAGAGCTTCATTCAGGATCGAACCAAGAGGCCCTGATAGCCGCAAGCAGCCTGCCAAACAAAACTCTGATCACGCGACTAGC
>CAZZVD010000255.1:0-7593 GCA_964657465.1 uncultured Acetobacteraceae bacterium | reverse complement strand
ACTATCTCCTGTTTTCAGAGCCGTTGCACTTGAATCTTGAATCCGCCCACCCATCCTTTGTTACGGGCGTCACGGGACAGGCCGTGAGAAAGGCGGCCCAGTGACGCATTCACCTGGGATAAGAACCCGTCCAGGGGTTAGTTAGCTAGCTCGCATCGCTACGCAACTGTCCCTGGTCTGGACGCGTGGCCCCATCCTGCGAGGGATGGTTCTTCTGCCCATCCGATGCTGGAGCTCTGTAAAAATTCCGGCAGGCGAAAGGCGCAAAGCAGATCCCTCGACTGCGCTCGGGATGACAAAAGGGGGGGCGGATGACAAAGGCGAGCGGATGGCAAGGGCGGGGCTGCCATCGCCTTCGGTGAGCCGCAGGCTCATGGTGGCACGACCTAAGGTCGTGCCACGATAGAAAGCTCAACCCCCAACCCGGCTCCACGTTTGCATTCACCTCGCGGCAATCCGCACTGCTCGCTCGCATTGAATTCGCTTAGAAGTTAAACGCCATCTGCAGATCGATGCTTCTATTCGAAGAGGGCGACGAGAAAAAACCGCCGGCGAGCGCGTTCGACTTGCCGAAGAGCGGCGACTGCAAAACTCCGACGGGCGCAGCAAGGTTTACATCGTTGAAAATGTTTCTTGCCATGACCGTGAAGTTCAAGGAGTAACGCCGCGGCGCGGCTTGATCCATCATGGGCGGCCTTCCCCCGCTGCTGCTGAGTCCCCCAGGTCCAAGGCCGCCTCCTGGAGGGCCGCCGCCTCCCGGACCCCTCCCACCGGCGCCTGGGGGCGGTCCGTTGAAGCCACCATTGGCGGAACGCTCTACGGTGGGGCCGATCCCGATCGATTTGCTCAATCGCAGGTTCGTGCTGAACTGGCTGGGTCCGTTCACGAAGTTGTAGGGTATGCGAGCAGCATTGGCCGCCGGGCTCAAGTCGAACTTGCCATAGGCTGTATCCATCACGTTGGTACTGCCGGCCGTTGCGAAGGCGGGCCGATCGTTGAATTGGTTGTCACCATTGAGATCCTGGCCGACCGTGATGTTGAAGGGCGCTCCCGAGTCAGTCACCAGGAAAGGGCTGACGGAAATACCGAAAGGAGCCTGGTAGTTGCCGCCCAGCAGAAATCGATTGCGCGTGTCGAAGGTGGAGCGACCGTAGTCGGCCCTGGGATCGAACTGGTTCGAAGGGAAGTAGGTGGCGCCCGACGTATCCGCCTTGGCGAAATTCAACACGTAAAAGCCGAACAGGCTCAGCTTGCGTGCGCGCACGCTGAAGTTGGTGATCAGCTGGTTCTGGTGGTAAATGCCGCCAGACTGGTACTGATACGTATTCTCATCCCTGCCATTCGGACGAACCCCGGTACCGGTGCTGATGTCATAGGTGCCCGGCAGGAATGCGTTGATGTTGTCAGTGTATAGCTGATGCAGGCCGCGCGAGTTGATATAAGTGCTCGCCACGGTGACATTTTTACCAAAGCGATGTTCGACGCCGATCGCTGCCTGGGTGTTCACCGGGGCCTGCAGATTCGGTGCGATCGCGTACGTGGTGAGGGCTGCTTCGCTCGCGGCCAGCGAAGGGATGGCGCCCGGCGATGGATTCTTTACCACATACTGCTGCTGATTGATGCCGTTCTGACGTACCGCCTGCAACACATTCGTCGACTGAAATCGATCAAAAAACCAGCCGTAGCCGCCACGGATCACCGTGGTTGCCGGCTTGTTCCCGCCGTTGACCGCCCAGGCAAACGCAACCCGGGGAGCGAAGTCGGCGTGGTCGCTGATCCGGTTCTGGCCCTCGTAGCGCAGTCCATAACTGAGCGTCAGGTTGGGCCGCCAGCGCCAGTCATCCTGGAAAAAGACGCCCGCATCGAAAATGGTTACGCGGGCCGCTGGTGTGCCGGTCGTCACCTCATACTGCGAAGGCTGCCCCGCGGCATAGCTATTGAGGGAAGCGTAGGTGTAGTTGCCATTGAAGCCGGAGGTCGAACTGCTTGCATCCCGCACAGCGCGCAGCCGCCCGCCAAAGCGAATCGCATGCGCCCCCAACGAAGCAGTGGTGTAGTTCTGCAATTCGTAATGGTCCTGTGCGTCGCGCACCGTGCCCAGGTTGTTGCCCCCTGAGGTAAAGGCGCCCTGCACCGTGACGGTCGGTGTGGTGAAGAGCGGGGTCTGATCATCGCGATCGCGAATGTATTCAAACCGCGTCTCGTTGATGACCCGGTTACCCAGTACCTGGGTGTCGCTTAGCTGCAGGGTGTTTTCCTGGTTCAGCGTGTTGTACCCCTGCGACTGCAGCGCAAATTGCGATACGCCATTGTTGGTACTTCTTTGCCGGTCGTACATGTAACGGAGAGTGAGCGTGTTGGTCGGCGTAAGTTGCAAGTCGAGACGCGGGCTCAAGTCGAGGCGTGACTGCGGATTCGGCACCGCAGCGGCGTAATTGTAAGTGTCTCCGGTGGGGTTCAGCAGTTGTGCGTTGATTATGGAGTTGGCGTTGTTGTCCCGGCGAAATCCACTCAGGAACCAGGACGCGTTCTTGGTTACCGATCCGCTCACATTGCCCAGAAAGAAAGTGGAGTAGTACGCAGGCTCACTGGTGACAAAGGGATTGAGTGAGTTGAAGGGGGAGTCGTTGCCGTTGGCCATGATAGACCCGTGCAGCCGATCGGTACCCGGCTTGGTGAGGATCTCGATGCGCCCGTAGCCTAGTTTGTCGAACTCAGCAGAGAAGGGATTTTGATTCACACGGATTTCGCGGATCGAAGACTTGGGCGGCAGTTGTCCGCCGGTGAAGCCATCGATATAGATCTGGCCGCCATTTGGCCCGGCGGCCGGGCCGGCGAGTGCGTTCAACTCATCCTGCAGTTGATCGGGATCATCCGATAGCGCATCCAGGTCCTTCCCCTTGATCACGATCGAACCGGCGTTGCTGTCCGGGCTGGTGTCGAGGCCGGCGCCCTGCTCGCTTACTGTGATCTGCTGCTGATCGATAGCAATGATCAGGACAAGGTTCTGCACCGTGGCACGGCTTGCCTGCACAGTCACCATCTGCGGTTGTGCCAGGGCGAGGCCCTGCGCGGAGACATTAATGGTGTAGTCTCCCGGGGCTAACTGGGGGAACGTATAGCTGCCATCCGCGCTGGTCTCGACCGTTTTGGTCGCACCGTCGGCGGACTGCAGGAGGATCGCAGCTTTTACCACGCGTGCGCCTGAGGGATCGGTGGCGACCCCGTGCAGTGACCCGGTCGCTTGCCAGGCGAATAGGCGCGCCGCCGTAAGCAGCGCCAGGCACAACAAGAAGAGTGCCTGGCGCAGTTTAACGGCCAGGGCTGTTGCTGGTTTGCCTGCAGTGTTCCGGGTGGTGTGAGGTGTTGATTGCAGTGGGTGTGTCATCTCATTCAGAAGACACTGGCGGGCTCTGCGCTGCGGTCACAATGAGTAATGGTTGGTAACAAATTGTCACTCGGACGTGACAATTTGTTACATTTCCGCGGTTTGCCCAGCGAGCCAGCAGAGTAGTCTCGGAATTGGTAGAAAGACGCAAACGAAAGACACAAAGATGGAGCCGGTTCTTCTGATCGACGATGATGTGGAGCTTTGCTCAATGTTGGGCGATTATCTCGGCCGCCATGGCTACAAGGTGACTTCGGCTCACAACGGCAAGGCTGGCCTCACTCAAGCGCTGGGCGGCGGCTATTCCATCCTGCTTCTGGATGTCATGCTGCCGGGGATGGACGGCTTTGAAGTACTGCGCCGCTTGCGCGCTGCAGCCTCGCCGATGAACGTTCTGCTGCTCACGGCGCGCGGCGACGATGTGGATCGCATTGTCGGCCTGGAAATCGGCGCTGATGATTATCTTCCCAAACCGTTCAATCCACGAGAACTGCTTGCCCGCATCCGCGCTATTCTCCGCAGAAGCGGTCAAGCCGAGGCGCCCGTCGTTCCCAGGGGTTTCCTGACCGTAATGGGCATGGAGCTGGATACGAACGCACGGGTGGCCCGATGCAGTGGAAAGCTGCTCGACCTTACCGATATTGAGTTTGAATTGCTACAACTACTGATGCGTTCCCCCGGAGAGGTGGTGTCCCGGGAACGGCTTGCCGAGAACGTACTGGGGCGCAAGTTTCACCCATTCGATCGCAGCCTTGACATGCACGTGAGCCGGTTACGCCACAAGCTGGATATTGCGGACAGTTGCGGTGACCGGGTCAAGACCATTCGTGGGGTTGGCTATCAGTTAGCCGTGCCGGCGCAAGCGAATGCAGCGAAAGACAACAACTGATGCGCGGGCTATTCGCCAAAGTATTTCTCGGCTTCTGGATTGCGCAAAGCCTTACCTTTGCCATCACCACATTGCTTATCGTGCAGCGACATTTCCTGCGCCCGAATCTGGTGATGGAAGTTCTGCAGTCAACGCTGCCCGGTGCGGGCCTTGCAGCGGCCAATCAATATGAGGCTGCCGGATGTGCGGGCCTGCATGCTTACGCCGCTTCGGTGCGCCAAACGATCTACCTGGCCGACGCACCGGGCCACCTCGTCTGCCAACCGGTAAATGCTTCTGCTGCTGAGGAAGCGCTGACGGCCGTGCAAAGCGGGCCTCGCTCACCGGCACAGGTAGGGAACCAGGCAGTATGGAGCGCGACCGTGCATTCTGCGCGGGGCCGCTCTTACCTGTTTCTTGTGAGCCAGACGCAGGAAGCGAACGAGCACTGGTTGCGAGATCTATCTCATTTTGCCTTTCCGCAACTCTGGGTTGCCATCGTGGTTTGCGGCGCGACCACCTTCGTGCTGGTGCTGCTGCTTATCAGACCGATCGGTAAGTTGCGGCTGGCTGCCCGGAAACTGGCCAGGGGTGACCTGACCGCGCGCGTGCCCAGTGCCGGCGGGGACGAACGCTGGTTCGGTGGCGATGAAATCCAGGGCCTGGTGCACGACTTCAATCACATGGCAGAGCGGCTGGAGCATTTGGTCGGAGCGCAGAAGCTGCTGCTGCGAGATGTTTCTCATGAGCTGCGCTCGCCACTCGCCCGCCTGAGTGTTGGATTGGAGCTGGCGCGTGAAGAGTCGCCTCCGGCCATGCTGGGCCATCTGCAACGCATCGAGCAGGAAGCAGGCCGTCTCAATGCGTTGATTGGGCAGCTATTGCGGCTCTCGTCCATGGAAGCAACCGAAGCTGCTACCAATGCTGAGTCTTTTACCCTGACGGAGTTGATGGCAGATCTGCTGCCGGATGCAGAATTTGAAGCACAGCAAAGGTCCTGCAGTATCAGCGTGTTGGGCAGCTGTGAGTGCCGGCTCCAGGGAAGCCCGGAGTTGATTTATCGCGCGGTTGAGAACATCGTGCGCAATGCGGTTCGTTATACAAAGGAACATTCCGCGGTCGAGATCGACATCCGTTGCCAGGAAGAGGCTGGAGCACGCATGGTGATGCTCGCCGTGGCCGACTGCGGACCCGGCCTGCCCGAGAATGAGCTGGAGAACATTTTTCGTCCGTTCTATCGCGTGGACGACGCCCGCGGCCGTGATACCGGGGGCTTCGGTGTGGGCCTGGCGATTGCCGATCGGGCCATACGTCTCCACCGCGGAGACATACAGGCGCAGAATCGACCAGAGGGCGGCCTGCTGGTCACGCTGCGACTGCCCTGTGCGGGCTAAGGGCTGATCTATCAGCGCGTAAAGACTGCGGTGACCCTTTCAACAATCGCGACACGGATTCCACGGCCTTGGTTAGGTTAGTCACCCTTGCTTTGTCCGCCGCCAATGAACAAAAGGTTATAAGTACTTAACGGTTCATGCGGACTGCGCCCTGATCAAGATCGCGACGATCGGCCGTTGGTGTAATTGTGCTGATAACCCGCCGTTGAACAAACTGTTCACTATCTCTAATTAAACGGTGGCCCTGGTGGTTCACAGGGCTTGATTACCAAAGATTGGGGCAAATGCAGGCACGGGTAATTGCTTAGCTACGCGATTCCATTAACCTTGTCTACAGAATCTCAGGCATAACGCTCCCAATCAAATTGTGGCCGCGTCGGGATAAAATCCATGTTGGCGACCCTACGGGGACCGCAAGTGCACCTTGTTAGGCGGATCCAGATATGAAAATCGCTTTTGTGAGTCAGCCCATTGATACCGTCATCCCGCCGAAACAGAATTCCGTGGGTGCCTGCACCTACTGGGCAGCCCGCCCCTTCGCCAGGTCGGCAAAGGTGCTGGTGTATGGCTCGAAAGATATCAACCCGGATCCCTCTGCGGTTGCGGCAGAGTCCGGGATAACATTTCGCTTTTTCGCCACTACCTGGTCCAATCGTTCGCTCTTCAAGGTGCGCCGGGAGTATTACAAACTATTCGGTTCGGGATCACCCGTGTCTACATCGCGCTGGATGTTCCCCGAGTATGGCCGCCAGGTAGCCCGTGACATCGCAAAAGAAAAATGCGATGTCATTCATCTGCAGCATTGTTCGCAATACATTCCGGTCATGCGGGCGCACAATCCAAACGCCAAGATTGTTCTTCATCTACACGGCGAATGGTTTTCCCAAACCAACCCTGCGGCCCTGACAGATCGCCTGGAGCAAATCGACCTGCTCACGACTGTGGGAAATCACATCACTGAGAAGACCCGGCGAATGTTCCCCAGGTTTGCGGATCGATGCCAGACGACGTACAACGGAATC
This sequence comes from uncultured Acetobacteraceae bacterium, assembly GCA_964657465.1. Lineage (GTDB taxonomy): Bacteria > Acidobacteriota > Terriglobia > Terriglobales > Acidobacteriaceae > PALSA-350. Next base: position 921 of record CAZZVD010000255.1, on the reverse strand, counting down.
GATCCCCGCGAGTTCGAGCGGGAGAGAGACTACGAGGCGCAACGCAAGCGTCCGCTGAAACGCATCATGTACAGCGGAGCCATTTCGCCGCATAAAGGACTGCACATCCTGCTGCAGGCCTTCGTGATCGTGGCCCGTCAGTTCCCGGACGTGGTGCTCGACATCATCGGTCCGATAGGCAATTACCCCATCGAAGAGAACTTCGATTTGCGGGATGATCAGAAGATGATTCAAACCATCCGGCAGTTTTATGACACGGGCGTGAAAACCAGTCTTAAAGCAAGATTGCGGCCGGGAAAATCGGGCGACCAGAAGTACGCCCAGCATCTCAAAAGTATCGTGCCACCCGACCTGACCGACAAAGTCTGCTACCGCGGGTTCGTCACCCGCTCGGAGCTGGTGGAGAGTTATTACGACGCAGACATCTTTGCGTTCGCACCTATCTGGGATGAGGGTTTTGGTCTGCCACCCGCAGAGGCTATGGCTTCCGGGCTCCCCGTGGTGACGACTCGCTCAGGCACGGTGCCGGAGATCGTAATAAATGGCACGACAGGCTTTGTGGTGGAAAAGAACAACGTGGAAGAGCTCGCGCGCGCATTACTCATGATGCTGGAAGATGATAATCGCCGCGAGGCGATGGGACGTGCTGGTCGCCGCCGCATGTTTCAGCATTTTCTCTGGGACACGATTGCAGAAGACATGCGCGTGCGCTACGAGGCACTCTGCCAGCAGCCAGTCAGCGCGATCTAACGTCCCTCAGCACCTGTAGCTAACGACGAGCTTTTCAGTCGTGCATCCCCTGCAGGTTCGCTGTGTCTGCCGCACCCGTCCAGGGTTTAGCCTGGATTTCTCACCGTCTATTCCGTAACCAATGACGGGTGCCCCACATCTCGCTCGTTTTTCGCGAGATGTGGGATTCCA
>CAZZVD010000254.1:0-7620 GCA_964657465.1 uncultured Acetobacteraceae bacterium | reverse complement strand
CGGGCGTTTGGTTACCAAAGCGCCGTTAGCCAGCTACGAATTCCATAGGTTCAAACCCTCTCCACCTGTATGCTGGAAAGAGTGCTTGTACCGCTTCGGCTTACGTCCTGTCTTCTCCGAGCCAGAGTCCCCTTCCAGGCAACTTAACCTGTATCCCGTGAGGCTCCATGCGCTCTGAACTCGTTTATTCTGCAGGCCTTAAGATCGAAAATCGCTTTCTTCTCGCGACCGTCGCCATCAAAGCGGTGCGTAAACTCCACATCAGCACCACCCGCACCGAAGATACCGCCAATGTCGTATTCGTCGACGTTGCCGCTGGCCGCTATACCGATGTGCACATGCCGGAGATTCTGCCCCAGGCTGCCATCGAGCCGTTGATTGTGGATCCCTACGTCGTTTCGGCTGCCTAACCACTGCGCGCCGGTCCACCCGGCGCTGTACCCCCCTCGGCCAGTCGCGCGCCAGGGTGTTCTACTCCCCGCCTAATAATTGATTCAGGGTCTTACGATGCTTCGGCTTGCGGCTGCTCGCGCGCCTCTGATCGTCTTCAATCACGCGCTCCGGCCTGGGTTGGCCGACCCGCTCCCGCGCATTGAGTTTGACAGCCTTTACAGTTGAGAACTTCTCCGGCCGCCGCTTCCTTTTCGCCATCGAGACAAGTATGGAATACTTTTCTTTGCGGCACCACTCCGGTGGCGCCGGTAGAAAGGATCCCAGGCCATGGAAGAGCGAGATTTCTTCGAAGAGAAATCGGAACAGCGGAAACATACGCTGACCTGCCCACACTGCGGTAAGGCCGAAGAGTATGAAGTTGCTTGGTTGGTGCGTCGCAAGAAAGCGCAATTGAATGGGCGCCCGGATGAGCGAGACCGCGCGCGGTTTGCCAAGGCGCAATCGTACATGGTGCGCAAGGATGATCAGGTCGGCTGCAAGAATGTTCGCTGCCGTAAGCGCTTTGAAGTTTCAAGCCTGCAAACGGTAGCATTCATTTAGCCCGGCCATGAAAATACTGGTCTGCATCAAGCAGGTGCCGCAAAAGGATGCGCCCCTCAAACTCAACGAAGTCGGTACCTGGATTCGTGAAGACGTGTCTTATGAAGTGAACGAACCGGACGCCTACGCCCTGGAAGAAGCGCTGCGCCAGAAAGAAAAGCACGGTGGCGAAGTGGTCGTGATTTCCGCCGGTCCGGCACGGTCGCAGCAGGTGTTAAGGGAAGCGCTGGCCAAGGGCGCTGATCGGGCGATCCACCTGGAAGACGATCGGTTCGCCGCACTGGATGCCGCGAACATGGCTCGTGCACTGGCCGCGGCAGTGGCAGGCGAGTCTTTCGATCTGGTGTTTACCGGGCTGCAGTCGGACGATTTTGGTCATGCCCAGACCGGGGTTCTGCTGGCCGAAGTCCTGGGCTGGCCACACGCCACCATCATCATAGGGATTGAGAAGACCGAGAGTGGGCTGCGCCTGAAGCGCGAATTAGAAGCCGGCTACTATCAGCATGTCGATCTGGCCCTGCCTGCCGTGCTCACGATCCAGAGCGGCATCAACAAGCTGCGCTATGCCACCCTGATCGGCATCAAACAGGCCAGGCTCAAGCCACTGCGCAAAGTGACCTGGGCGGAAGTGGAACCGAAGTTGAGCAAGAACCAGCAGCAGATCGAACGCCTGTATCTCCCCGTCAAGCAGAAGAAGACCGAAATGCTTTCCGGGACGCCGGCGGAAGCGGCACGCAAGCTGGTGGAACAATTGAAGAACAACGCACGAGTGATTTAGCTGGCACTTTCGCCGCCGGCTGCCCATCTCGTACAATTCAGTGTTAAGCAAACGCGCTCGAGGGTACCGCATGGCCAACATGTATCTGCCGATTGAAGAACGAGTACTGACCCCACGCGAGGTGGAGAGTCTGGATAAACGCCGGAATCGCGGTTTTATGCTGATGGTCATCGCCGGCCAGTTCGGCATAATCGCGACCGTTCTGCTGCTATGGGTAGTGCAGGACATGACCTATTCCCCAGGGTGGGCTCATCCCATCGTTTACTACTTTGCTCTGTCGGTGTTGATCTCGATGTTTGCGGGCGGAGCTGGCGCCTATATGCGTCGGGGCACACCAGAGTTTTAGTTTTCTCTCTGAACGGAAGAATTGACCCAGGTCTGGTTTTGCCGGATCTGGGTTTTCGTACGGTAAGGCAAAGGGATCGATGGCAGAACGGATCATGGTGGTTGCGGAGCAGCGAGACGGTAAGCTGAACCGCGTTTCTCTCGAGACCCTTGCAGGTGCCCAGGCGATTAGTAAAGAAACAGGCTGGCCAGTGGATGTGGTGTTGCCTGGTAGAGATACCGGCGCCCTGGCGCAGGCCCTGGCGGGCTACAAGGTGGGCACCGTCTATGACCTCCAGGCGCCCTTCCTGGCGAACTACACCTCCGATGGCTACGTACATGCGCTGAAGCAGTTCATTGCCGCCCGGCAGCCCACGCTGGTGCTGTTTCCGCACACCTACCAGGTTCGTGATTTCGCACCCCGGCTGGCCCTGGCCCTGGACCGTACCCTGATCTCCGACGCGGTTGGGCATAAGTACGAGAATGGCAAGCTGTTGTTTACCCGCCAGATGTTTCAAGGAAAATTTGTCGCGGATGTTTCCTTCGCGGGCGAAGCACCGTGGATGGCGACGGTGCAGATTGGAACGTTTCGCGCAGACCAGGCCGAGACTGGTTCCGCCCATGTGGAGTCGGTGGAAGCGACTGCTCCCGAAGCTTTGCGCATCACGCCGCATGAAGTGTTTCAGGAAGCAAAGCAGGCGGTCGATCTGTCGCAGGCGGAAGTGATCGTGGCGATTGGGCGAGGTATCAAGGAACAGAAGAACGTCGCCATGGCTGAGGCACTCGCCCTTTCCTTGGGCGGCGAACTGGCGGCTTCCCGGCCTATTTGTGACAACGGCTGGTTGCCACTGGAGCGGCAGATCGGTAGTTCCGGCCAGACGGTTGCACCCCGGCTCTACATTGCGCTGGGCATCAGCGGAGCCATCCAGCATATTGTCGGCATGAAGGGTGCGCGCACCATCGTCGCCATTAACAAGGATGTGGAAGCTCCGATCTTCGAGATTGCGGACTATGGCATCGTCGGCAACCTGTTCGATGTCGTGCCAGCGCTGACAGAAGAGATCAAGAAGGCGCGGGCCTGAGTATCCGGACGCGAGTCACCTCAGCATGATGCAATTCCGTAAACCAATCGAGGGCATTGAACGGCCGCAGATGGAGGCGGATGTAGTCATCATCGGCGGCGGCGTGGCTGGTCTGGCGTGTGCCCTGCGGCTTTCCCAGCTGATCGATGCGCACAACGACAAGCTGGCCATTACCGGCTCTCCCCTGCCGCCTGTTTCCAAAGAAAATATCTACGTGCTGGAGAAGGCCCGCGAAGCCGGACAGCATTGCCTTTCCGGCGCATTGCTTGACCCTCGTTCGATGAGCGAGTTGTTGCCCGGCTTTGAAGATGAGGCGCCGATCGATGCCAAAGTCATTAAGGAGTCGGTTTATTACCTCACGGAAAAAGGCCAGTACAAGTTTCCCGTGGTGCCGCCGCCTCTGCGCGACCATGGCAATTACATTATCTCGATCAACAAGTTTGTGAAGTGGCTGGCAGCCAAGGTGGAGGCTGCCGGGATCACGATATTTACCGGCTTTGCCGGAAGCGCGTTGTTGTTCAACGATGACGGCGTGGCCGGCGTATTGACCGATGACAAAGGTGTGGACAAGCAGGGCGATCCCAAGGCGAACTTTGAACCAGGCTACGAACTGAAAGCGAAGATTACGATCCTGGCCGAGGGCGCTCGCGGTTCGTGCAGTAAGCAATTGATTGAGCGCTTTCACCTGGAGGATCCGGAGCACGCGCAGACGTATGGGCTGGGAGTGAAGGAACTGTGGGAGGTCCCTGCCGGCCGGGTCAGCAAGGGCGAGGTGATTTACACGCTGGGCTATCCGCTGAGCTGGGAAGAGTACGGCGGGGCGTGGATTTACGGGATATCCGACACGCTGGTATCGATCGGCTACGTCGTCGGGCTTGATTACGATGATCCCCGGCTTGATCCGCATCATGTGTTTCAGTCGTTCAAGCAGCATGAGCTGGTACGGCCCTTGCTGGAGGGTGGCCGCATGGTGCGCTATGGGGCTAAGAGCCTGCCTTATGGCGGCTGGCTCACCATGCCGCAGTTGTCGGGAGCGGGCTGGATGATTCTGGGCGACTCCGCCAGCTTTCTTAATTCGCAGCGGCTCAAGGGAATCCATCTCGCGATCAAGAGTGGTATGTTGGCAGCCGAGACAGCCTTTGATTCCCTGCTGGTGGGAGACTTTTCGCAACTGGCGCTCAGTCGCTATCAGAGCCGGGTGGATGGCAGCTGGATCAGAGAAGAGCTCTATCCGGTGCGCAACTTTCATCAGGGCTTTGCTCGTGGATTGCCTTCCGGCATTCTTCACAGCGGGGTACAGCAACTGCTGCGAGGTAAGAGCTTCGGCCCTGATTTACGTAACCATGCCGGTTACCTGGATATGCGGCAACTGGGCGCGGTGGATCGCTCAACCTACGGTCGCGAGGCTGTGCTGGGCCCGGCCCGGAGCGATGGCAAGTTTACTTTTGACAAGCTGACTGACGTCTACCACTCGGGCACGCGCCACGAAGAGGACCAGCCGATACACCTGGTGATCCGCGATACCAATATTTGTAACGGCCGCTGTACACAGGAGTTCGGGAATCCCTGCCAGCATTTTTGCCCTGCGGCGGTGTACGAGATGGTCGAAGGCGAGGCGGGCAGGCAGTTACATGTGAACTTTGCAAACTGTGTGCACTGTAAGACGTGCGACATCATGGACCCTTACCAGATCATCACCTGGGTTCCCCCCGAGGGTGGCGGTGGTCCTAACTATGATGGTATGTAGCTGGGGCTATGGGTGGCGATTGATTTCGTGTTTTAACAAGTAACAGAGTTTGTATGTTTGTGACTGCCGCTGTTTTCGAAGCCAGTGGCAACAATTGGGGAACATTCCTAACCTAATCTCTGCCCCAATTTTTGCTAGGGCAGGTAGCCTTGCTCCGAACCCAGCACCCGGATCGCCACGGTTTTGAAGTACACCACGTCTTTATCGCTGTGGTTCTGCAGGCCGATCCAACCTTGTTCGGGGCGGACGCCGCGGGTCGGTTCAAAGGGCAGTTTCTTCTCCGGAACCGGCTGGCCCTCGGTGTAGTCGGTGACTCTTACGTCGTTGACGAAGACCTGGGTGCGGTTGCCCTCGATGCGAATCACCATGGTGTTCCACTCGGGTCCAGGCTTTCCTGGCTTGGCTTTGGGCGTTGTCATCGAGTAGAGAGTGCCCGTGACGTGGGTGTCATCCTCGTTGCCGCGCTCGGGGTGATTGTCGATCTGGACTTCGTATCCGGAATTAACCGCCATCCAGGGGTCCGTCGGCTGGCTGGGTATGCGGATGAAGACGCCCGAGTTGTCGTTTTCGTGCTCCATTTTGTACACAACTTTGATTTCACAGTCAGCAACAGGGCCAGCCCCCCAGTACAGCAGCCCCATGCCACCTTGTGTTTTCAGCAGGCCATTCTGCACGGTAAAGCCGCCAGGGCCGACATGCTGCCAGCCCTTGAGATTGTGACCGTTGAAGAGGTCTTTCCAACCAAGTTCTTTGGCTGGCATCTGGATGGCGGCGCACAGCAGGAAAAGCAGCGCCAGCATGGATCGTTTCTTCATCTTTCCCCTCCCACAAACAGCCCCAGATTGAGTTTACCCCGCGCGTTGCCCAGTGCATGGTGCAACTGGTGAAGTGCGTAGAAAGACGCGTGCGATGCGGGAGGATTTGCGTGTACCATTCCGCATGCGCGTGCGGGGTTCGCAACCAACGCCGAAAGGGGCGAAGCCATGAGCGGCAGCGACCAGATGTTGATGTGTAGTGACTGCGGGCAGGAGTTTGTATTTACGGCAGGCGAACAGCAGTTTTTCCAGGAGCGTGGCTACTCATCCCCGCGACGCTGCAAACCCTGCCGCCAGGCGAAACAAAGTGCGAATGCCGGCGCTGGCGCGGGAGGCGGGGGATATAGCTCGTCCCAGGGCCAGCATGACGGCGGGCATTACAACGCGGGCGTCGGGGCCGGGGCCGGGATGAGTTCCGGGACGACGGTCATCTGCGCCAGTTGCGGGCAAACGACCACGGTTCCCTTTGAACCGCGCGGCGATCGCCCGGTCTACTGCAAAAGCTGCTACAAGCCCAAACAGGGCGGTGGCGGTGCTGGTGGCGGCCGGCAGAGCCGCAGCGGCGGGGGCGGTAGCGGCGGCGGCGGCAACCGCGACCGGCGGCGGTACTAGCGTTTGCATTTCGGCACGCTACTCAGATAGTTGTATGGCCGCCTACATCTCTTAGACAGCATACTGCTCCCGAGGGTCATGGCATGGAGCAAGTGCTGTTGGACATGTTTGAGCAGGCGCGCAAGCTGGTGGTCGAGACCGATCGCCGGATTGCGGAAGAGCGTGACCGGATTCTGGAGAAAGAGCGGGAGATCAAGTTGCTTGAGCTCTCCTCTCAGATCGAATCCGCCTTCGACTTCACCAGCAAAGAGAAGTTGGAACTGGATCCACGGCTGGACATTCAGGATGGGCAGCCCACGATGGAGTTTATCGTGCGCAGTCAGCGGACGATTTTCGTCATGTCTCCGCTGCCTGAGGGCGGGTGGTCTCTGGCGGCCCTGGAAGATGGGCATGCCCCCCAGCCGCTGGGCGAGTTTCAGGGTGGCAAGAAGGGCGATGGCTCTTCCCGGCGGCTGGCCGCGGCGCGCATCGTGACGGCGATCGGGAACTGGGCGGAAAGAGGTCATCCGGCCCACACGACTGCTGCGAAAAAGCCAGTGCAGACGGAATCAAATGGACGTTGGCAGGACACGCCGGTCCAACTTGAAATTCAGGAAAAGCGCGAGCCCACTTACGGCACCATGGGCAAATTTCTCGGTTACTGAGTTCGTCGGGAATCGTAAGCTGTTCCTAGTTTCCCCCGGGGGAATGTGGCGTGAGCCGCATTTCCCCGTTGGTTTTTGGGCCGGGTTTGATGCGGCTGCAAGGGCATGGCTTGGGCGGGCAGCGCGGGCGCGATGGTTGTTCTCCTATAGGCGTATGAGTGCAACGAAAAAATCTGCCACGAAGACGGCTGGTAAGAAAGCCGCGTTGAAAGACCCCAGGGGCGGTCTTACAGCGGCCGGCCGCAAAGCGTTTAACGAGAAAGCTGGGTCGCATCTGCGCCCTGGTGTGCAGGGGCCGGCCGACACTCCAGACAAGATGAAACGGAAGGGTTCGTTTCTCACCCGCCACTTCACGCATCCGCGTGGGCCGATGGAGAAAGATGGCAAGCCGACGCGGCTGGCGCTTTCGGCGCACGCGTGGGGAGAGCCGGTGCCGAAGACGATGGCGGCGGCGGAGCGTCTTGCGGCGAAGGGCCGGCGGTTGCTCGAGAAGTACCATCGGGCAAAGGAAAAAGCCGAGCGGAGCAGTGCCGGCGGTAAGTGAAGCTGCGTCCGCGCTCCGCGCTTTGCCCGCGTGTCCCCTAAAATGGTGCGGAGGCGGTGTGATGAACCTACGCTGGATGGC
>CAZZVD010000253.1:1924-7657 GCA_964657465.1 uncultured Acetobacteraceae bacterium | reverse complement strand
CCCTGGACGACGGTAGTCAGGTTTTAGATATCCAGGTTCTTCACGTCGAGCGCATTGTCTTCGATGAACTTCCGCCGCTCGGCAACGTCTTCGCCCATCAGCGTGCTGAAGATGTGCTCGGTTTCCACCAGGTCGTCCAGTTTCACCTGCAGCAGGGTACGCCGGTCGGGATCCATCGTGGTCTCCCACAACTGCGTCGAAGTCATTTCTCCCAGCCCCTTATAGCGCTGCACATCGTACTCGCGCCGGCCCTGCTCAATCACGTGCTCAAACACCTCGCGAGCAGTCTGTTTGGTGACAGGTTCCGGAACAGGCTTCTTCGCCTTTTTCGGCTTGGCTGCCGTCGTTCCCTCGGCCGCCCCGGCCTCGGCTTCCACCTCTTCGGTCTCAGTCGCCTTGGAGTACTCGATCACGTAGGGACCGACCAGTTCTTCGCGGATCAGGCTGTACTTGGTCATCATCTGCCGGAACTCTGGCGAAGACGCCAGCGTCCAATCAATCCGGCGCACGGCAGCCTGGCTATCGGTAAAGCTGACAAACCAGGTGCGATGCTCTTCTTCATACTGCGGGGCGGTGACTGCCTTGAACTCGCTGCCCTTGGACATCTTCACCAGCTCCGCGTGCAATTTGGCCAGCTTGGCAGGCACCTTGCCTTCGCCCTCGAAGTCACTCCGCTTCATCAGCTCCAGCCGGGGCAGCAATTCCGTCACGGTGGTGTTCCGCATGTGCTTGTTGGCCTTCTCAAACACACCCAGGTAGTCATTCAGCTGGCTCATGAAGCGGGTCAACGAGCCGCTCTCCAGCCGTTTGCCTTCCGTGCCGAAACGAATGACCATGCCATCGGCAGCGCGCTTGATCATCACCTTGACGAACTCGCGGTCGTCTTTGATGTACTGCTCGAATTTGCCCTTCTTAATGCGATACAGCGGCGGTTGCGCAATATACACATTGCCGCGGCGAATCAGTTCGACCATATGACGGAAGAAAAAGGTCAACAGCAAGGTGCGGATATGCGAACCGTCTACGTCGGCGTCAGTCATCAGGATGATCTTGCCGTAGCGCAGCTTCGAGGGGTCGAAGTCATCCTTGCCGATCCCGCAACCCAGGGCGGTGATCATGGCTCGGATTTCTTCGTGACCCAGCATTTTGTCGTAGCGGGCCTTCTCCACATTGAGGATTTTTCCCTTGAGGGGCAAAACCGCCTGAAACTTGCGGTCCCGGCCCTGCTTGGCGGTCCCACCGGCGGATTCACCCTCGACCAGGTACAGCTCGCAACGGTCAGGGTTACGTTCACTGCAATCAGCCAGTTTGCCCGGCAGGCCGCCGCCGTCGAGCGCACCTTTGCGACGCGTGAGATCGCGCGCTTTCCTGGCGGCTTCGCGGGCGCGTGCTGCTTCGATTGCTTTATTAATAATCCGTTTGGCAATCGGCGGGTTCTGCTCAAAGAACATCCCCAGCCGCTCGTTCACGAAGGCCTGGACCGTGCCCGCTATATCGGAATTGAGCTTGCCTTTGGTCTGCCCTTCAAACTGTGGCTGCGGCAGCTTCACGCTGACCACCGCGACCAGTCCCTCACGGACGTCGTCGCCCGAAAGATTCTCTTTCACATCCTTAAACAATCCCATCTGCTGCCCGGCCGTGTTGATGGTCCGTGTCAGCGCGGTGCGGAAGCCGGAGAGGTGGGTTCCCCCATCGACGGTGTTGATGTTATTCGCAAAACTGAACACCACTTCGGAGTAGGTGTCGTTGTACTGCAGCGCGATGTCGAGTTCGATGCCGTCACGGGAAGACTCCATGACGATCGGCTTCTCATGGAGTACCTGCTTGCCGCGGTTCAGATGCCGGATGAACTCGGCGATGCCGCCGGCGTATTTGAACTCGGACCGCTTCGCTTCGCCGGTCTTCGGGTCGGTTGCTCGTTCATCGGTCAGGTTGATCTCGAGACCTTTATTGAGGAACGCCAGTTGCCGCAGTCGCTGTGCCAGCGTGTCAAAGTTGTATTCGACGACCGTGAAGATGGTCCTGTCTGGCAGAAAGCGGATCTTTGTGCCCCTCTTTTTAGTGGTGCCAGTCTGCTTGAGCTTGGTCATCGGCAGGCCCTTGGCATAGGTCTGCTCGTAGGTATGCGAATCCTTCCAGACTTCGACATCCAGCTCTTCGCTCAGGGCATTCACGCAGGAAACACCGACCCCGTGCAAACCGCCGGACACCTTGTAGGTAGAAGCATCGAACTTGCCCCCGGCATGCAGCTTGGTAAGAACCACCTGCAGGGCAGGCATTCGTTCGCCGCCGGGAACCTCCATCTCGTCCACCGGGATACCCCGGCCGTCATCCGTTACCGTGATCGAGTTATCGATATGAATAGTGACATCGACGCGGGTTGCATACCCGGCCAGGGCTTCGTCTACCGAGTTGTCGACCACTTCGTAGACCAGGTGGTGCAGGCCCTGCTCGCCGGTCGACCCGATATACATCGCCGGGCGCAGACGGACGGCCTCCAGGCCTTCGAGCACCTTGATGTTGTCCCCGGTGTAGGTGCGTTCCGGAGCAGGGTCGCGAAGGGAGGCAGGGGGAATGGCGGCGGGCAAAGCAACTTCTTTCGTGGACATGCAACTCCGGGCGGCAAACTCTGGTGATGGCTGTCGGCCGGAAGCGGCCGAATGTAAATAAAACCTTGAAAGTGCAGGGTTTGACAGCACTTTGACTGCTCTAAGTTTACCACGCCTGCAGGCCGCTTTTCAGGCCTGCAGGCGACCGGCAGGTGCAAAAACAGGACAGAAACACGCTGTCGCTTAGGAAGGGAGCCCGACATGAGCTAACCCGAATGTGTCAGTACTTGCGTGACCGTCTTGCCACTTCTCTTTCCCTAGGGTAACCACAATTAGAGTTACCCTAAGTTGGCCGTAAGGGTACTCCGGTAATATCCGCAGTAGATACCCTCTAATTAAGTGCTTTCGGATTGGGCTTGGGAATCGGCCGGAATATACTCCGGCTTGTATCGATGTTCCACAATAATCGAAAATCAAATTACCGGAGGTAACCTAAAAAATGAAACTCGCCGTTCACGCTTCTATCTTCTCGATCTTTTTCGCAGGCTTCATGGCACGCGCGTTGACTACCAACCTCACAGAACCCAGCAATGCTTCGCACAACATGAGCATCTCTACGTCAATGCCAGTGCCGAATTGCGCGCCAGATACCGGTTGCCCCCTGAAGAGCGAATAATTGGGTACTAACGCATCGCCGTTAGTACTCAAACTATGCATGACTAGCACAAAAGTGCTAGGCTACAGGGTTTTCTACGGTTGAGGCGTACCCCGATTCGAGCTATTCTCAAGACTCGGAAGGGGTGTTGTGATGACGAGCGTAGCACTCACCAGCTTGTACGTGGCAGAACCGGTCCTCATGATTCTCGCCATGATTGCGCTACTTAGGTCCCGCGAACAGCGGCGCTTCCCGGCGCTCTTCGCCTACATATCTCTCCGGCTCGGCTCCTCCGTGGTTTTGCACTTCCTGTTGCAAATCCGCCGCGTGCTTCCCATAGGAGCCCAGGCCGCCTATGCCTGGTACTTCTATTCGTACTGGCTCAGCTACATTGCCGGCGCCGTGATCGTGTTCCTGGTTATCCAGGAAATGTTTCAGTCTTCCATGGATCCGTTTCCGGGCCTCAAGTGGCTGGGCACCATCTCCTTCCGGTGGGTAGCCTGCATCTCCTTTGTTGCCGCTGCCGCGGCTATGTTGACCCCGGGTGGTAAAGGCAGCCGCCTGGTACTGTCCCTGGTGGCGCAAGCGATGCGGTGCGAGAGCATCTTTATCTTCAGCCTCCTGCTCTTCCTGCTTGTGGCAGCCGGCAAACTTGGACTTTCTTACCGCAGCCGCGTATTCGGCATCAGTTTCGGCTTTGGCATTATGTCGGCCAGCGACCTGATCGTCTCCGCAGTGTTCATGCATCCCGGCCACAGCATCATGAGCTCCACCGTCAGCGTGATTACGACCACTGCCAGCCTGATTACGCTCTCAGTCTGGTCAGCTTACTTTCTGCAGCGCGAGCCGGTTCGCCGGGCCGCCGTCCTCAATCCTGCGTCACCTCTGGCTCGCTGGAACGAGGTCGCTATCGCTCTGGGGCAGAGTGCACCCCGGGTATCACCACCGGTTGCAGTGCCAGCCAGCAACTTCTTCCTGCAGGATGTGGAGAAGGTTGTGGACCGCATCCTGATCAAGAACTCGCTTCACATCGCCAGCTAACCTTCAGAGAACAAACAGCAAAAAGCCACAACGGCATCCGTTGTGGCTTTTTACTGTTTGCGGAGAGCGGACTGACGCGTGACTAGCTAGCTAGTTCGTGACGGCCACAACTTCAACTTCGACTGGTTCCACGGTGACGAAGCGTCCTGTTCTGCCCCGGTCGACAAAGTTCACCTTGCCGGCGATCTCCGCGTAGAGGGTGTCGTCTTTTCCGCGCCCGACGTTCAGGCCGGGTTTGTGCTTGGTGCCGCGCTGGCGCACGATGATCGTGCCACCCGTCACTACCTGGCCGGCGAAGATTTTCACGCCCAGTCGCTGGGCATTGGAATCGCGACCGTTCTTAGAACTGCCTAAGCCTTTTTTATGTGCCATTGCTTATCCTTCGCGAGCAGAAATGTGTCTAGCTACTATGCCTTGCGCGCTTCGCTGCCGTAGGTGAACCCGTTGGCCTCGATGCTGTTGATGCGAATCTCGGTGTAGTCCTGGCGATGACCTTGCAGCTTCTTGTACTGCTTCTTGCGCTTGAAATGGAAGACCAGAATCTTCTCGCCGCGACCTTCGCTGACCACGGTGCCCAGCACCTTAGCGCCTGAGGGCACGCCTAACGGCGACTGACCGTCGGTGAAGGCTAAAACGTCGGTGAACTCGACCGTGCTGTTGCTATCGCCCACGGCCCGTTCAATCTTGAGCACATCGCCGGGGGCGACGCGATACTGCTTACCACCTGTGCGGATCACCGCGTACATAAATCCTCCAAACGCCACGACGCAGCGTCCTCGAAATGGCTGGGGCAAAGACTGGATTGCTGAATATGCTCAAACCCTGTAACCGGGTGAGCAAGACCGCACCAAACGACCCTGGCAGCGCTCAACAGACAATGGAGCGTAGCTTGGGTCCCAAGCTTTTTAAGTTTACGTTTCCCGCCAGTTTTGGTCAATGGGAGGCGGATCAAATCGCGGGCGCGGGCCGTTCCGCAGACTGAAACAGGTAAACGCCAAGCACCACTAGCAGCGGCTCCAGCGGATGCCGGAACCGCGCATGGGCAGCCACGGCATAGTAGACCAGCGGCAACAGTAAAAAGGCCCAGGCAAACAGCCCGGCGGCAGGCGCCCTGCGCCACAGAGCCAGGGCCAGGCCCATCAACCCGCAGACGCTGGCGAACACGAAGTTCAGACTGCGGCTGTATTCCACCCAGGCGGTTTTGCTGTCCGGATGAGGCACCCCGCCCCAGAAAAAGAACACCCGGCGCAAGGTATTGCGAGCGAAAACTTCCGGATTGGCACGGATGATCGCCATGGCCCGCTTGCCGCGCATGCTGGAATAAGCGATCTCGCCCATCTGCCGGTACAAGCGCAGCTGATCGGGCGCCTGGATGGGGTGGTCGTATTCCATCAACAGCCCGGTAGCCCCCGGTCCATTGCCCAGGTACAACTCGGCGCCAAAGTTCCCCCGGGTGGGCACAAAGCGGTGGAATGCGCGCCAGTTCCT
>CAZZVD010000253.1:0-1824 GCA_964657465.1 uncultured Acetobacteraceae bacterium | reverse complement strand
ATCCACGCGGACCAGCGGGCCACGCGCAGATCGAAGCAGCGGGCACCGATTTCCCAGATGGTGCGGGCTGTCAGGGCGGAAAACAGGCTATTGATAACCAGAATCGTCCAGGCCGAGAAGGGCGAAAACACGCCAAACAGCTTGAAGACCGCCGCCAGAACCAAGGGAAATAGCGGGCCAACCCACGCTGTGGGTCCGGTGTGGCCTCGGAACGGATCAGAAAAACCGAAGCCCGTAGCCAGCGCCCGCGCCACCCGGCCCATTTCCTCACCAAACAACATGTGATCGTCCCAGGCGTGGATCCGATAAGTGTGGGCCAGGGTCAAATAGAGGACGCGTACCAGGAAGGCGACCCAGAAGACGGACCGGGGAGCACGAAACGAAGCAGGCGCCTGCGTATAGCCGTGCGTGGTTACCGGTTGTCGGCTGCTGGCCATGCAGCTATACTAGAAGCTCGCGGGTTTGGTGCGTGTATCCGTCCTGTGGTGACCATAGCTATCGCCCTCTTCGATAGCTTGTACCCAGACAAAGACAACCGCATGGTTCAGCGAAAAAGTTACGTTGGAGTTCGTCATGGCACAGATTTGCACACTCTGCGGCAAGGGTCCGCAGTTCGGTAACAAGATCTCGCACGCCCACAACGTTTCCCGCCGTCGCTGGAACGTCAACCTGCGTCCGGTAAAGGCCCAGGTCGCTGGCGGTCACAAGCGCATTCGCGTATGCACCCGTTGCATCAAGGCCGGTAAGGTTTCAAAGGCGTAACCCGGGGCCGAGCACTGCCCGGCCCGGTCTGCCGCCGTACTTACTCCCCTGCTTACTCCTTGGTCCCGGACGTTTTGGGATCAAAACCAAGCGACAACGAGTTGATGCAATAGCGCAGGCCACCCGGCCCCGGACCATCTGGGAATACATGTCCCAGGTGTGCGCCGCAGCGCGCGCATTCCACTTCCGTCCGCGTCATGCCGTGGCTTTTGTCTTCAATCAGCTTCACAGCAGCCGCATTGGCCGGTACGGAGAAGCTCGGCCACCCGCTCCCTGACTCGAACTTGGTATCCGAACTGAACAGCGGAGCGTTGCAGGCGCCGCAGCGGTACACGCCATCGGCATGGTTGCGATAGAGCGCACCAGAGAATGCCGGTTCCGTCCCCTTTTGCCGCATCACGTAATACTGCTCTGGCGTCAATTCCGAGCGCCACTCCGCGTCGGTTTTCTCTACTTTATCTTTGGGTTCTACCTGATTTTCCATATCGTCTTGACTCCTGGCTGGTTCGATCTTTCGATGCTGTGGTGAGTGTAAAGACGCAAGCCTCTACCGTTGGGCAATTACTTCAATCTCCACCAGGGCGTCCTTGGGCAAACGCGCGACTTCTACTGTCGATCGAGCCCGAGCCACCACGCCCTCAGGCGCCAGGTAGTTGGCGTAGACCTCGTTCATCCCGGCGAAGTCACTCATGTTCTTAAGAAACACTGTGGTCTTAAGCACCCGGTGAAGGTCTGTACCGGCTGCGGCCAGCACGGCTTTCAAGTTCTCCAGCACCCGGATTGTTTGTTCCCGGATGCTGCCATCGACCAACTGACCAGTCGCCGGGTCGAGCGGGATCTGGCCCGAGGTATAGACCAGATCACCGATGTGCACTGCCTGCGAGTAAGGCCCGATCGCCGCCGGCGCCTTCTCCGTCGCTACCACTGACTTCGCCTGACTACTCATGCGCTGATTTTAGTCTGGATTTCTCACCACAACCCTCAGCTTCCGACCACAATGCCCTACTCCCTGGACGGGTGCCCCATGTTCGCCGACTCCGGCGTACGTGGGTTGAATACGAC
>CAZZVD010000252.1:0-7713 GCA_964657465.1 uncultured Acetobacteraceae bacterium | reverse complement strand
GAGCGGAGCAGGATGTCCCCCACTCAAGCCAAACGCGGCTTGAGTGGGCCACCCTCGGCTTTTCTGGATGCGGGCAGGGAGCAGATCCTCCTGAGTGGCGACTGATCGGACCCTAACAACTGTAGAGTGGCCCATTCAAGCCGCGTTTGGCTTGAGTGGGGGACATTTGGCCCCTCGTCCAGAGCGCTTTCCCAGTTTGTTCATTAGCAACGCAGTCGAGGGATGACAAATTTGGGGGCTAGCTAACCCGCAAAACATGTCGTCGCACACCAAACATTACCCTAACGCGCAAAGCCACAAGCCAAAACACAGCAACAGGCTAAGCGCTCCCTTCAACCTGTCGCATCAATCAGTACTGGTGAGAAATCCAGGGTTAGCCCTGGGCCCCGCGCTAGAGCACGTAGCAGACGTCTTGGCGATTCGCAATGATAAAACCGGTGTCCATAACCTGATATTGGCCGATGGCCGGGTCTGCCATCTCAGGTGATTGCGGACCACTTCGTTGACTCGCTCGCTGGTAAGTTTCGGGGACGCGAAAGCGGCGGGATCTTTATCTCCCGTTTTCACTCTCGTTCGGAAACCCGATCCTGCGAACCAGTTCGACTAGCGCGGATCCTGGCGGATCGAATCAAAGTCGCGGTCCACGCGGATCTGTAACAGTCCTGGTTCGTGCGTTTGCAATCCCTCGCACAACGTCCGGAAGGTCTTATCTGCGCGGGCTCGAGTCCCGCTGCCTTCATCAATTTATCCACAGAAGTTCTGCCGGGTAAGATCTGTGTCAACAAGACCAAAACCATACATTCCAAGGCAGCGCTAAGTCTCTTCTCGCCCAGCACCGGATGGAGGCTTCCTGAACAAGAGCAACGGGCATCTTGCAGGTGAAGGGGGAAGGCCCTCGCGTCGGCGCAAGTAATTTCATTTCGGGCCTGATAAAACAATTTGAAAACTTGCTTGTGATCGGCATCTACCTGCCCCCCGCTGCTTGATGAAGGCAGCCCTTTAACCGATAAACCACTCAGTCGCGCGTGCCAGGTAAAGAGAACTCTTCGTTAGAGATCCCTGCGGAATGGAGGCTCTACGATCTCACGCAGTTTGCAAATCTATGCACCTACTGATGGGACTAGGTAAGTAAGCTGTCTTGTTCTATCCGGTAGGCAGGTGAAATGGCTCGTGCACATTATTTTTTAGGGGATATGATGATCCGCTTTTTGTTAGCCAAGCATCGAAATCGGTTGGAGGATTCAGCTTGTATAGGGTTGGTTTTACTGCTTGCCGCGCTGGTCTTTCTGTTGCGCAATAGCGCCGTTCCCATGCAGATTTGGGACGAGAGCCGAAATGCCAACAACGCCCTGGAGATGAGTAACACGGGCTTTTCATTAGTCACGCGCTTTCATGGGGCGGCTGACCACTGGAGCACGAAGCCTCCCCTACTAATATGGCTTATTGCCGTCTGTCTCCGCATCGGTTTACCCCCGCTCTTGGCTGTCCGCCTTCCTTCGATCACAGCAGCGACATTCAGCGTCCTCTTGGTATTCTTCTTCGCCCGCATCTGGCTGCGTGACCGGCTCGCTGGCCTCTTCTCCGCGTTAATCTTGCTGGCCAGCCCACTCTTCGTGGGCTGGCACACCGGCCGAACGGGGGATTACGACAGCCTTATAGTTTTTTTCACGTTGGCCTACTCCCTGGCCTTCTGGCGCTATATCGAATCTCAAGGCCGCCCTCCGGCCAAATGGATCGTCATCGCCGGCGTGGCGCTTGCCCTAGGCACGCTCACCAAGGGCGTAGGTGGTGCGTTAGCCCTCCCAGCTTTGCTGTTGTACACGATTGTTCGCCGCCGACTGAATATCCTTTTACGGGATCCGTGCGTGTGGCTAACCTTATTAGGAGTGGTGCTCGCCATCGGCAGCTACTACACGCTCCGGGAAAGCGCTGACCCTGGATACCTCGCAGCCGTTTGGAGGAACGAATTCACGGGGCGCTATCTCACCGTGAATGAAGAACACACAGGCGGTTCGTTCTATTATTTTCGGGTTCTGGCCGGCAAGTTCGAGCCGGGCTTCCTAATGCTACCGCTGGTCGCTTGTGCATTCTTCAGGCGTGAACGACGTCGCCGCTCCGTGACCTTACTCTGTCTATTTGTCGCCGGTACGCTGTTGGCAGTGCTCACCAAGTCTCAAACGAAAATCTTCTGGTATTTGGCGCCTGCCACCCCGTTTCTCGCCTTAGCGGTTGGACTCGGCCTCTCTGATGGTCTTGCTTGGTTGCGTCAGCGCGAACGTGCGCAGGGCATTCGTTCAGCCGCGACTCGCGTACCTTGCGGTGGCAGCTATCTTCGCGACCGCTAACTTGGGTGCTATCTATTACTACCAGTTTGGCGTAGAGAAGAAGCTTTCCAGCTCTTACATGGGGGGCAGATATGGGCCCTTCCTCGAAGAGATCCGTAATAGCAATCTAACCCGCAATCTCATTTTGCTCGATGAAGGCTCAAGCGAAGCGATGATTGACAATCAGAGCGGCGACTTCGACCACTACAGCCCTGAAGCGGATTTCTATGCCAAACTTGAGGACGCGCAGGGAATGCGCGTGCGGGTTGTTGTGCCGGGGAGTGACCTGCCCTCAGGGACCTGGATTGCCACGTGCGATCCGCGTGCCCATCGGTGGCTCACTGCCCACTACCAAGTGGCTGTCGCACTGCAATCCCGCCCTTGGTGCGCATTCGAGCAGACCCGGGGGCCCATTACGAATTCGCTGTCTCAGTAGCTTCCTCCATGCGGCCCCTCCTTTGGACGACGGTGAGGGACCGATTCTTAAACTCATAGTGCCGGTTTGAAGGAACCTTGGAACGGGACGGTTGAAGATTCGCGAGGCAAGGTTGGATAGTTGACCTTCGTCGAAGGCCGCTGACCTCATCAGATCCCACGGTTTCGGATTGGCCCGTGACCGCCGACGTAATTATTAGCTTTTATCTCGGCCGCCCGCCTACGAAAACGCGTACGATCGATGCGGCATTTATGGACTGCTGGCACTTCATTCCGCTCTTAGAATGTGCAACTTACAGATTCTGAAGGGTGTAGAAGGGTTCGACTCCCGCCGCCTCCACCAAATCCTTTACAGAAGTTCTTGTTTTTCCGGAGATCTCTGATGGGGACAGAGTTGCCGGGCGAGATCTGTGAATTCCCACATCTCCCGACTGGAAAACGTCGGTAGATATGGGGCACCCGAAGCAGTGACTGCGCCAAATAAAGCAAGCTGCACCCGCAACAACCTGGGGTGCCCCATATCTCACGACGTTTTCCAGTCGGGAGATGTGGGAATTCACAGGTCTCACCCGGCAACTCCGTCCCCTTCAGACCCCTCGGTAAGAACTCTCCCCACCTAAATCCCGCGTCTGCATTACACTAGCCGCACGTCTAGTACTTCTCGCAACTTCCAATATTCTCATCACCTCAGAAAGATGTGCATGGATCTGTCCAGGAAGATCGTTTCGTCATTGTTTGCCGCTATTCTGCTTTCCGCCGCCTTCGCCGGTCCCCTTCACGCACAGGAGAAAGCCAAAGTACCGGGCACCGATTGGATCCAGTTGTTCAATGGCAGCAACCTGGATGGTTGGGTCAAGGTGGGCAACGAAAGCTGGACAGTTGAGGATGGCCTGCTGCACGGCAAGGGACTGACCTCGGCCTACGGCTATCTCGAAACCGCGAAGGATTACAAAGACTTTCAGCTCTCGTTGCGCTTCAAGTGTGTGGGCGATGGCAATAGCGGGGTTTTCTTCCACACTGGCTTCAAGCCAGGGTCGGTTGATACCACACAAGGCATGCAGTTTGAAATCGATTGCACCATGATGCACCATACGGGCGGCGTTTATGGTGAAGACGGACGAGGCTGGGTGGTGTGGCCGGCGCCGGAAAATGAAGGCGTGGTGCGTATGGGCGAATGGAACGACTACCTGGTGGAGGTCGTCGGTAACCGCTACCGTTCCCGCTTGAACGGCGTTCCCATGGTGGACTTTACCGATCCTAAACCCAGCTCCTTCGACGGCAAGATCGCACTGCAACTGCATGCCGGCGGCAAGGGCAATATGCAGTTCAAAGACATCTGGATCCGCGACCTTTCTGCCCGCTAAGAAATATGGGTGTTTGCGCAGTACCCCTGATCTTGACAGCAGGGGGGAGTTGCCATAATCTCCACTCACTTAACGGTCCTTCGCAGTGCCCAAGGGGTGCTTTATCCGACGTAGACAATTTCTTGAAGGCGCCTTATGCACCGGGCTGTTGTCTTCGCTTCCCGTTAGCAGAGGGCTTGGCTTTGCGGCCCCGGCTACGCCGGAGGCTGGTCCCGCTCCGGTTCCTGCTCCGATGACGCTGGGCCTGGTCATCTCGCCGGCTCCCGGGTCGTACGCCTCGATCCAACGGGTGAAAGCGCTGGGCTTCTCGACTTGTTTCCTGTCGCTGGACGCTTACCTGGGCAAGTTCACGAAGGATCTGGCAGACGAACTGAAGGCTGAGTTGCACAAAGCGAGGATCACGCCCACGACCGTCGAGGTAGTCGGCCCGGGGAAGCTTACCTGGGACTTCATTGGCGGGCCGGCCACAATCGGCATTGTTCCGCGGGCCACCCGGCTTGCGCGCGTGAACGCGCTGAAGCAGGTTTCCAATTTTGGCAAGGCACTCGGCGTGCTCAACGTGCAAACTCATTGTGGCTTTATTCCCGAAGACCCGGGTAATCCTGTTTATCAGGAAGTAGTGACGGCGATCCGTGACATTGCGGAACACTGCGCCGGCAATGGGCAGAAGTTTCTCATGGAGACCGGCCAGGAGACGCCGACTACGGTTTCCCGCACCATCAAGGATGTGGATAAACCGAATCTGGGAGTCGGCCTCGATACAGCGAACCTCATCCTTTATGGCAAGGCAAATCCCGTGGATGCGGTCGACATTCTGGGACCCCACATCCATAGCGTTCACGCCAAGGATGGCAAATGGCCGACCAACCCCGACAAGCTTGGCGAAGAAGTGCTGATCGGCACCGGGCTGGTCGACTTCTCGAAAGTCTTCACGCAACTTCATAAGCTTGGTTATCGCGGCGCGATCTCCATTGAACGGGAAACGTCAGGTCCAGGCCAGGTGGAAGATGTGCGGAAGGAAAAGGTTTATCTCGAACGCGTTCTCCGGCAAGTACAACGCGCCAGCGCGTAACCGGCGCATCTTCTCTTCGGCTGCGGCCCTAATCACCTGGTTATCGATCGGGCTTGCCTGCGGTGCAGCCGCTTTGCCGGGCGCTCATCCAATCGGTGACCATCCGAAGAATGATCATGGCGATTGGCGCAACTACGGCGGTTCGCCGGAGGGAGCGCAGTACTCCGCCCTCAGCCAGATCAATCGCTCAAACGTTACGAAACTAAAAGTCGCCTGGACTTACCGCACCGGCGATGACCGGAAGTATGCGTTCAATCCGCTGGTAGTCGACGGAACGATGTATGTCCTGGCGAAAAACAATGCCATTGTGGCGCTGGACGCCGGGACCGGCAAGGAACTCTGGACACACGCCACGGATGCGCAGACTACGCTCATTACCAACCGCGGTTTCGATTACTGGCAAAGCGCGGATGGGACCGATCGACGCTTGCTCTTCTCCGTAAAGAACCAGCTGCAGGAAGTAGACGCACGTACCGGACGGTCGATCACTCAGTTCGGCGAGCATGGCGTGGTGGATCTGCGCGCGGGGCTGGGGAGAGATGCAGAGAGCCTGACCCTGGTGCAGTCCTACAATCCCGGGCGTGTCTTTGAAAACCTCTTGATCCTCGGCTCCGCAACCAACGAGGAGTACCACTCGGGACCGGGAGACATCCGCGCTTACGATGTGCGCAGCGGACGACTCGTGTGGAGCTTCCACACGGTTCCCCACGCAGGGGAACCCGGGTACGAGACCTGGCCCAAAGACGCGTGGAAGACGATTGGCGGCGCGAACGACTGGAGCGGCATGGCGCTCGATGAGCAGCGCGGCATGGTTTTCGTGCCGACGGCCAGTCCGAAATATAACTTCTACGGCGCCAATCGGCCCGGCGCCAACCTGTATGGCAATTGCCTGCTGGCACTGAATGCGCGGACGGGCAAACTGATCTGGTATTACCAGATGGTTCACCATGACATTTGGGATTACGACAACGGCACGACTCCAATGCTGACGACAGTTCTCCACGAGGGCAAAAAAGTCGATGTAGTCGCGCAGGCAGGGAAGGTTGGCTTTGTATGGGTCTTCAATCGTGAGACCGGCGAGCCGTTGTGGCCCATCGAGGAGCGGCCGGTACCGAAGTCAGATATGCCGGGCGAGGAGACGTGGCCGACCCAACCCTTCCCTTCCAAGCCTCCTCCCTTTGCGCGCCAGTCTTTTACGGTTGACGACCTCAGCCCGTATCTGGAACCCGCGGAGCGGGAGCAACTGCGCAGTGAAATGTTAAGTGCTCACAACCAGGGACTGTTTACGCCTCCAGGGCTGGGGGACACGGTTGAGATGCCCGGAAACAATGGCGGGGCTAACTGGGGTGGCGCTGCGGTCAATCCGGAGAATGGTGAGTTATACATTGTGTCGAAAGACCTGCCGGCGATGCTCAAGCTTGAACTCAGCGCAGCCGCCTCCTCGGGCGGCTCCGCGGAAGAGCGGGGGCGGTCTTTGTATAACAGCAACTGCAGCCTTTGTCATGGAGCGGATCGCGCGGGTAAGCCACCGGCCATTCCTTCGCTGGTGGGGATTGCGCCTCGGCTCTCGGGCGAGCAGATCCGAAGCGTGATGCAACATGGGCAAGGGCCCATGCCGTCGTTCTCACAGCTATCCGACATGGATGTCAGTTCCCTGGTGGAGTATCTGACTCATCCGGAGCGAGCGCCACAAGTTACATTGGTAACTGCCACTGCGTCTAAACCCGTAGACCCGGTGCACGCAGAGTACAAAAGCAGTTTTGGCTTCATGTTTGCCCGCAGCGGATTGCCCGTGATTACTCCGCCATGGACCAGTTTAACTGCGTTTGATCTGAATAGCGGAACGATCCGGTGGAAGATTCCTTTGGGCGTAGTTCCGGAGTTGGCAGCGAAAGGCTTTCACGACACCGGCTCACAATTTCCCAAGGTGAGCCCGGTAGTTTCTGCCAGCGGCTTGATTTTCACGGGTACACGGGACCGAATGGTGCGCGCGATCGACTCCGAAACCGGGAAGGTGTTGTGGGAAGCGCAGGTGGATGCCGCCCTGGAGGGCATGCCGGCGGTGTACGAAGTGGGTGGCCGTGAGTATGTAGTGTTTTGCGCGGCGGCGCAGGCTACGACTTACACCCACAATGTTCCTGGGCACCTCGCGTCGCAGGCTCCTATCTCTGGAGCTTATGTGGCTTTTGCCTTGCCTGCGGGGAACGGGACTAGTCACTGAGCTGCGTCTCCCGCCGGCCCGTTCACTTCGGCCGGAATAGGTTTGGTGCGGGAGAGTTACTGGTCGAAGGCAGTGAATTCCCACATCTCCCGACTGGAAAACGTCGTGAGATATGGGGCACCCCAGCCGGTAACGGGTCCAGAGATCAGATGTGCCAGATGTTCTGTCCCACTTACACGAACCACGTCAATTTGAAATGGTGGATCTCCCAACGAAACGCCGTGCCCCATATCTCACGACGTCGGCGGATTCAGGATCGAAGTGCAACAAGATCGACACCTTGAGACCAGTGTCGGA
>CAZZVD010000251.1:0-7723 GCA_964657465.1 uncultured Acetobacteraceae bacterium | reverse complement strand
CCCCATATCTCACGACGTTTTCCAGTCGGGAGATGTGGGAATTCACTGCACCCGATCGGAAGTGTTTTTCCCACGAGAGCCCTTATCGTGAGTCCGCCTTCTCGTGACTCCTGATCAGTGCCTGGTTGCGGTCAGAGTTGCAGGCCGAGGGCTGTCACTTCCCACATCTCGCGAAAAACCAGCGAGATGTGGGGCACCCTATTCCGTTGACAGGTCCGACATTGGGCGATCCGCTTAGGAAAGCGCGTATGCGATGTACATGCCCTGAGCTCAGTGTCAACGATACGACCGGGTGGGCATTCTGTGCGTGACAACGGACCGGGGTCCCCATATCTCACGACGCTTTCCAGTCGGGAGATATGGGAATTCACTGCACCCGCCCAGAAGTGTTTCCGGCAAGGGGCCTCTTCGTGAGTCACGATCAGTGCCAGATTGTTGACAGGTCCTACATTGGGCGATCCGCTTAGGGAAGCGCGTACGCAATGTACATGCCACCCGAAGGCTTTCTGCTGGATTGACCACCCCCTGAGGGCACCACGACGTACTGCTTTCCATCCACCATGTACGTTGAGGGTGTTGCCAGTCCGGCATAAGGCAGATCCGTCTCCCATAGCAGCTTACCGGTGCTCTTGTCGTACGCGTGGAACTTCGCATCGAACACCGAGGCCGCGATGAAAAGCAAACCGCCGGCAGTCACCACCGGTCCTCCGTAATTATCCGAACCCGTATCGGCCATCCCCTTAGCGACGAGCTCGGGATACGTGCCAAACGGAATCTTCCAAAGATATTTACCCGTATTCAGATCGATCGCGCTGAGTGTTCCCCACGGCGGCGCCGTAGCCGGGTATCCGTCTGGATCGGTGAAGCGGCGAAAGCCAATCGTCTTGTACGGCATGTCTTTCGCGGAACCGCCAGTGTCGCCCTCATCCGCAACCGGATCCACGCCTGACGCAGTCTTAGGCGCCTTCTTCATCGGCCTTTGCTGCTGCTGGGGCGCCTTGGTCAGATAGCGCACGACGGACTGCACTTGCTCGTCACTCAAATTGCTGAACGGTGGCATGCGGCCTCTGCCCTGATGGATAATGCCAGCGATTTCCTGTTCAGTAAGAATCCCCTCAATGCCGACCAGGGCAGGGATCGCCGGCGGTGAGCCTCGGCGATCGATCCCGTGGCAACCGCTGCATTGATTCTGATAAACACGCTCACCGGCGCTCCCGGCCGCAGGCGGCACAGTCAAGCCCACCAGCCACGCAGTGTCGTTCGCATTGACATACAAAATGCCCGCATCCGGCTCAACCGCCACGCCGCCCCACTCGCCACCGCCGGCGAATCCGGGCATGTCGATCGTGAGCTTGTCGACCGTTGGCGGAACAAATTGACCTCCACCGATCATTGCGTTGAACTGCTTCACCGCCCAGGCATGCGCTTCAGGGGTGCGGTTCGTCAGCGTGTCGATGGTCGTGCTCTGCTGGGTGTACGGCTCGGGCAGCGTGGGCAGAGGTTGCGTAGCAGAAGCTACTTCCCCAGGAACACTGCTCTTGCCGACCGGTACTTCCTGCACGGGGAAGATAGGTTTGCCAGTCGTACGGTCAAACACGTAGAGCAAGCCAGACTTGGTGGTCTGGGCGACCGCATCGATCCGCTTGCCGTCATGCGTGACTGTCAGCATGGCAGGAGGCGCGGGGAAATCGCGATCCCACAAATCGTGGTGCACGCCCTGGAAGTGCCAGATGCGCTTGCCAGTGGATGCATCGAGAGCAATGAGCGAATCTGCGAATAAGTCGTTGCCCAGCCGGTTACCACCGTAAAAATCAAACGCCGCAGAGCCGGTTGGCACATAGACGATGCCGCGCTTCAAATCGACGGTCATGCCGGCCCAATTGTTTGCCGCGCCTGAAGTTTTCCACGCGTCCTTGGGCCACGTGTCGTAACCGAACTCGCCGGGGTGAGGGATGGTGTGGAATGTCCAACGCAGCGCGCCAGTGCGTACATCGTAGGCACGTATATCGCCCGGGGGAGCCGGCAGGGTCTCCGGGTCAGCGCCACCGACAATGACCAGGTCCTTATAGATGCTGGCCGGGGTGGTGAGAACAATCGACTGCTGCTCGTACGGCTCGCGTAATCCCTTGCGCAGATCGATGCGCCCATTCTCCCCGAAACCGGGGATGGGCTTCCCGCTCGCAGCATCCAGCGCGTACAGGTAGTTGCGGGCGGCGGCAAGAATGCGGCTTTGGTGGCCATCCGTCCAGTAGGAGACGCCACGCGTCAACACCCGCCCATCCAGGTCTGACTGCCACTTCCAAATCAGCTTACCCGTGGCTGCATCGAGCGCGATCACACTCTTGGCGGGGGTCGTCGCGTACATCACTCGCCCGACCACGATCGGGTTCGCTTCAATCCCACCCTTTTCGCCGGTATCGAACTTCCAGGCGACTACCAGGTTCTTCACATTGTCACGATTGATCTGCGTGAGGCTGGAATAATGAGTGCCGTTAGGACCGCCGTACGATGGCCAGTCCTTCTCGCCGGCTGGGGAGGCTCCGTGTGCCAGAAATACGTTGCTGCTGAAGAGAACTAACGCGGCGATTACGGCCGTTCTTGCCCAGAACTTCCCCATTTGCTGTTAAACCCCTACTCATGCCAAACGATCAAGGCTTCTCTAAGTAACTTACAAGTTTACAGGATAGAGGGCAGGGTGGCGTGCGGGCCGCGCACTTCCCCGGAAGCACACCAACATAAATCCGCGAGTCTTCCGTCCGGCCAAAGTGTAGATAGACAAGGGCCACGCGGGTGGTGGCGGCTGGAGAAGCTTCGCTACACCCGCTTGCTCTGACTTAGCGCTGCTTAGAATTCCTTCCACTCGCTGCCGCGCTCCAGCATGATCGAGGCCTGGAACATAGCGCGGGCGTACGCAATATCAAACACCATGCCGGTATAGCCCCCGCCGCCCGGGTACTGGTTCTGGATACCAACAGCACGGTCATAGTCCAGAGCCCGTTCGTGCTCGGGGTAGATCAGGCGGGTGTACTTGACCTTGATCAGCTCTCGCATGACGGCCAGCATGTTGTTTTCACCCTGGTCGATGAACGTTTCGGTGTAATCATTGTGAGGTGTTCTCACCACCGGGTTGCGATAGTGACAGTGGTTGATACGATCCCGTGTTCCAAAGTACTTGCAGACTTCAACGGGATCGACTTCCATCTCACGTGACACGCCGCACTCGTAGGTAATACCGTTCGCTGGGCTGTTCACCACGGTGATCAACTTCTTCCAACCATCGAATGAGGCCATGATCTGCCCAGAACCGCGGGTGATCGCAATGGGAGGATCGTTGGGGTGCAGCGCCAGGCGCACATTCGACTGCTCGCACGTGGGTATGACCGCCTGCAGAAAATAAGTGATGTTCTTCCAGAGTTCTTCGCTGGTGTGCACGCCTTCATCTGGAACAGTGGGCAGGTCCTTCACTTTATCGATGTTGAATGCAGTCAGGCCCGCGCCCCCGCGACCTTCTTCTAGGTAATAGCCTTCGATCGCGCGATGCGCATACCAGTTGTACTCAATCACCGGGAGCCCGACTGTACCTGCGGAGCGGACAGACGTCTTGAAATCTTCAATCTCTTTATCGCGTGCTGCGCCGGCGCGGCCGTAAATGCAGTTGTTGATACCGGCAATCATCATGTTCCCGACGGAAAGGCCGCCTGTTTTGAGCTTGTCAACGATCGGTTGCAGGTCGGATACCTGCCAGGGCATCTTGGGGCCGCCCATGAGGACGTTGTTCACTCCCAACTGCTTTACTTCCCGCATGGCTTTATCGGTGATGTTGCGGCCATTGAGGGGAGCGGCGATTTTGGGCGTGCCCGGCCCCTCCTGAGGCATGCCAGGGCCGTGCGGGCCGTTGTACTTGCTATCTGCTGCAGCCGCCGCGGGCAGAACGGCGCCCGCCGGCAACGCAGCCGATAAGGCAGCAGTGGAACAAATGCCCTTCATCAAGGCTCTTCGTGAAAAATCAGAACTCATGGTTCGTCTCCCTTTTTGGTGCAATGGTTAGACGCACGATCCCGTACGCGGGCCGCATGCGCCCTGCCTACGTTCTGCGAATCAGGGATAACTGGGAAGCGCGGAATTAAAACGTAACCTTTCCCGCAAGATTGATGATGCGATTGCCTCCATTGACTCCCGTCACCAAGCCAAAGGATGAGCTGCCGAACTGCGTGTTGGGCTGTGCGAACTGCGGCGTGTTGGTCGCATGTAGCCACTCACTACGCAATTCTAAATTGAAACGCTCGGTCAGCTTGACGGTACGGAACAGCGAAGCATCAAGATTGAAGTATCGCGGGCCAGAGAAAACATAATTTCCTACGTTGCCCTGCAACTCGCCGGTCGCTGGCGTCGAAAACGCAGTCGTGTCGAACCAGGCGGTTTTGCCGATACCGTGCAGCCTGCGGAAAGAGCCTTTCAGATCAGGGAAAGCCGTACTGCCCGGCGTGTTGAACGAGGAGCAGGTGCAGGTAAACGCCAATGGGAAGCCTGCCGTGGTCTCCCACATGCCGCTCAGCTGCCATCCGCCCAATACAGCCCCTGGAATTCCCTCACCAGCGATATGAGAGCCGGCCCCAATCGGAAGATGCCAGAGAAAGCTTTCGTTGAAAATATGGGTTTGGTTGAAATCGGTCGGTGCATAGTTGCGCCGCTGATTCACATAATCGAGCAGGCCATTCGGGTAGTCGTTGGCCTCGCTGGCAAAGCCAAGCGCCTTGCTGTAGGTGTACGAATTGGTCACTGAGAAGCCGCGCGCAAACTTGTGATCGAACTTGATTTGCAGTGCGTTGTAGTTGGAACTGTAGCCCACGAAGAATTCTGTCGTGGTCGCTTTACGACCAACGTTCGCGTTGGGGCTGCCGCAAGCAGCGCAGGGACCGAACTCGGGCTGCCCTGCCGCACCGCTGTTGTAGGTTGTAGCGGCGTTCTCGTTGTACTCAATGGGAGTGTGCACGCCGTGGTTGCCGACATAAGCGATATCAACGACCCAGCTGCCCGGCAATGTTCGTTCGTAGGCGATGTTCCAGGTTTCGAGGTAAGGATTCTTCCAGTTCAGGTTGATCGCGTAGTAGCTCTGATTAAGGAGTGCCGGAGTATTCGCCGGAATGATGCCGCTTGCCGGCGGCACATACACCGGCAGAGCAGGAAAGCCTTTGGAAAAGGTTGCTGCCGTATTGTCCCCCAGGATCGCCGGACCGAAGCTGCTGATGCTGGTGAACTGCTGTGTTGGCTCGACGGGATAATTGTAGGCATACAGGTCGATTGGGAACGACATTGTGCTCATACCGAAGCCCGCCCGGATCACGCTGTTATTGGAAAGGCGGTAGTCGAGGCCCAGGCGCGGCCCCCAGTTATGGTAATCGGGCTGCATACCCAGATTCCGTGGCACGCTGCCTATACCAGCCAGTTGCAGGGTATTGCTGGTGGGATCGTAGTTGGAAAAACCGCCGGCAAAATGCGGCGTTGGCGGCCCGTAGTATTCCCAGCGCAATCCGGCATTGACCGTCAGCTTGGGACTGGCCTGCCACTTATCCCCGAAGTAGAGAAAGATCTGGTTCTGGCGATAGGCTGGAAAGGTGTTCGCATAACCACGATTCACCGCATTCGGCTGGCTCAGTAGGAAGCTGGCAAACTGGTTGGCCTGGCCGCCGCTTTTGCCACCATTGAGAGAAGTAGGGCCCGCAGTAAAGGAGAATTGTCCGGGCGGGTTACTCACCAGCAGTAAATCGTCACGCACGCGATGGTAGTCGACCCCCCACTCGAGGGTGTGATTTCCGCGGACCTTAGTCATGTTCTCCACGCCTTCGATGATCGTGCCGGCGCGATCCCAGGGGCAGTTGCTGCAGCCACCGATCATGGGGTCAGAGAAGCCTTCCCCGTTGATCGCTACGATGCTGCTGGTGAACTGGCTGATGTTGGCGCCAGGTATACCGGCTTGCTCGGCGAGCGGCTGGCCATATCCGGTGGGGTACGCAAGGTTATTGAAGCGGCTTATGCCGAAGCGAGCTTCAGAGAGCAGAGTCGAGGCAAACGTGTGGATCCAGTTGATACCCGTCGAGTAGATTTTCTCGTTGCCGTAACCTTCGGCGCCGCCTATGCCACCGCCAGAAATGGGCCCGCCTGCGGCGCCGAACAGTCCAGCCTGATTTAGCGTGGGTTTCTCATAACTGAAGCGGCCCGAAATGTGATCGTTATTATGAAAAAACTGGTCGATCTTGGCATCGACGAATGGAGTGTTCTGGGTGAAAAGGCTATTAGCAAGCAGGTTGTTCGTGTATCTTGCGCTTCCCGATGCACTCTGATTTGCGTTGGGCGGCGGCACATAAGCGAGCAACTTCAGCGCCACAGGGTCAAGCCGGTCGGGCGGGATGACATTCAGCATACCGTTGTAGCTGAACTGCTTCCGGCCGGTCCCGCAAAGACTAGCATTGCCGCCCGGCAAGCAGTCTGCGACGTCACCGCTGGCCGGATCATACACAGGTGACAGAAATGGATCGCTGAAATCGCCGCTGCGCATCGCGGTCGTTGGCACGCTGACGGCATAAAATTCGCCCTGGTGCGTCGTATGCTCGAGAAAGCTGGCGAAGAAGAATGTTTTGCCTTTGCGAATCGGGCCGCCGAGATTGCCACCCCAGTAATTGTCGACTGCGTGATGGTTGGGCGTGGTCTGAAAGTAAGTTCGGGCCTGCAATGCATTGCCGGTGTAGAAATAATAGACCTCGCCATGGTAAGCGTTGCCACCAGACTTAAGGATCACGTTGGTGACTGCGCCGAGTGCCGAACCCTGCTGCGGATCGTAGTTGCTGGTGGCAATGTGCACCTCTTGAATCGATTCGATCGGGGGGATGTAAATCTGCAGCAGGTTGGTGCGTTGGTTATCGTCAATGCCTTCAATGTCGAAGTCGTTGTACATACTTGAATTGCCGTTGACTGCTGAGGCCATGCTGAGCTGCGGGTTGAAAAATGTGGAGTGATCTTTGGTAGCGATACCAGCGCCCGGCACAGTGTTCAGAAGACTTTGGAAGTTGCGCGCATTCGAGAGCGGCAATTGCGATACAGGCGCGGTGTCAAGGTCCCGACCGGTACTCGCGGTTTCCGTTTGTAACTGAGGGACCAGTTCGCTGGTGACGTTGACCGTCTGCGTAATGGAGCCGGGCTCCAACGTTGCGTTGGCGCGAACCACGTTGTCGACAAACAAAGTGATGCCACTATGCACCGAAGTGGTAAAGCCTTCCTTCTGCACAGTCACTTTGTAGGAGCCGGGCGGAAGATCGGGCGCCGAATAGTAGCCGCCGGCATCGGTGTCGAACTGGTGCGTAACGGACGTATTGACATCAGTGATAATGACCGTGGCGGCCGGCACCGCGGCGCCGGTCGAATCGGTGACCGTACCGACAATGCTCCCGTTCACGTTTTGCCCGTTTGCGCTTAACGCCGCGATTAAGAACAACAACAAGAGGAGGCTTTGCCTCTTGACCGTGATTCGCATGTCGTCCCTACCTCCAGGAATGACCCGCTTTCCTTGCAAGCATGTCGTAAGAATTGCTCGTGAGATGTTGGTGCGACTTACAAGGTGAGAACTTTATCCGTGTAAGATCAAGGATGTCAAGAACGTCTCACCATGTGAGATGGAGCTTTTCGAGTTGGACGTTTGAGGATTAGTCGAGGCCGAGGATTAGTCGAG
>CAZZVD010000250.1:0-7785 GCA_964657465.1 uncultured Acetobacteraceae bacterium | reverse complement strand
CACCACCCGTCCCCCACCCTCACCAACTTATCGCGTTCATGCGTGTCTCAACTCAGGGTTGCAGCCCATTTCCGTCTGTCACCGGTGATGGTCAACGAGAGAAATTATCGCTACGCGGCTCTATAGATTCGTGGGAAAAGTGGTCTGCGAGAAAGCTGTGGACTCGAGCACCAAGCCCGTTGAGGATGAAGGGCTCTTCACCGTCTCCAGCTTCAACACCGTGTTGGCCGGCTATATATCCAGCAATTAGAAAAGCCAAGCAGAGACAGGTGAGCGCCGGGTAGATGTTCCATTTGAACTTGCGGGTTATCTTTCGTTTTAGACTTGGCGCTGTCGGTGCGTGATCGGTACTTACCAAAAACTTGTACTTGCAGCACGCGCATGTCACTAAGAGACGCTGGCGGCCGCTTGGCACTCTCAACTTACTTCCATCTAGCGGACAGTTCACAATCTCGCTTTCGTCTCCTCGTGCCATCTGATGTTCCCACGAGGCCATTGCTTCCACGTGGGTCCATTCAGACAAAACCTGTTTGATTTTAAGATCACGACTGTCAAGCGCTTCCACGACGGACGCTCTGACCTGCAGACAGTTCAGAAACCTCAAGTGCGGGTTGGGCGCGAGTGCAGAAAGGCTCGCAACCTCCAACTGCGCTTTCATCAGTGGCTTATGCGATTCATTGATATTCATCATTAGGTAACTGAGCTTCCGATCAACAATCCGAAGAGCCCGCTGACGGGCCGCCGCCTCGTCTTGACATGTCTCCACCATGCCTGTAAGCGCGTCAACGAGGGACGCGATTCCGCCAATACTGCTGAGCTCCGGCTTAAACCACTCTTTAAATTTGGACTCGGCGTTGTCAACTGCTTGCCTGGCAGCTTCGCATAATCCCTTCATCAAGACGTCCTTGGGTATTCCCCGCATCGCGCAGACAAGCCGGTACACAAATGCAAAGCAGTCTCGCGAAATGTAGCCCGTCGTGATCTTCGTTGTTTCAGTGAAGGTTTGACCGCCTTGCGTTGTTTGCTTCGAAATCTGACATTCACAACCGTTCAGCATGAGCTTGCCGAGGCCGAGGTATACAGCCGTAACCTCAGTCAGAAACTCTTGCTCAATCGTTGCGCTACCATTTCTTATTGCGTGTTTATGCAAAAACTTGTGAGAGAGTTCGTGGCACAGCGTCGCAAGAACTGCATCTGGGTATTGGCACAGGTCTGGAGAGAGTTCTACAAAGACATCTCGACCACTACGGTCGAGTTCAATGTGGGCGGCAATGTTTGGCTTTTGAGCCATTACAGCGATGACAAACATGTAATCGTCAAGGCCAAGATGCTGGGCGATGACCTTTCCAGCTTTCTGAATGGCAACTACCTCTGGCTTTGAATCCCTCAATGTCTTGCACGAGAATGGGTCGAGCAGAGCAAAGCTCGTATCGTTTCCAACCACTTCTTCCAAAAGCTTCACCAACGACAGAAACGCGATTGGCTTTTCCTTCACGGTGCGCTCCCGATGCGAACCCTGCCGGGTTCGTTCATCTGATTGAACACGACCAACCTGAAGTGATGCCGCTCCCAAGATGAGACTTTTTTTAGCTGGGACCATGACCCTTGGATTCGCATGGGGGGACAACCAACCTTGGGGTCAGTCCCGTCCGTCCTGCTTACCCCAATGATCCTAGCCGCCAGCCCTCTGCGACGCTTTGCTTCGATCCCAATGAGATTGCCGGCAACGCTTGAGGCCAAAATGGACTCGCTTCTCCTTTCCGTAAGGCTCTCTCATCCCTACAGTGTGCCGGTTATCCCGACACTCTCTGTCCCTACTCGGCCGAACCGTCTTCCAAGCCCCCGCACCGGCAGTGCTTCTCCGGGTCCGAGACGTTACCACGGAGGAGCGGTGCCGTGAAGCAACTGTTCAGCCGAGAGGCGTTCTACCCGAAGGTGGGCTAGTATGGAAAGCATGCTTGGGGAGCCGCTCCACCTCACGAAAGCTCCGATTGTCGAAGCGGTTATCGGCATCGATTTCGATCCATTGCCCCCTGATGTGGTGGCGAAGTTGCCGCTGGTGATGGAAGAGCTTGCCCCTCATTATCACCACCCGACCCCAATTTTCGAGCAAGAACTGCAGTTTGATGCGAGCGGAGTGACACCGCCCTCGCAGCAATCTCTTCCATTTGGCATAAGATTCGTCAGTGAGGACAAGCGCTACCAGGTGCAGCTCAGGCGGAGTACATTCCTTTTCAGTCGCCTCGCACCTTACGAGAGCTGGGAGAGTTTCAAGCAAGAGGCACAATCGGTGTGGCGCGTCTTTAAGAGATTCACGGGAGCGCCTGGTCCCATTTCGCTCGGGCTGCGGTATGTGAACAAAATCAGTTTCCCTGACCCTGAGCCGATCGAGCGGTACCTAAGGCTTTATGTCACTGTTCCAGACTCCCCAAGGGGTGGGCCGCAGCCTGTAACCGATGGGTACATCAGGATCCAGATGCCCATTGAGGATCCAGTGGGACTGCTTGTGGTACAGCAGGTGTTTCTACTTCCAGACGCCGAAGGTCTTAAGACGGTCGCACTCGACAACGACTTCAGGTTCGGGGCCATAGGGCTTGATGAGAAGGGAATCTGGAATCGGTTCGATCAGGCGAGGCAACTGAAGAACGAATACTTCGTCCACTTCATTACCAACCAGCTTTTAGAGGCGTACAGGTAGTTATGGCGATGCGAGCGATAAGATCGAATACACGAGATGCTTCTTCTGGCAACGTCCGTTGCCAAAGTTTCTTTATCAGCGACCGAAACTGGAGAGAGCCGAGCAATGATGGTT
Organism: uncultured Acetobacteraceae bacterium; assembly: GCA_964657465.1. Lineage (GTDB taxonomy): Bacteria > Acidobacteriota > Terriglobia > Terriglobales > Acidobacteriaceae > PALSA-350. The sequence continues at coordinate 4,973 of CAZZVD010000250.1, read as the reverse complement.
GGAGGATCCAGTCAGTTCTTGAGCGGTCCGCTTCTGTTTTTGAACATAGCATTTTCGATAGCGCTTTCCTTCGTATCGAAGAAAGATTCAAGCGCTTGGAAGGAGACCTGCAAAGCTTATCTGCTTTGCACGATTCCCTCGCTCAGGAAGGCGAAGAAAGGCCTTCCTCGGCGAGCATCGGAGCTGCCCGCTTATTTCTCGAGAAGCTTCGAATGGAGAGGGTTGAGGTAGAGAGCGTGGTTCCAGCAGCTGACGGCGGAGTGGCGATCGTTCTTGCTCCGTCCGGTGATGCGCGTACATATCTTCAGGTTTTGAACGATGGAGAGCGATCTATGATCATGTACAACACGGCGGGGGACGTTTACGTCGAAGACCTTTCCAGTCCCGCCGATTTGGAAGGGCACAGATTTCACCTCAAGGCGAAAGAGCTTGCCTCAGCATACTGACGGGCGGTCGGCAGACCAGGTTTTCTCGCCGGAGGAGAAGCTTTACCGGCGCATACATCCAGAAGAGCTTAATTCCCTGGGTGAGGTTATCCCAGCACGTATCCAGACCGTCGTCGGATTTAAATCGACTATCGAAGGTGCTCCGTCAGTTAATCGGGGGCTTTACAGCACACCGAGCGATGTTTTACATCCTGACTGTTGCGATGGTCGCGACCGCTCTGACTGCACGGTCTACGCCATCAGAGTGAAGAATCTTCCCGGTGTTCTTCATTGCCAGGACGGACGGGACTTTGCCTTCGTTCCTCATCATCAACCTCTCGAAACATGCTTCGCACACGCGGTCGTCAAGAGCATCGATACCGCAGACCTGGCGCGGGGGTACACGCAGCTACCGAAATCCCTTCGCGAGACTTTCCGAGTCCGGTTTGCTTTCCAACTGAAACCTGTTCCATTGGCCTGAGACCAGGCTTGCTGTGAAGCCAAGAACAGAGACTTGTTTGTGCGGCGATTGCATTTCGATCTTTCGATCACGTGCGGTTGCGCGATTGCGATGTAGGTATGCTGCCGTGGACTTCTCTTGTCTCTAAGTCTTGCGATTCCAACAGGTTGTAGCTCAGATAATCCTTCTGAGGTTCAAAGTGGACAGGTCTTGCCCACCAGAAATATCGCCGGCGACGCATTCGTGACTTCGTCCTGATGGGCAAGACCCGATCAAAGGAACATAGCGGCGCCGTGGTCTCTGAATCGGGATACGACCGAAAAGCCACGGGCGCCAGCTAACCTCAACAGCAGTACTCGGAGTAAAGACCCCCCGCTTCCAACGCAACAAACAGAACAAGCAGGGTCAGCTCTATCGAGCTGACCCTGCCCATCTTTCTACGTGTAAGCCTTCTCTCCACCGAACTGGGAATCCCAGTAGGTGGTGGGGTCGGTGAAGAATTCGCCTGGGCGGCATAGGTTGCGCATGGCTTCTTCGTTTACCTTTATGCCCAGGCCTGGGCCCGTTGGAACAGGGATGTGGCCCTGCACCACCAGGTCGCCCTTGTCGGTGAGGTCCTTGTGCCATGCTGGCTGGGGTTGGTGCCATTCCATGGCCAGGAAGTTTTCGCAGGCGGCGATGGCGTGGGCTCCGGAGGCGTAGCCGATCGGCGTTGCGTTGCTGTGCACCATCATCCCTACAGAGTATTTAGCCGCGAGGTCAGAGGCTTTCTTCAGTTCGAGACAGCCGCCTATTACCAGGTGGTCGGGGTGGATGTAGTCGACGGCACGGGCCTGGCAGAGCGGCTCCAGCGATTCCACCAGGTAGGCATCTTCGCCAGTCAGAGTCGAGACCTTTACCGAGTCGGTGATTAGTTTCCATTCCTCTACGCGCATCCAGGGGACCATGTCCTCCAATGTCGAAGGATTGACCCGCTCCAGCGCGTTCGCCAGCTTGATGCAGCTCTTTACTGTGAGGTGCCCGAAATGGTCGTGACCCATGGGCGTGTCACCAACGTCTCCCATGGCTTCCTTGATGGCAGCGACGTGGTCCGCTACGAGTTCACAGCCCTTGTCGCTGATTTCTAAGCCCTCAAAGTAGTTCTCGGGTGGGTAGTCGCCGGGTTCTCCGTAATAGCCTGCGGGCGCGAACATCGTGCCTTTTTTGCCGCGGAGGATGGGGGCTACGGGGAGGTCGTACTTGAGCATCGTGAAGCCCGCGGCGACCCTCTCCTTGTAATCGGCGGCGATGTCTGCGATGGAGTCGGTCTTTGGGTCACCCTCACTGTAGAGGCGAACCTTGTCGCGGAATTTGCCGCCCAGCATTTGATAGATGGGCACGCCGTATGCCTGGCCGGCCAGATCCCAGAGGGCGTTCTCAATCGCGTTCACACCACTGCCCTGCCGGTTGTAGCCGCCATGCATCTTGATCTTGCGGAAGATTCTGTCGACGTTGCAGGGGTTCTCGCCCATGAGCCGCGACTTGTGCATCAGGATGTAGTTGGGCTGGGGGCCGTCGCCGATGGCCTGGCCATAGCCCGAGATTCCCTGATTAGTGTCGATGCGGACGATGATGGTGCCGCCAGAGGCTGCGCCTGCTCCGGGAGTCGCTGGAGGGATCGGTCGCCTGGAGGGGCCGCCACGGGCCATGCCGCCGCCGCCGGGGCCGCCGCCCGCGCTGCTGGGACCGCCATTGCCCTCCTGAATCGGCTTGCCTCCGGGCCCGCGTAGCACGGCGATGCGCATGTCGGTGATCTTCAAGTCCGACGCAATAGAATTCCGATTGACATTCTGAGGATAGGCTTCGAGGTCAGCCAGAAAGCCAACCCCCGCGGCTGCAGCGCCCATGCTCAGGAACGAACGCCGCCCAAATTTTTTAGACATGACTCTCCCTTTCACCACCAAGACCGACTGACTTTTGGAACCGGATCATTGTATCCGAGCAGATGGAGACGAGCCTGGGCGCCGCTTGGTTTCGTTGAGACGGCCTGCCTCCAGGCCTGTTTCGATAAAATTCGATATTTTTTGGCCTTTAACGGCGTTTGTTGGGAAAGCCTCTCATGGGGGAGAAGGGCATCCTGGGGAGAGTGGCAGCGTCGCGGGCGATGTCGTAGGCAGTGGTAACCGCGGCGGGGACCCAGTTTGCTCTTTCCGGGGGGACTGCGGGTTGGGTGACGGTCGATTGGACTGGAGCGGGGTGGGGCGCGGATGGCTGCGGTTCCGTCTGCGGTCCTGGTTGCTCGGGTGGGCCGGTTTCGGCATGTATGGTGGCGATGGGATCCTCGGCCAGCGCCGCTTCGGCATCTTGCTGCCTTTGTTGCAGGAGCCAGTCGGGGGTCCAGATGTTGGCGCGGGGATTCGGGGAGGCGGCGGGCGCGGCGGGGGCCGGGGTGGGGCGCCGGCCGGGTATCAACTCTTCGATGGCTACGATCATGGCTAGGGCCCTGATCTGGCCGGCTATGCTGCCTCGGGTGGCTTCGGGGTTGAGGGTGGCGAGTTCCCAGAGGCGGGCCAGTATCTGATCGCGACCGATGTTCAGGTTGCGGAGGCCTTCGGCTTCCTCCTGCACCAGCTTTTCCCGGACAGCGGTACGGTGCTCGGCCATGAAGGCGCGGACGCGGGGCTTGCTCTTGGCGTAGCCGGCGGTGGCGGGGTTGAGGCCGACGGCTTCGGCGGCGCGGCGATCAGTCATGGTTCCAGACAGGACCAGGTGGGCAAAGGCCATTTCCTGATCGGTGATGGGGTCGGTGACGTTGTTTTTGGGCATGGTGGTTCCTCGCTCCGGTGAGGGTTGCGTGTGGGGTGCGGGGGCTTGCCGTGATTCAGCGTTGGTGCGGCTGATTTTTGACAGGGATCGGGTGTGTCACCGGATAGCGGAAAAGCTATCCTTCGCTCGCGCGTATGGCCGTTGGAGCTGGCAAGAGCCGGTCAGGCTGCGGTCGCGTGAGAAGCCGCCGCCTGCCGATATCGTCTGTTCCCAGTCAAAGAACGTTCTTTGGCGATGCGTAAGAGAGGCTGTGGCGTTTTTCCGCACGAAAGTACGGATGCGCTGGTTACCTGAGGGTGGCTTGACACAACCCTTTGGGCGCCCAGTCGTGGACGACGGTGGTGGCGCGCTGCGATGACTGGTGGAGGATGATGACAATGGAACGGCGCCGTTCGGTGCCGATTGCGGTGAGGGCCATGGTGAGGCCCATAGGCACAATGATGGCGGGGCCGCCGACGGTGCTTATTTGCTTGCGACCGTCTGAGGTTTCGAGGCAGGTTGGCCGCCCACGGCATACCAGGCCTCGGGGCCGGAGTGGATGTGAGTGGCGGCGGTCATGCCGGGGGTGAAATCCGCTTCCATCAATTGTGCGGAGTATGGTTCTCCCGCGACTACTGGCAGCGGCCCTATGGTCGCGGCGCGCTCTCCATGGGCTGATCGCCAGTGCTCATCGTCGATGGTCATCAGCCAGACCTTGCCGAAGGACTCGACCACGACGCCGTGCGGCCCCTTGTCTGCCTGCGCGGCGAGCCGTGTGGGATATGTGTCGAGATGCCAAAACACCTGGGGCGTGGTGATTGGGCCGATGGGCTCATCGGCGAGGATCCAACAGCCAATGGGCTGGGTGCGGGTACTCACCGGCTGGCACTTATCGCCCGGCGCTGCGATGCCCTGGGCGAAGGCTTGTGCGGACAAGCACAGTTGCAATATGAGAAGGAGCATGCCGCTTATAGGCACTCGCTGCTGCATGGTGGGGGTCCTGACCTTTCTATGACCTCTCAGAGGGCTGAAATGCGGTCGCTGGCGAAGGCGGGTTTTTTAATACAGGTTTCGGGTCTCCCGGCGCTTGCACAGTTGCTACTGTACGGGAAAGTGTCATCGGATAGTACGGTGGCTGCCTCCATCCGGCGCGGGCTACCCCTTTGCGTCTGCAAGGCTGATCAGCGCGGTTGGGTTAGAGTTGGTGATCGAGTGTAGTGAATTCCCACATCTCCCGACTGGAAAACGTCGTGAGATATGGGGCACCCCCACTAGTGTCCGGTTATAACTGGAACAGATTCAAT
>CAZZVD010000249.1:0-7858 GCA_964657465.1 uncultured Acetobacteraceae bacterium | reverse complement strand
CCAGAGATGTTTGTTGGTCCGCGCAACCGGAGAACGCGTGTAAACTTTCCGTAGCAGTATTTGAGTGCTTTCCGTCTAAGAGCCTGACTTTGCGGCAAATGCAAGGCTTCCGGCAGTTTTCTAAACGCACGAAGACCATCGCAGGATTGGAGATCGGCACATGGACAATAAGCCGGCACAGAACATCCAGGACACGTTTCTCAATACGGTCCGTAAAGACAAAACTCCGATCACGATATACCTGGTCAGCGGAGTCAAACTCACAGGCAAAATACGGTCATTTGACAAGTATTCCGTTCTGCTCGAGAACAACAGCCAGGAACAGCTGATCTTCAAGCACGCCATCTCCACCGTGGTGAGTACGCGCTCGGTGCTGCATAGCGATCACCGGCCGGGTACGGGGCTGGGTCATCCTCCGGCAAGCGCGACTGGTCCAGGCAGCCTTTCTGCGCGACCCGATAGTGCGCTGGCAGAAGGCTAATCAGGTCGGGCTCACCGGGTGGGGCTAATCAGGTTCGGCAAACCGGGACTGGCAGAGAGTCAATCCAGCTGAATCTTCCGCAAATGGGTTTGCGGCACTGCAAGCGACTGCAGCTGCATTGCCGAGAATATTATCTGCGCTCTACCCAGAATAGTTGAGGCGGGCCGGAAAGGTGAGAGCGGAGCGACTTCCCACAAGCCCGGCCCGTCCGGACCCTGATGCGGGTCCCAGGAAGTGACTAAAGTATACCCCCGCGCGTGGGAGCAGCCAAGAGTCTCTTTTCCCGCACTGGATGAAGTGGCGAATTCTTCGCTCGCCCGCATCTGTAGAAGATGACAGTTGATGGCGAGTACTGGTTTCCTGGCAGACCTGGGCTAGCCTCGTTTGACACCTAAATTTCGCCTCTGTTAAAAACAGAGGTCCCGGCGCACACTAGCGAACCTCTGCCCCCAATCTCCCATATACTGAACAATTGGCATGAACGAGACCTTACATCAACTCGGCACACTACTGCTCGGCTCCGTGCCGACCGTTTTTCTCTTCCTTCTCCTACTGATTTTGTACCGAATTCTGGTCTATGGTCCGCTCACGCGGGTTCTGGCTGAGCGACGCGCGCGGACAGCGGGAGCCATTGAGCAGGCGGGTGCCGCCGCTGCGGCCGCAGCCGCGAAGACCCATGAATATGAGGCACAATTGCGGGCAGCACGCGGCAAGATCTTTCAGGCACGGCAGGAGAAACTGCAAACCTGGAATGCGGAGCGGGATCGCGCAGTAGCGGAGGCGCATGAGGCGGCGCAGCGCCAGGTGAGCGAGGCCCGGGCTGCATTGCAGGCCCAGATTCAGTCGGCGCAGCGCACGATCGAGGGTTCAATTGACGAACTTGCCGGGGAGATTTTGCGTGCAGTGCTTCCTCAGGGCAGTGCAAGTGCAGGGAGAGCCCGTTGACCTTTCCCCGTTTTAGCCTCTCATTGGTTTTGTTACTGTGCCTTGGGAACGTGGCGCCTTCGCAAGCCCGGGCGCAGCAGACTGGTCCCGCCGCAACTGATTCGAGCGCACCCGCCCCTTCCGGCGCAGAAAAAGCAGAGGAAACCGGCGATGACGTGTTTCGCCACTCACCTGCGGTGAAGATGATGGGCGGCTGGTTCCACATGGACGAAGAGACAGCCTCGCGAACCTTCGAATACCTTAACTTTGCTGTGCTTGCCGGCGCGGTCATCTTTGGCTTGCTGAAAATTCTGCCCAGGACCTTCCGGGAGAACCGGGCGAACATTCAGCGTCAGTTGGTCGAGGCGCGCAGCGCTACCCAGCAGGCCAATGAGCGCCTGGCTGCGATTGAACAAAGGCTGGCGCGCCTGGATGAAGAGATCGCCGGCATCAGCAAGCAGGCGGAAAAAGACAGTCTTGAAGATGAGGCGCGCATTAAGGCATCGATCGAAGCAGAGCGAGTGCGCATCGTAGACGCGGCCACTAAAGATATTGCCGCCGCCGGTGGCGCCGCACAGCGGGACCTGAAGCGGTTCGCCGCGGGGCTCGCCGTCGATCGCGCCATTCACCGGGTGAGCCTGACGGACGCCGAGGATCGCAGCCTGGTACAGGCGTTCATACAGGATTTCGTCAAGAGCGTGAGCCCTGAAAGAGGAAAGAACTAATGGCCGCCTTTGCCGCTCGTTACGCGCGCGCCTTTGCCGATGTGGTTGAAAGCGCCAGGTTGAATCCGCAAGAGGTGGAGCAACAACTGCAGGACTTTGCCGCGACGTTTGCCGGAAGCAAAGATCTGTCGGAGCTTTTACTGAACCCTTCCCTTCCGGTCAAGAAGCGGGTCGCCATTCTGGACGCAGTCAACGCGAGAGTCGGTTGCGGGCCCAAGGTGAGAAATTTTCTAGCCGTCCTGATCAGTCACGAACGGCTGGGTTCGCTGCCGGAAGTGGTGCAGGAATACCGGTTGGAAATGAATCGCCGTTTGCGGATTGCTGACGCCGAGATAGTGACGGCCCGGCCCATGCAGGGCAAAGAACGGGAAGATCTGGCAGCCCGGGTTGCCGAACTTGCCAGTACACGGGTGAATGCGACTTTTCGCGAAGACAAGGCATTGCTTGGCGGAGCCATCATTCGTATCGGCAGCACAATTTATGACGGCTCTGTCCGCGGCCGGTTGGAACGCCTCAAAGAGCGGCTGGTTTCAAGCTAAGCAAGCGAGCCGCAGATCAGTAGCAAACGATTGAAGTAGCAAGTGTCTCGCCGCAATGCGGAGAGGCGGGCCCAAGAAAACGAGAGTTGACGGAAGAACGCATGGCGCAGATTAAAGCAGACGAGATTACCCAGCTCCTTAAAGAGCAAATCGATAACTACGACGTAGAAATGCGCGTCGATGAAGTGGGCACCATCATTTCCCTGGGCGATGGCATTGCCCGCATCCACGGTCTGGATAAGGCCATGGCCGGCGAGATGCTCAAGTTCCCTCACGGCATTGAAGGGCTTGCCATGAACCTCGACGAGGATCAGGTCGGCTGCGTGATCCTGGGCGATTACACCCAGTTGCGCGAAGGCGACCAGGTGAAGCGCAGCGGCGAGATCATGAGTGTGCCCGTAGGCAATGGCTTGATCGGCCGCGTGGTGAACGCGTTGGGTCAGCCGATCGACAATCGCGGGCCGATTGAGGGCACGGAATTGCTGCCCATCGAGCGCATCGCCCCCGGGGTCGTCGACCGTGCGGGTGTTAAGGAGCCGATGGCGACCGGCCTGAAGGCCATCGACAGCATGATCCCGATCGGCCGCGGGCAGCGCGAGCTTATCATTGGCGACCGGCAAACCGGCAAGACAGCCGTGGCGCTCGACACCATTATCAATAGCGCCAAGAACAACCTGATCTGCATTTACTGCGCGATCGGACAGAAGCGGTCTTCTGTGGCCCAGGTAGTGCAGACGCTGACGGAGTACGGCGCGATGGACTACACCATCGTCGTCTCCGCATCCGCCTCTGAACCAGCCCCGATGCAGTACCTGGCTCCGTACGCGGCGACCAGCATGGGCGAGTTCTTCCGCGATAGCGGACGGCACGCGCTGATCATTTACGACGATCTTTCCAAGCACGCGACCGCTTACCGGGAAATTTCGCTGCTGCTGCGCCGTCCTCCGGGTCGCGAGGCGTACCCAGGCGATGTTTTCTATCTCCACTCGCGCTTGCTCGAGCGCTCGGCGAAGATGAGCGAGGCAAAAGGCAGCGGTTCCCTGACGGCGCTGCCGATCATCGAGACCCAGGCCGGTGACGTCTCTGCTTACATTCCGACCAACGTGATCTCGATCACGGACGGACAGATTTACCTGGAAACCGATTTGTTCAATTCCGGCGTGCGGCCAGCGGTGAACGTGGGTCTATCGGTAAGCCGCGTGGGTGGCAGCGCGCAAATCAAGGCGATGCGCCAAGTCGCGGGTACGCTAAAGCTCGATTTGGCGCAGTTCCGTGAGCTGGCGGCTTTCTCGCAGTTCGGCAGCGATCTCGATAAGGTCACGCAGAACCAGCTGAACCGCGGACAGCGCCTGACTGAGATCCTCAAGCAGCCGCAGTTCTCGCCTTTGTCGACCGAAAAGCAGATTGTCGTCATCTATGCCGGCACCAATGGATTTCTCGATGACTTGAAGGTGGAGGAAATTCGACCGTTTGAAGCCGGGCTTTATCCCTACCTCGATTCCGCACAGTCTGGGTTGCTGAAGGACATCGTTGCTAAAAAGGCACTCGACGACGATCTGAAGAACCGCATCAAGGCAGCTCTCGACGAGTACAAGGCAGATTTCTTCTCCCAGCATCGGGACGCCAAACTGCAGGAGTCGTCAGTGAAGCCGCTTTCGACAGAAGAAAAGAAGAAGGCTGCGGACCAATCGAACGTACAGGCGGCCAGGTAGCTCGATCGGCTGGACCCGCATAGCACTGGAAAGAGAAGCACTCACGAACCATGGCAAATGTTCTCGATTTACGGCGGCGCATTCGCAGTGTGAAGAGCACGCGCCAGATCACCAAAGCGATGAAGATGATTGCTGCCGCGAAACTGCGCCGGGCGCAGGAGCGCGCAGTGTCGGCCCGCCCTTACGCGACGATGCTGGCCAGCGTGATTGGTTCGCTCATGCGCCACATCGACCCGTTCGATCCCAGAACGGGCGAGGTGCGTCATCCGCTGTTGTTGGAGCGCGAAGAAAAACGGGTTCTCTTGATCGTCGTGTCAGGCGATAAGGGTTTTGCGGGCGCTTTCAACGGCAATATCACCAAGGCTGCATTCCGCTTTATCAACGATGCCAGGGATAGCGAAATCGATATCGCTCCCATCGGGCGTAAGGGCAGAGACTTGTTCCGCCGCCGGTACGGCATCGCGGAATTCGTTGAAGATCAGGCTGAGGGACAATTTGACGATGCATCATCGAACGGCAACGGCCATAAGCCGGAAGCGGATGCCGAGGGCCGCGCGCCTGAGTTGAAACGGCGTGGCGAGCGCAAGGGTCCGGTCGAAGTGGCGGGTGATTACCCGGGCATGTTGGATAAGCCCAGCTTCGATCAGGTAGCAGTGCTGGGCCGCGAAGTCGTACATCGCTACATGGAGCAGGAAGTCGATGCCGTGTATGTGGTCTACAACGAATTCAAGTCGGTGATCTCGCAACGTTTGGTGGTGGAACGTATTCTGCCCATCTTAAAAATCGGCGAGCGTTCGGTGGAGCAAGCGCAGGAGATGACGCAGGAAGAGCGGGAGCAGCAAGCGATGGCTGCGGCTTCTGCCGGCGTGAGTCTCAGGGAAGCAGACACGGCCGAGGCCGACCAGGAAGCCAGGAATTTTGGCACGGCGGAAGTAGACTACATCTACGAACAGCCGCCCCATGAACTCCTGGATGGTCTGTTGCGGCAGTATGTGACCACGCAGATCTATCATGCAGTGATTGAATCGACAGCGGCGGAGCAAGCCGCCCGCATGACCGCCATGGATGCGGCCAGTAGTAATGCTTCCGAGATGATTGACTCGCTGACACTCACCATGAACCGGGTGCGCCAGGCAGCCATCACGAAAGAGATCATCGAAATCGTCAGCGGCGCGGCAGCGCTTTAGAGTTCAGCAAACAGGAAAGAGTCTATGGCAGAGAACATCGGCAAGGTTGTACAGGTATCCGGCCCCGCAGTGGACGTGCAGTTTGAAGAGGCGACGATGCCCTCGCTTTACCAGGCATTGCGCGTCATCAGCGAAGGCTTTGATGTGCCGCGCCCGATCAATGTAATTCTTGAAGTGGAACAGCACATTGGCGAAGGCCGCGTGCGCTGCGTGGCGATGCAATCGACCGAGGGTATGGTGCGCGGCATGAAGTGCATCGACACGGGTTCGCAAATCACCGTGCCGGTGGGCGTGGCCACGCTGGGCCGCATTCTCAACGTGATTGGCGAGCCGGTCGACGAGCTGGGTCCGGTGAATGCCACTACGCGTTGGCCCATTCACCGCGCGGCTCCCTCATTCGATGAGCAGGCTACGGGCGAAGAAATGTTCGAAACCGGGGTCAAAGTCATTGACTTGATCCAGCCGTTTTTGAAGGGCGGCAAGATCGGTCTGTTCGGTGGCGCCGGTGTGGGCAAGACCGTCATCATCCAGGAGCTGATCAACAACGTGGCCAGCAAGCATGGCGGCGTTTCGGTGTTTGCCGGCGTCGGCGAGCGTACTCGTGAAGGCACCGATCTTTGGAACGAATTCGAAGAGTCCGGTGTGATCAATGCGAAGGATCGCGAGAAGTCGAAGGCCGCGCTGGTGTATGGGCAGATGACCGAGCCTCCAGGGGCGCGTCTGCGAGTTGCGCTGACGGCGCTGACCATTGCGGAGTACTTCCGCGATGAGCAGGGTGGCGATACGCTGCTGTTCATCGACAACATCTTCCGCTTCACGCAGGCTGGTTCTGAGGTTTCGACACTGCTGGGGCGTATGCCGTCGGCCGTCGGTTACCAACCCAACCTGGCGACGGAAATGGGCGAGTTGCAGGAGCGCATCACCTCTACCAAGAAGGGTTCTGTCACTTCTGTGCAGGCGATTTACGTGCCCGCCGATGACTTGACCGATCCCGCGCCGGCAACGACGTTTGCTCACCTCGATGCGACAACTGTGCTTTCGCGTGCGTTGACGGAGATTGGTATCTACCCCGCCGTCGATCCTCTTGCTTCCACGTCGCGTATTCTTTCGCCGCGCGTGGTGGGTGAGGAGCACTACGCCGTGGCGCAGGGTGTCAAGCGGTTGTTGCAGCGGTTCAAGGATCTGCAGGACATCATTGCCATTCTCGGAATCGATGAATTGTCAGAAGAAGACAAGCTGACGGTCAACCGCGCCCGTAAGGTGCAGCGCTTTCTTTCGCAACCGTTCCATGTGGCCGAAGTATTTACGGGCGCGCCCGGCAAGTACGTCAAGGTTGAGGACACGGTGCGTAGCTTCAAGGAAATCATCGACGGCAAGCACGATGGCATCCCGGAGCAGGCCTTCTACATGAAGGGCACGATCGAGGAAGTGCTTGAGGCCGCGAAGGCCATGCAGGGAAAGTAGATGGCAGACAATCAACTACAGGTGCGCCTGGTGACGCCAGACCGGATTCTGGTGGATGAGACCGCGGATGCGGTGGAACTGCCCTCCAGATCCGGCTACATGGAGGTGCTCTATGGGCATGCTCCGTTACTGGCTGAGCTGGGCGTGGGTGAAGTCAGGTTGCATGGTGGAAGCGGTGGCGATCAGAACTACTTTGTGGTGTGGGGCTTTGTGGAAGTGCTGCCAGACCGAGTGACGATTCTTGCGCAAAGCGCCATCAAGCCGGAAGAGATCGATGCCGGGGCCGCACAGAAAGAACTCGAAAGCGGCGAGGCGATGTGGAATGAAGCTGGTGAGGATGCGGAGAGGTATGCCGCAGCCAATGAGCTGATTCACCAGGCCCAGGTAAAGTTGGACAGCGCCCACAAAAGGTAAGATTCCGCGGATACAGAAGAAATCGTGCTCGATTCCCCGTTGCAACTCTCGAGGCAGGAACCACTACGCTTCGCTTCGGTCGGGATGACAAATGGAGGGCTGTGCTCAGCTCCACACTTCAAAAGTTCCAGCCGTAACCGACTCGGGTGCCCCATATCTCACGACGCTTTCCAGTCGGGAGATGTGGGAATTCACAACCGCTCACCGGTAGCTCTTTCCTCCTAACTCCTAACTCCGGCTTAGGAACAAGAGGGTAAAAACCCGCCCACATCTCCCGGCTGAAGAGCGCCGTGAGATATGGGGCACCCGTCGCGGTGGTGGGGTCAACATTGGTGGTTGCTTCGCTTCGGTCGGGACGACGAATGGAGGGCTGTGCTCAGCTCCGCTTATCAAAGGTCGTACCCGTCGCGGT
>CAZZVD010000248.1:0-7928 GCA_964657465.1 uncultured Acetobacteraceae bacterium | reverse complement strand
AAGAGCCCTCCCACATCTCCCGACTGGAAAACGTCGTGAGATATGGGGCACCCGCTAGGGTGGTGGGGGGATTTCTGTTTTGGTGGGGTGATGTTTGTTGCTCGGGGTAGAGGGTAAGAGCCCTCACACATCTCCCTACTGGAAAAGTTGCACTTGGTTTTTGATTCCACCCACCCGCTAGGGTGGTGGGGGGATTCTTTTTTGGTGGGGGATGTTTGTTGCTTTAGGAAAGGTAAGAGCGTTCCTACTGCTCCCGGCGCAGCTGGTTGGGTGGCGAGTCTTGTTTCTGTTTTGGTAGCGTCATCGGGGATCGAACCCGAACTCTCCGCCTTGAGAGGGCGGCGTGTTAACCAATTACACCATGACGCCACGGAGTGAGGCGGGGGTCGACAAAGGCTCTTGTCAACAGTGCCCAGTATAGCAAACGCGAGACCGGTGCGAATGCTTTGACATGGCCGGTAGGCGCTCTAGACGCCTAGTTTTCTTACTTCGTCGTTGTAGTACTTGCGGTAGAGGATATCCCACTCCTGGCTGCCCTCGACGATGATCTTGCGCTGGGAGGCGATTTTTTGCCGCGCTGCCTGATCAATTTTCATTTCGTCGGTCAGCACTTTTTCCAGTGCTTTGCGGGCTTCCTGGCGGATGGTGTTGCGATCATCCAGGAATTCACATTCGTCTATTTCAGCCAGGGTGTCGGCTACGACGTGGGCCAGCTTGTTGAGCTTGTCACGGGAAAGTCTCACAGTACCGCCTTGTATTTCTTGGCCAGTTCCTGTTTGACCTTCTTGAACATCTCAGCGTAGCTGGCGCCACTGCGACGCATGTCTTCCTGATAGGCATCGAGGATCACGCGCACTTCTTCATTGATGCGATCTTCGAGCGACAGCTCCTCCAGAATGGCTGCGTTGACCCGCTCCGCCACCACGCCTACTTTTGTTGTGCTAATCATTTTGGCTTCGATCAGTTGATTGACCGTTTGGCGAGCCAGATAAGACACGTAATCCCGCGAAAAAATCATGTGATTGACTCGGACTATAGCATATTTGCGACCAGCTCCAGGGCCTCGCGGACCGCGACGGATGCACACAAATTGGTGCCCTCGTGTAGTGAAAGCAGGGTTCGGCGCGCTGGTCAGCAACGCCTCTTGCAGCGATACGGGAAACATCTGCGACAATAGACGCCGATATGAACGTTGATGATTTGCTCTCTCTGAAAGATGACATGGTGGCGTTTATTGAGGGCCATGCCATGCGACGCCTGCCCGGCTTCATCACCGAAGATCTGCCCACGGTGTTGTGGGAAGACGAAGAGAATCCGGATAGCTGGAAAGATTTTGTGGAGATGGCCAAGAACGCCTCTGCGCCGTTCGTCACCATGAGTGATGTGATGCTGGAAAAAGAAGACATCGCCATGCTGCTGGAGCAGATTCGGGAAGACAACTTTCCCGATGAGGCCGCTGCCGAAGTGCACGAGGCGCAGTACCTGGTGAACTATGTGGGCAAGATTGGCTACATCCAGCTCGGGTTCGCTCACCAGGGGATCGTGTTCGTCCATGAGAACTCGACACCGTGGTATGAGCGATACCAACAGTTGCTGGAGTTTGTCGAAGAGTTCGGGGATGTAGTGTTCGAAGACGATGAGGACGAAGAAGCAGGGTGAATGCTGCCGGAACCGGGGCCCTGAACTCCTCGATCGCTGACGCTGTGGTCACGGGTCCTTCGGATCGTTGGATATTGCCGGCGGCGAGTGCGGGCGCTGCTTCGCTCGCCCAAAGCGCGGGGCTGCCACTGCTGGTGGCGGAACTGCTGTGGGAACGCGGCGTGCAGAGCGCGGCGGAGGCGGAGCTTTTTCTTAATCCGCAGCTGGATCACTTGCTGGACCCCTACTCGATGCTGGGCATGAGCGCGGCGGTGGCGCGGGTGCAGGCGGCGATTGCGCGCGGGCAGCTGATTCTGATTTACGGCGATTACGACGTGGATGGCACGACGGCCATCGTGCTGCTGAAGACTGCGCTGGAAATGCTGGGCGGCCGGGTGGAGTTCCATGTACCGCACCGGCTGCGCGAAGGTTACGGCATGCAGGCGGCGGTGCTGACGGCTGCAGCCGCGCGTGGCGTGGGCCTGGTGATCAGTGTGGACACCGGCATCCGTGACTTTGCGGCGGCTGCCGCCGCAGCGCAGCTTGGGCTCGATCTGATTGTGACGGATCACCATCTGCCAGAGGAAGCGGCGGAGTTGCCGGGGCTGCCGCAGGCGCTTACTATTCTCAACCCTAACCAGGCGGGTTGTGGGTATGCGTGCAAGCACCTGTGCGGGGCCGGCGTGGCGTTCAAGCTGGCGCAGGCGCTGCTGGAGGCGTGGGATCGTGAGCGGACCCGGAGCAAGATTCTGCCTTCCTTTCTCAAGATGCTGGCGATTGCTACGGTGGCGGACGCGGTGCCCCTGCGGGGTGAGAATCGTGTGTTCTCGAGCCTGGGTCTGGAACAGCTGCGACGCCCGGCGAGTGCCGGTCTGCGGGCGCTGATGCACGTGGCTCGGCTCGACCCCAAGGAACGGTCTCTCAGTGTGACGGATCTTGCGTTTCGCCTGGCGCCGCGGATCAACGCGGCCGGCCGCATGGATGTCGCCTCCGACGTGGTGGAATTGTTTACCACGCGCGATCCGGCGCGAGCCACGGAACTGGCCGAGAAGCTCGATCGATTGAATAGCGAACGGCAGCAGACGGAAGCAGCGATGCTGGAGCAGATTGAGAAGCGATTGCTGCAGGAAGCAGACTTGCGGCCAAGCCGCTGCATTGTGATGGAAGGGGATGGCTGGCATCGGGGAATCATTGGCATCCTTGCTTCGCGTGTGGTGGATCGTACGCATCGGCCGGCGATTGTGATTGCGATTGAAAATGGGGAGGCGTACGGGTCTGGCCGCTCGGTCCCCGGCTTCCATCTTTTGCAGGCGATCGAAAGCTGCAGGGATCTGTTCACGCGTTTTGGCGGCCATGCCCATGCGGTCGGGTTCTCACTGCCGGTGGCGCATATTGCGGAGCTTAAGCGGCGGCTGGAGGCTCACGCGGCTTCCCTCGGGGAGCAGGCTGTGCGGCAGTTGCGCTGCCACGCGGTGTTGCCGCTGGACCAGGTGACGCAGGCATTGTTCGGCTGGCTGCGGCGGCTGGAGCCGCTTGGCAACGGCAATGAGGAGCCTATCTTTGTCGCGTATAACGTGCGGCTCACAGCGCCAGCGCGAGCCATCAAGGAGCGTCACGTGTGCCTGCAGCTTGCGCAGGGCACGCGGGGGTCCAGCTTATCGACCCTGGGATGGAACTGGGGCGCGCGCGTGCAGGCGCTGGGCCTGGAACAGGGGTCGGTGGTGCACCTGGCTTACAAGCTGCGGGAGAACCTGCGTCCTGGGTACGCGGCGCTGGAGTTAGAGATTGCCGATCTGATGCCGGCGGGGTGAGCTCCCTTCCCTCCCCTGCGAGCCGTATACACTCCCAGCATGCCACGCGGTTTGTTTGTCACGTTTGAGGGTTTGGACGGTTCGGGGAAAAGCACGCAGCTGCGCAAGCTGAAGGAATGGCTGGAAGCGAACCAGTTCCTGGTGACGTCCACACGCCAGCCGGGCGGCACGCGCCTGGGCGACCGGGTGCGTTCTCTGCTTTTGGATTCGCGGGGGGATGCGATCGCGCCTTTGGCAGAACTGGGATTGATGTTTTCGGATCGTGCGCAGGCGATCGCTGAGGTGATTTTGCCGGCGCTTGAGAGTGGGCGGATTGTGCTGTGTGACCGGTTCACCGATTCCAGCGAAGCCTACCAGGGCGGGGGAAGGTCGTTGGGCAGCCAGGTGGTGCTGGCGCTGCATGGGGCTTTGTGTGGAGGCTTGCAACCTGACCTGACCTTGCTGCTTTTGCCTGATTTCGAGGTGTCGTTGAAACGGGCGCGGCAGCGAAATCAACGAGTCGTTGCGGCGACCGGCACCGACGAAAATCGTTTTGAAAAAGAAAATGCGGTTTTTTACCGGCGGGTGTTTGAGAAGTTCCAGGAGATTGCGGCTCGTGAGCCTTTGCGGGTGGTGGTCATCGATAGCAATGGCACGATCGAGGAAATTCATCAGCGCGTCGTGCAGGCCGTGCAGGGGCGCCTACCGGCTTAGGGGCATTCAGTGATCCTGGCCTCTGCGTGCGCAGGCGGGTGGTGGCGATCTCCCCCACGCAAGCAAACACGGCTTGCATGGGCCACCCTCCAGTTGTGGACGGTGGACAGCCGTAGAGTCCCACAGCTCGCGAAATAGGAGCGAGATGTGGCGCACCCGTCAGTTGTTGCGGGAGGCGTTTTGCTAGTCTCTTGTTGTGGGCTTCGATCAGTTTGCGGGGAATGCTTCGACGGTTCGGCATTTGCGGGAGGCGATTGCGCACGAGCGCGTGCCTCCGGCGCTGATTCTCGCCGGGCCGCGGGGCGCCGGGAAATATACGCTGGCGCTGATGCTCGCCCAAGCCATGGATTGCCTCACGCGGCCGGTCAGCGACGGTCTGCCCGATTTTTGCGGGGTGTGCCAGAACTGCACACGGATTGCACAGTCACTGCCGCTTGCTGAGCGGGTGAGCGAAGCGGTGGCGGCGCGAGAAGAATTGCGCGACGTGGATAAGAAGGAAACGCGGGTGCTGATCCAGACCCATCCGGACGTGGTGGTGGTGCCGCCGGACCCTCCGCAGTTGCTGATCAAGATTGGCCAGATCCGCAGCGTGATGCAGAAGATCTACCGCATGCCTGCGGAGGCGGCGCACGCTATTTACATTTTCACCAGCACGGGCTTTATGAAGGAAGCGGCCAATTCCCTGCTCAAGATTCTGGAAGAGCCGCCAGCCCACGCTCACTTGTTTCTGCTGGCGGAAAACCCAGGTGAGCTTTTGCCCACGATACGGTCGCGCGCGAGCCTTTTTCGACTGGGAGCGTTGCCGCCGGAGCAGGTGGAGGCGATTCTTGCCGAGCGCCGCAAGGATTGGAAGCCGAAGCAACGGGCGCTGGTGGCCCGGTTGGCCGAGGGCGCGATCGGCCAGGCGCTGGGGTTTGATCTCGAGGGTTATCTGGCCAGCCGCCAGGATGCGCTGATGATCCTGTACAACGCCACGGGTGAAGGCGCCACCGCCAGTGACTACAGTTCCCTGTTCCGGGTAACCGAAACGTACCGTGCCGGCGCCGACGGCCAACAGAAAACGAGCGCGCTGCTGCACGCGTTTGCCGGGCTTGTTGAAGATTTGTTGTTGCTGCACGCTGGGGCTGGCCAACTGATTCGGAATATCGATCTGTTAACTGAGTTGACGCGGGTATCAGCAACAGTCAATGTGGCGTGGATCGAAGGCGCGGTGCGCGGACTCGACCAGGTGGAGCAAGGGATGCGGCGCAACCTGCTGCGCTCGCTGGCGCTGGACTCATTCGCGATTGGTCTATCGCGCGCCTGACCAGCGTAACGGTCGGGATAACAGTGGGTAACGGTACATACACTGTAAAAAGCGGGTGATCTTTATCACCAGCGCCATATTGTGTCTTATTGTAAAGATGCAACCCCAATGACTCACGCCGTGCATCCAACCGCGTAGTTCCGTAAAAGATATATGTCCGATTCTTCAGCCATCCCGGTGCGGCGCATTTTTGATGCGCGGCAGGTGAAGCCGAAGGCCAAGGCGGATGGAGCCGACCCATCCCCTATGCCTTTGATTAGCCCCCCTGGTCCGCGCAAGCTGGTGCGACCACCGATGCCGAGCGGCGGCTTCGCGAGACGCGGCCCGTTGCGCGTGTCTCCACTGTCGTCCAATTACAAGGCGCAGAACCATGCCGTCGCGCGCAGCGAAAGCTCGCACGCAGAGGCGTTTTATTTTCAAAAGCAAATCCACGGTCAGACGTTGATGGTGTTTGTGTTGGAAGATGGCGAGCAGATCGAGGGACAGATCGAGTGGTACGACCGCGACTCCATCAAAATTCGGAGCGGCACCACGCGCACTCTGCTCTACAAGTCGGGCATCAAGTATCTCTTCAAAGCCTCTGAGAAAACGCCGGGCCGCTGATCAGCGGGCTGCTTTCTGCAAGCGGTCACGTATGGCAGCAGCGAGCCCGTCTCCTGTGGGCACCGGACACAGAATGACTGTGGCTCCGGCGGCATCGAGTTCTCTCAGCCCCGCAAACAATCGCCTTGCCAGTTGCTCCTGGTCAGTCCAATGGCCCCAGTTGTAGACCAGGTAGCCTGCGGCACTCTCTTCGCCTGCCGGCAACATCAAGCCCACCTTTTCCCCCGCGGCTTGCAGCGGGGCTGCCTGGTTTATCAGGCTGGCAGCGGCCGCCGTGCTGCTTTCGACCAGGATGAGCCGCGCTTTGGGGGCGTAGTGCTTCATGCCGATGCCGGGAGAGGGCAGGGATTCCTTACGATCCAGTACGGGGCCGGCGGGTTCGAGGAAAGCGATCAGTGACGGGCACAGAAGCTGCAACTCTGCCAGGGTGACCATGCCCGGGCGGTAAAGCATGGGCGGATCGTCGCAAACATCCACTACGGTGGACTCGAGACCGAGTGCGGTTTCGCCGGAGTCGATGATGGCGTCGATGCGTCCATCAAGATCTTCGAGGACGAAGCCGGCGCGGGTGGGGCTGGTTCTGCCGAATGAATTGGCGCTGGGCGCGGCGATGGGCAGGCCGGCGCGTTGGATGAGTGCGCGCGCGACCGGATGGCTCGGCATGCGCACGCCTACCCTGGGGCGGCCAGCGGTTACGATGAGCGGCAGCGTGGCCGCTTTGGGAAGCAACAGTGTGAGTGGACCGGGCCAGAAGGCTTGCATCAATACGCGGCCGTTGGCGGGAATGCTTTCCGCTACTTGCTGCAGTTGTTCCTCGCTGGTGACGTGCACGATCAGCGGATCCCAGGAGGGCCTCTGCTTCGCCTCGAAGATGGCTGCTACGGCGCTGGCGTCAAGGGCGTGCGCTCCGAGTCCGTAGACGGTTTCTGTGGGGAAGGCTACGGTGCCGCCGCTGCGCAGGATATCCGCGGCCCGGGCCAACGCGGCTTGCGACGCTGGGGAATCGATGGCGAGCGGATCGACTTGCAGGCGCAGGGTCTTCTTTTGCATGGCTGGTGCCATTTTCCCACGACGGTGTGGCTGGTATAGACTCCGGCGTATGCAGGCGATGGAAACCGAAGTGAAGATACGGGTGCTGGACCGCGAGGGGTTCGAGCAGAAGCTGCCGGCGATTGGTCTGGTACGGGTGACGTCGAGGACGCTGGAGCGTAATACGCTGTATGACACACCAGGGCGCGATTTGCGCGGCAAGCGGCAGATTCTGCGCATTCGAGAGTACGGTCCGAAGTGGGTGGTGACGCACAAGAGCGTTCCGGACGGGCTTACTGAAGAGGGCCGGCATAAGCAGCGGGTGGAGACGGAGACTGTGATTGAGGATGGGCCGGTGTTGGCCAAGATCTTCGAGGCGTTGGGGTACGCTCCGGTGTTTGTGTATGAGAAGTGGCGCACGGAGTGGGCGGATGCGCAGGGGCATTGTGTAGTCGATGAGACGCCGCTTGGGGTGTATGCGGAGCTGGAAGGGCCGAGCGAGTGGATTGATGCGACTGCGGAAAGGTTGGGGGTGAGGGAGGAGGAGTTTATTACGCTCAGTTACGGTCGCATATTTGAGAATTGGCGGGAGGCGGTGCAGTCGCCTGCGAATAACTTTACTTTTGAAGAAGTTCCGGAGAGGTTTCGCGGGTAGGTTGAGAGTTGGGGGTGGAGTTCTGTGAATTCCCACATCTCCCGACTGGGTTGTTGCTGGTCCGATTGTCTGGATGTTTAGTGTGGCGGTTGGATATGGGGCGGTTCTTGGGTTGGGTTGAGAGTTACTTGTGGAGTTCTGTGAATTCCCACATCTCCCGACTGGAAAACGTCGTGAGATATGGGGCACCCCA
>CAZZVD010000247.1:0-7989 GCA_964657465.1 uncultured Acetobacteraceae bacterium | reverse complement strand
AACCCACGCACGCGGAACTCCGCGAGCATGGGGCACCCGTCCAGGGGTGGGGGCAATGTGGTTGTCTCCAGACAGTCGTGGTGAGAAATCCGGGCTAGGGCATTGTGGTCGGAAGCTGAGGGTTGTGGTGAAAAATCCGGGTTAGGGAAAACATCAATTGGTGCCCTGCTGTTCGTGGTCGCCGTGCGGCAGATCAAGCGCGATCAGGCTGAAGCTGGTGGGCGGGTTTTGCTCACGCTTGAGGATGACCAGGTGCTGGTGACGCGGCGAACCGGCCTTCAACTGAATGTCGTCAGAATCACGGCTGCCGTGCGGGTTGCCGTGAGAAGTGACGTGCTCATCGCTGTCCTCACAGGTGAGGCCTTCCCCGGTCCTGACCGGTGAGCCCACAGGCTGCTTCCCATTGCACTCGATCACTCCGCCGTACTCGCCCAGGGCCTTACGGTAAAACGTGAGCACCTGGTCACGACTATCTTCCGTTACGTAGTGAGCAACCCGAACCCGCAACTTCCAGGAGCCAAAGCCCAAATCGACTTTCGCAGAGCGATTGCCGTCGTCTCCGCTGACAAGATTCGCTCCCGGATAGGCGGGAAGACCGACGTCAGTGGCGGAAGTCTGGTTCTGGTTTACAGCAATCGAGCCGAAAGGAGTGGCGATTTTGACATCTTTGCCCCCACCCGCCTCGTTCACTCGCACTTTACAGCCAGCCAGCAATAGCAGGGCGAGTGCGGCAATACTTGCGAATACAGGCTTGCCCAGGAGTTTGCTCATTGTTAGGTCACCCCTTGCTGAATACGCGCAGAGCCTGCGCATTGTTCCGCAAATGCAAACTCTTTCCGGCGAGGCAGGCCGGCGGCGTTCTCGGTCCTGCGACTTTCGGTTCCCGTCACGCATCAGAAGACCACAGCGTGTTTCCGGCAGGGCTGCGGATGACATCTTAAAAGAACGGCAACTTTACTCCTCATGAGGCATTTTTGACCCAACACCGTTCTAACCTTTTTTCTCCTGTCCAGCTGGCTGGCGTGACCTTTGCAAACCGCGTCTTCGTTTCGCCCATGTGTCAGTACAGCAGCGAGGATGGTTTCAGCAACGACTGGCACCTGGTCCACCTGGGAAGCAGGGCGGTCGGCGGCGCCGCGATGGTGATGACGGAAGCAGCGGCCGTGCTGCCGGAAGGCCGGATTACTCCACAGGACCTCGGCCTCTGGAAGGACGCCCACATTCCCGGGCTGAAGCGCATTGTCGAGTTTCTGCACGGGCAAGGGGTACACGCCGGCATACAGCTGGCGCACGCCGGCCGCAAAGCGAGCATGGCCCGTCCGTGGGCGCCCGAGCAGCGGTATCTGGCCCCGCGTGAGGGGGGATGGCAGAACGTACTGGGGCCGAGCGCGTTACCGTTCGACGACTCTTATGGCAAACCGGTTGCAGTCGACACCGCAGGTATTCGAGAGGTAGTAGGCGCGTTTGCGGACGCCACAGTCCGTTCATTGGAAGCAGGCTTTGACCTGATTGAGGTGCATGCCGCTCATGGCTACCTCTTGCATGAATTTCTCTCGCCCCTCAGCAATCAGCGTCAGGACGAGTACGGGGGCAGCTTCGAAAATCGCATTCGCCTGCTGGTGGAGGTGGTGGACGCCGTGCGCGCCGTTCTGCCGGCTGAGTTACCGCTGCTGGTGAGAATTTCGGCGACGGATTGGGCCCCGGGCGGTTGGGATGTGGACCAGTCGGTGGCGTTGGCCAAGGTGCTGAAGCAGCACCGCGTCGACATGGTCGATGTCTCTTCGGGCGGGTTGACTCCTTCTGCGGTGATGACCGTTGGACCTGGTTACCAGACAGCATTCGCCGAACGGATACGGCGGGAAGCGCAAATACCCACCGGCGCGGTCGGCATGATCACCGGTGCTGCACAAGCGGAGCACATATTACGGACCGGCCAGGCTGACGTAGTGCTGCTGGCGCGCGAGTTGCTGCGCGAGCCTTACTGGCCGCTGCACGCGGCCAGCGAGTTAGGCGACGTGACCAGCTGGGCGCCGCAGTATTTGCGGGCTGCGCCACAGGGCAGCCCGGCGCGCGAGCCGATCGTGAGCACGGCCGTACCTGAAACCGCTACGCGCTAAATCCGGATGCAGTTCTGCTCCTGGCCGTTCATACGCGAAACGGCCGGGCAGCAGGGGAGCTGCCACTTTAGTCACGGCTTTGTATGTGTGAATCTGGCAGTAAGTCTGAAGCAAGTGCGAGGCGGTTGTCAGACTAGGTATGCTGCAGCACAAAAGTCAGTTTGGCGCTGAAGAAAAGCGCCTGCTGTCAAATGCGCTGGCCTATACTTCTGAGCAACGGCGGATTGCCGTTGAGGCACCGCCCAGGAACGTTATGGCCACTCACCTGCCGCAGCAACGTGCATCACAAAAGCCGGAAATTCCTGACAAGCTTTACTTCCGCATTGGTGAAGTGGCCCGGTTATGTTCGGTTGCACCGTACGTTCTGCGTTTTTGGGAAACGGAATTTACCCAGCTGAAGCCGAACAAGAGCGGCACCGGCCAGCGCCTGTATCGCCGCCGCGATGTTGAGATGGCATTGCGGGTTAAGCGTCTGTTGTACGACGAGGGTTACACGATCGCCGGCGCTCGCCAGGCCATTCAGGCAGAGAGCCGCAGCAAGCGCAGCGGTCAACCGGAACTGCCGTTGCCACAGCAACAACAGGCGGTACAGCAGACGGAAGCGCGCCTGCACAAGGTGCGTAAAGAGCTTCGGGAGATTCTTGGCATGTTGAACACGCCAACGCCGCAGGCGCCGGCCAGGGAACGCCAGGGACTTCGCTCGGCACCCAAACCGGGACTTTTCGAGTTATAGAACGTTCCCAGGCTCGTCCGGAAGCAGGGAGCCCGTCTAGGCCGGGCTGTTTACCGGGTCTTCGGAAGCGTTGAGCAGCAGTCCATCCGACAGGATGCTGCCGTGGTCCATGAAGCGCTCCATGGCCTGCATCGCGCAGCCTTGCCCGCACAAATGGTAGAAGTCCGGGTTGCTGCTTTCGGCCTTGTTCCACGGCATGAGGGTGAACCGCTGGGCCGGCTGCCCTTCTTCAAAGCAGGGCACGTCTCCCAGCACCAGCATCCACCAGTGATTCGACTCGATCTTCTTCCGACCGCAAACATCGCAGGTAAACGAGACATCCCACACCATGGTTCACCTCATCCACATCAGAGCACGGACTTGTTAGAAATCAGTTGTCCATGCATAGAGCGGTTCCTTTGCACCGGGTCGTGCTACATTAGCGCTTAACGGGGCGTCCCCGATTATAAAGCGTTCCCCGTAATTTGTGCCTCTCAGATGGTGATGAGGCCTGACCTGTAGGGATCCGTGGCGGATCCCTGGTCTCGTCGCATAAGACGCTGACCCGACAGCTTTGCATGGAAGCCGGTGAATCCCAGTGACTTGTTCTGAATGCTCTTCTTCTAGTTTTCGTTTATCACGCTTTCGCATGAAAGATGTAGAGCGGCTTTTGCTGCTGCAGTACCCGGTGCGCTGCCGTCATTGCCACCGTCGCACGTATGCCGGTATGGGTTTGGCGTTGATGCTGGTGCAGGCAAGCCGCATTCGCCGCGAGCGGCGCGAGCATGGGGCGATACGCTAGCAGGTAGCGGATCGTACGCAGAGTTTTAATTTTGATTGGAAGTAATGGTCGGGACGGGCAGATTTGAACTGCCGACCCCTCGCACCCCAAGCGAGTGCTCTACCAGGCTGAGCCACGTCCCGACGGAAAATAACCTCTTGAGTGTACACGACTACTGCGGGTGAATGTCGCCGGGAGCGGTGGCTTGCTCCCGGATGCTGCTAGTGAGTGGGCGGTACAAATTCCTTGGGTAATGCCGAACCTTCCGAGAAGAAAAACTCCTGCATTTGTTCCACCAGGAATTCCTGCGCTTCTTTCGTCCAGGGCTGCAGGCGATACTCATTCAACAGCATCTTTTGCCGCTCAATCCATTCTCCCCAGGCCTTTTGGGAGACGTGGTCATAGATCTTCTGGCCAAACTCACTGTCGAACGGCGGCTCGCTGAGCCCTTCCATCTCTTGCTTGTACTTCGCACAAAACACCATGTGTGCCATGCATGTCTCCGTTCAGGTCAACCTCCCTATTGTAAGAGAAAATTGTGGACTGACGGAGCATGCGCGACGCAAGTGTGCAGACGGTCAGAAATTGAGCCGCGCGGAGATTTGTAGTTGCCGCGGACCAAAGATCTGGTTGTTGGTGCTGCTGGCGCTGCCGAACGCAGCGGTTGAGGAAATGAAGGGGCTCAGGCAGCCTCCGAAACTGGCTCCGGCTGGCGCCGTGCCGGTGCAGGTGGTGGTATTGGGAGCCGTATAAGTGGAATAGGTGCTGTTGACACTCGCAATCAGGCGCGCGTTCAGCAGGTTAAAAGCTTCTCCGGTGAGTTGAAAATGAATGTTTTCGTGGATGGGAAAGTCGCGCGAGATGCGGAAATCGATGTTCCGCGTGCCCGGGCCAGGCTGGCTGTTGCGCGCGATTTGCGGCGGACGCCCTGCGGTGGCCGTGCCGGATCCTGAGCTCATCACTCCCCCGGTCACGCCGCCATCGGCGCCCCCGGCCGGAAACCCACTCAGCGAAGCAACGATGGGAAAGCCGGTTTGCTCGGTAGCTGTCCCGGCGAACACGAAGCCATCCACCAGGTACTTCGCCAGCTTCTTGTCCTTGAAGAACATGGGCTGATAGACCACGCTGCCGACAAAGCGATTGCGCACATCCAGATCAGATCGGCCGTATTCCGCTTTGAGATTGTTCGGGTCCAGGACGGGATTGCCGCCAAAGAACGTACCGAAGGCTCCCGCTACCTGGTCGTCGTCCAGAGCTTTTGACCAGGTGTAGTTCAACAGCATCTCCAGACCGTTGTTAAAGGGGCGGCGAATGGTTGTGGCCATGGAGTGATACCAGGAGTTGGCAGAACTGAAGCCGGTATTCAGGGAACCGAGCGCGGTATTGGCGCGATCTCCGGGCAGGTAGAACGGAGTGGTGAAGGTCGAGGTGACCGCACCCGACGCGTCCTTGATGTTGTAGCTGCGTACAGCACTCGCCTTTTGCCCAACCAGATTGGCATCGATGAACACCGGCAAGTGCAGGGCCCGGGTGCCTACGTATCCAATCTGCAACGTGAATTTCCCGGGCAGGAGTTGTTCGACTGACAGACTGGCTTCGTGCGCGTTGGGCGGCACGAAGTTGGGTGACAAGCCGTGGAAGCTGGGCACGAGTTTGCCGCCATTCAATGCGGTTACGCTGGGCGCCGTTCCCCCGGTTGGGTGGAGTGCGCTGGTAAGGGCAGGCCCGGTCACCGCGAAGGGAACATCCGGAAAGAGCACAGGAGCAGCCGCCCCGCCCGCGAAGGAGTAGTTGATCTGGTAGACGCCATTCTCCACGCGCATCGCGTAGTACGTGCTGCCCTGGTTGAGCCCGGAGAAAATGCCGTAGCCGCCGCGCACGACGGTACCGGGGTGCGGCGTCCAGGCGAAGCCCAGGCGCGGCTGCACCCGGTCAGCCACGTTCTTGATTTTCGTGTTGTAGAAGGCAGCGATGGCTGAACTGGTGTTGGGCTTGGCCGGGCTTGGCGTCAGCTGGAAGTCATAACGAACGCCCAGATTAAAGACGAGGTTGGGGCGCGCTTTCCAGGAGTCTTCGGCAAAGCCGTCGTACATGTGCATGTAGAAATCATCGCCGCCGGCGCGGGTTAACGGATTGATCGCGTCGATGGTTTGTACGAAGGTGGTGTAGTGCGTGCCCTGGTTGGCGGCGGTGTCACCGGCCTGCCCGCGAAAGGCATCCTGTGCCCAGTTTTGAAATGCCTGGACGGGCGTGCCGCTGTAGTTGTAAATGCCGCCACCCTGAAAGAGGTTGATCATGACCTCGTGGACGATGTTGACGTCTCCGCCAAACTTGAGGGTGTGGCGGCCCTTTTGCGTAGAGAAGACATCCGTGATCTGGTAGCGGTGCTCGTCGGGTTCCGCGAGGCGGGGCAGGGCATTGGGCATGCCGTAGGCCTCAAGGTTGTTCAGGGTGACGTTGGGTCCGGCCGCATTCGCACCCGCTGTCTCAAGATCGCGGCCCCACTGAAAGCGCACTTCGTTGACGGAGTTGTTGGTAAGGGCGGCCGTCCAGTTCGCAATGATGAAGCGCTCGTGATAACTGGTGGGTCCGTTGGTGCTGACCGAGGAGTTTGGATACGCGGGGTTCGGGCTATAGCCGTTGGTCGAGTCGAAGTTGGCGAAATTGAAGTTCACAAAGAAGTGGTTCTTGCTGTTGAGGTCGTAGTCCAGGCGCGGAAAGAAAATATTTTCTTTTCCGAAGCGCGACGGTGGTTCGATGTCTACCCCCGCCAGTTGCTGGATGAACTGAATGGCGCTCGTGCACTGGGTCGACGAAATCGTGGTTGGGCACTGGGTCGGCGTGATCACCGAGGTAGACGTGGTGGGCCCTGAGGGCGTCAAGGAAACCGTATTGGTGGTGTAGTAGAGCACCCGGCCCACCCGGCGGAACCCGTCGTAAGTGAAGAAGTAGAAGAGCTTGTCTTTGAGGATGGGGCCGCCGACGCTGCCGCCGAACTGCTGCTGCTGATGGATTGGCTGCGTCAGCAGGAAGGGATTTCCGTGGTTGTATAACGCGTTCCATTTGCTATACGGATCCAGCGCGTTGAACGAGGGATAGCGCAGGTAGTAGAACAAGTCGCCGTGCGTGGCATTGGCGCCGGAACGAGTGATGGCATTTACCTGGCCTCCCGCGGCCTGGCCAAACTCTGCGGAGTAGTTCGATGTTTCTGCCTCGAACTCCTTGATGGCATCGACCGAGTACACGTAAGGTGCACCGGATGCGCGACCGCGCGCTTCGGAAAAGAGCATCTGGTTGTTGTTGGCGCCGTCGACGAAGTTCTGGTTATACAGGCCGGAGATGCCGTGAAATGCCACCAGGCCGCTGCCGCCATCCGGAACCACGTTGGGCGTAAGCAATACGAAATCATCCCAGCGCCGGCCATTCACGGGCAGGTTGCTGATAAATTGCGCGCTTATGGTTTGCGACACCTCGGTCTTTTCCGTGTCGAGTACCGGGGGCTCGGAACTTACGACGACCTCGGTCGCGACACTGGCAGCAGCCAGCGTGGCGTTGATGGCCAGGGTGCGGCCCACCGTCAGGTTCACATCCTTCTGATCGAATTTAGCAAAGGCGCCGCCACCCACCAGCACCTCGTAATGGCCTGGTTGGAGGAATGTTGCGGTGTAAGAGCCCTCGTTATTCGTCTGCAGTGTGCGCGCCACCGACGTATCGGTATTCGTAATTTCTACAGTGGCATTTGGGATGGCTGCGCCGGAACTATCCGTAACGATCCTGTGATGGTGGCGGTGCCGGCAGTTTGCGCAGAGCTGGGCAAAGCCAGCGTGGTGAACAATGCAGCCGTTGCGACAAACGTGCGGGCACACCTGGAGATCAGGCGTAGGCAAATGCTGTGATACATGTCTGGCTCCCTAAAGCAGGGCCACGGAACTAATGGCGCCTGGATAATGTAATGCCCGAAATTGAGCAGGAAAACAGCGACGTGACTAAACAGATTGTGGCAAAAACGTCGCTGAGTCAATTAAAAGTTGGATGAACGCAGGCTCATGGCTCGTGTAAGCGCACGCTCAATCCGTAACAACCTGGGGTGCCCCATATCTCACGGCGCTTTTCAGCCGGGAGATGTGGGAATTCACCGTACCCGATCGGCAACTCTCCATCTGTTGCGGTTTGCGGAAGAAGGCCGCTCCGCTAAGAGTCGTCGCACGGGGGCTAAAGCACAACGTATTTCCATACGTTTGCGGCATTACTTAAATCGTGCCATCAAGGCATGAAAATACATTGGGCTTTTAGCTAGCCCACACTTCTCACAGTCTGTCCCGTGACGAATGACGGGTGCCCCACATCTCGCTCGTTTTTGGCGAGATGTGGGATTCCAC
>CAZZVD010000246.1:0-7991 GCA_964657465.1 uncultured Acetobacteraceae bacterium | reverse complement strand
AGAGGGATGACGGCCAAATGTGGGGCCAGAGGAACGACGGACAAATCTGGCCAGAGGAATGACAGACAAACCTGGGCAGGGGGATAACAACCTGGGGCAATGGGCGGAAGTTAATGTCCTCCGTGGCCCGTCGGACCTGATTGCAACGCGATTTCACTAACCCGGCTTCAACAACGCTACTAGGCTTCAGTCGAGACGCGCATGCTCAGTTCGACAGCAGGCGCCGATTGCGTCAATGCCCCTACCGAAATGTAATCCACGCCACTGAGCGCGTATTTGCGGATGTTTTCCAGGGTGATGGGCCCCGAGGCTTCGAGCGGAATCTGCAGCCCGCGTGCTCGCACAATACCGACGGCCTTTTTGGTTTCCGCAGGGCTCATGTTGTCGATGAGAAGAGACTCGGCGCCTGCGGTGAGTGCCTGCTCCAACTCTGCCAGGGTGCGTACTTCGCAGGTGATGACCTGGCCGGGTGTCCTCGCGGCCAACGCCCGCTCCAGAACTTTAGGAATGCCGCCACCCAGCGCGATGTGGTTGCTCTTGATGAGGATGCCGTCGGAAAGATCGAGGCGATGACTCTCACCGCCGCCACAGCTGACTGCATATTTATCCAGCAGGCGGAGCCCGGGAGCGGTTTTGCGGGTATCCAGCACCTTGGCTTTGGTGCCGGCCACGGCCTCGACGTACTCCCGTGTGGTGGTCGCGATGCCGCTCATGCGCTGCATCAGATTCAGGATGACCCGCTCACAAGCCAGGATGATGCGCGCGTTGCTGCGGATGACGGCTACGGCCTGCCCCTTCTTCACTCGTACGCCGTCAAACATTTCCGGGTGATTGATCACTTCGAAGCGGCTGGAGTTCTTCTTGTCGAGGCGGATAAACGTTTCCAGAAATCGGGGAATGCAGCCCAGGCCAGAGACGACGCAGTCCTGACGCGCGATCACGGTGCCGGAGGCCCGCAAGCCAGGTTCGATCGTCATGGCGGTGGTTGCGTCGTTGGCGGCACGGTCCTCGACCAGTGCCTGCTCCAGCGTGACCTCAACCCGCTTGCTCTTCCAGTCCATGAACCTACCTTGTTGTTGTTGACCTTATCGTTCGCAGTTGAGACTGTCCAGAGCAGCACGGGTCTTGGGAATCAGCACACTCAACTCAGCGAACCGCCGGCGGATGCCCTCAACCACGCTGGCAGGTGCTTTGGCGAGAAAGCCTTCGTTCGCCAACTGGCGATCGGCATTGGTTGTTTCTTTCTCCAAACGCGCCAGCTCTTTTTTCAGGCGTTCACATTCGACGGCTACGTCGATCGTGCGCTCGTAGACCACGGCCACATCGAACCCCGGCATGGAACGTACACCAGCGCCCTCGGGAACGGCATCCACGAATTCGATGCCCGACACTTTGGCCAGCTTGCCGATGATGTCACGATTGGCTTCGAGCGCAGGC
The DNA here is from genome assembly GCA_964657465.1 of uncultured Acetobacteraceae bacterium. Lineage (GTDB taxonomy): Bacteria > Acidobacteriota > Terriglobia > Terriglobales > Acidobacteriaceae > PALSA-350. The sequence goes on along the minus strand of CAZZVD010000246.1, from coordinate 6,554 downwards.
CGCTCCTCAGGCGCAACCCGCAGCAGGATGGGCACGGTGGCTTTCTCTTCCACACCCAACTGCCGCCGCATGTCGCGCACGACTACGATCAGTTCCTGCATGCGTGCCATCTCTTGCTCGGTCGCGTCGTCAAACAAATCGCTGCGTGCCTGGGGAAAGCGTGTGAGCGCGATGGAGCGGGCCGGCGGATGATTTTCATACAGCGCATGCCACACTTCTTCACACAAGAAGGGCATCAGCGGGGAGAGCAGGCGCAGTGCCGCATCGAACACGATCACGAGCGTGTTGAGTGCGGCGTGTACGCGCGTTGGCTGGCCGGTGAAGTCGAAACGAAGCTTCACCATCTCCAGATACCAATCGCAGAACTCGCCCCAGAAGAAGCGGTACAGGAGGTTGGCCGCCTCGTCGAAACGGTATTCGCCCAGGGCGCGATTGATCTCGTCGGTCGTGCGATGAAGACGGGAAACAATCCACCGTGCCTCAATCGGCGCATCCTGCAAGGAGATGACACCGTCGGCCACCCGGTTCATGTCGATCGAGACGCCGGCTTCTGAGGCGCGCTCCATCTGCATGAAGATAAAACGTGCAGCGTTCCAGATCTTATTGGCAAAGGCGCGGTAGCCGTCGGTGCGATCTTCGCTGAAGGCGATGTCGGTGCCGGGTGAGGCCATGGCTGCCAGAGTGAAGCGCACCGCGTCGGTGCCGAAGCGCTCCACCACCTGGATGGGATCGATCACGTTGCCCTTGGTCTTGGACATCTTTTGCCGGTCCGCATCGCGTACCAGCGCGTGGATGTAGACTTCGCGAAAGGGCACCGCGTCTTTCAGCGTGCGTTTGCTTCCATCGGCCACGGGTTCCTGGAGCATGAAGTGGATGCCCAGCATGACCATGCGCGCCACCCAGAAAAACAGAATGTCGAAGCCGGTGACCAGCAGCCTCGTGGGGTAGAACGCATCCAGATCGGGCGGGTGCTCTGGCCATCCCAGAGAGGAGCAAGGCAGCAGCCCGGACGAAAACCAGGTGTCAAGAACGTCTTTTTCCTGCTCGATGTGCGTGCTTCCGCAGTGAGCGCAAGCCTCTGGAGTGGTGCGGGCGACGGTGATCTTCTGGCACTGCGCGCAATGCCACGCGGGAATGCGATGGCCCCACCACAGCTGGCGAGAGATGCACCAGTCATGGATGTTACGCATCCACTCGAAATAAATCTTCGTGTTCCCCTCGGGGGTAAAGCGGATGTAGCCTTGCTCGACCGCCTCGATAGCCGGGTCAGCCAAAGGCTGAATGCGGATGAACCACTGGGTCGACAGCAACGGTTCCACCACGGTTTTGCAGCGGTCGCATTTGCCGATGGAGTTGACGTGTTCGCGGACCCCGGCCAGCAAGCCCTGGGCCTCAAGGTCAGCCAGTATTTGCGTGCGCGCTTTATACCGGTCGAGGCCTGCATACGCGCCGGCCGCGGCGTTCAGGTGCGCGGTCTCGTCCATCACGTTGATCGAGGGCAAACCGTGCCGTTGACCTAATGCGAAATCGTTTGCATCGTGCGCGGGCGTCACCTTAACGGCGCCAGTGCCGAACTCCGGGCTCACCCAGCTATCGGTGACGATGGGGATTTCCCGGTCGCTGAGCGGCAGGCGGAGCTTCTTGTTGTGCAGGTGGAGGTAGCGCTCGTCTTCTGGGTGCACGGCGACTGCCACGTCACCCAGCATGGTCTCGGGGCGCGTGGTGGCCACGGTCACGAAGCCTGATTCACCGACGATAGGGTAGCGGATCTCCCATAGCTTGCCCTGTTGTTCTTCATGCACGACCTCGAGGTCAGAGATCGCGGTTTGGCAGCGGGGGCACCAGTTGACGATGTAGGCGCCGCGGTAGATCAGACCTTCCTCATAGAGGCGGACAAAGGCTTCGCGTACAGCGACGGAGCGGGGACCATCCATGGTGAAGTATTCCCGCGACCAGTCCACGCTGGTGCCCAGCCGGCGCATCTGGTCGAGAATCGCGGCGCCGTAGTGCTGCTTCCACTGCCAGACGCGCTCTACGAAGGCTTCGCGGCCAAGCTCCTGGCGGGTTTTGTGTTCCTCGGCGAGTTGCCGCTCCACCATCAACTGGGTGGCGATGCCGGCGTGGTCGGTGCCTGGAATCCACAGTGCCATATCGCCGCTCATGCGGCGCCAGCGGGTGAGGATATCCATCTCGGTGTGTTCCAGCATGTGGCCCATGTGCAGGCGGCCGGTCACGTTGGGCGGGGGCAGCAGCATGGTGAACGCGGGCGCGGATGCGGCGCCAATGTGCGGCTGGTCGAACAGTTTTTCTTCGACCCAGTAGGTGGCCCAGCGATCTTCGATCGCGGCAGGGTCGTAGGCTTTCGGTAGATCACGGGGCATGGCGGGCGTCTTCTTTCAACACCAAGGGCTCTGCAAGACAAAAGCGGTGGAGAAGACTTCGTGGAATCCCACATCTCGCGAGAAACGAGCGAGATGTGGGGCACCCTTTTGTTATTGCGGGGGAATAGAACAAAATAAACGCCTATTTGGCTAGAACGGGTTCAGCTTATCGACGCCCTTCTTCTTTTTGTGCGAACTGGAAGACTCGTCGCTTGAATCGAACTTGGGCGCCGGCGTCTTCTTTTTCTTCTTGGCGTTGGCGCCTGCATCGGTACCGGTTTGTACCTGTGCGGCGGCGTTGTGTACGTCGTTCGTCTGGGCCGGCGCCTCAGCGGGCTTCTCGATCGGGGGCAACGGTTTGTTGTCTGGCGCGACGGTCATCAGTCCACCCGGGTTTTGTGCGCCGGGAACGCCGGCTGCCTCCGCGGCAGCGGCTCTGCCCTCTGCTGTGGGCGCCGGGCCTACCAAGCCCGCAGGCGCATATTGCGATCCAGCGCTCATGCCAGCGCCTGCTCCTGCCGCCGGTGCGGGTTGCGAAGTGGGCGGTGCGTTGTTTGCCGGTGCTGCGCTGCCGGCTGCAGCAGCGCCTTCACCCGTGCCGACGATCGACGCGCCTACCGCTGGTCCGTTGCCCGCCGGGGCACCCTCCCCAGCGGTGGGCACATTCTCAAGCGTCATGACCGAGCCTGCTCCACCAGCAGGCGCCCCATTGGGCGCGCCGCTCGCGACGGTGGCGGCGTGCGGGCCAATGGGTGCGAACGCCGGGAGAGGCTTGTCAGCCAGGGCCGCTGTGAATAGGGCGGTATCGCGCTTGTGCACTTCGGGCGCGGTCACCTGCGGCGGATCGACCAGGGTCGGTTCGCCGACACGCGCAGCGTTGACCGTTACCGGGCCGCGCTTAATTAGGATCAGGGCGCGATCTTTGAAGGTAATGCCGGTACGACTCTGCTCTTCCGCTTCGCTATCGGCTAGTTCTTCCTTGGTCGGCTCAGGCACTGCGCGATTCAGGGCAATCAGCCGCTCACGTGCGTCTTCCACGTGGGCTGCCATGGAATAGTGCGTCACCACGCGGGAGTAGGCCTCGGCCGCCTGGTCGTCATACGCCTTCATCAGCTGCTGCTTGGCCTTGGGATTCATTTGCGCCAGGCCCTGCACGTAACGTGCTTCAGCGGCGTAGGCATCGCCCAACGAGATCAGCGCGAGGTCGCTGTGGCTGTAAAGCGGGTAGGTATCGGTGACCGTTTGCAGGCGGGCGATGGAGGCAGCCCAGTTTTCGTGCGTGGCGTAGAAGGCGCCGATCTGATACTGACGTTCGGCCTGCACTTCCTGCACTTCCCGCAACCGCTGTTTGGCGCGAGGCACAAACGTCGAATCAGGGAACTGCTGGATCATGGCCTTGTATTCCTGCTCAGCCTGCTCGACGTTCTTAGGGTCGCGATCGGGCTTCTCCATCTGCATGTAGTAGATGTCGGCGACCTTCATTTGCGCTTCAGCAGCTTCTGGCTGGTTGGGGAAGAAGGTGATGAAGTCCTTGTACTCGGCTTCCGCCTGGGTCAGCGCGGCGGTGCCGCCTTCTTTGAACCAGCTATCGCCTACGGCCAGCTTGGCGCGCATCTGGTACTCAGATTCAGGATAGGTATTGAGAAGAGTCTGCAGATCGAGACGCGCCACGTCGAATTTGCCCTTCTTGAGGGCGATCATGGCCTTGTCGAACAACTCCTTATCCGGCTGCTTGGACGCATGGCCGGCAAGCGGGTCGCTTGGGGTCGGTTTGGTGGCTGGTTTTGCAGGCTTGAAGATGCCAAACTGAGCGGTCGCGGGAAGAGCGCAGAGCAGACACAGGGTAGAGAGCCGGAATAGGAAACGCTGCATAGCACCTCAGGGGCAAATGCTCCAGAATGGAGCCGCTGTACCGGCCGCCAGGATGGTGCCCGCCATCCACGGCCTCTTCTAATCTTAAATGGCGGCAGCGGGTGCGGGATGGAAATTTTGGCCCTGGCGGCGCTGTTCCGCCTGTTGCGCTGCCTGTTTGGCCAGGGAAAGAAGCGTCTTCGCCCGGCTTTCCGGCTGGCCACCGTCAAAAACTGCGCTGCCGGCCACCAGCAAATCTGCGCCCGCTTGGACTACGGAGGCGATGGTGTGTTCGCTCACCCCGCCGTCCACTTCGATCCGATAGTTCAGGCCAAGTTCTTCTCGTATTTGCGCCAGCCGCCGGATCTTATCGAGCGTGAACGGGATGAACTTCTGACCGCCAAAGCCAGGGTTCACGCTCATCACCAGCACGTGATGCAGCATGGGCAGGATTTCAAGTAACACTTCGACCCGGGTGGCCGGATTGATGACGACCGCGGCTTGCATCCCGTGCTGCTGAATATGCTCCAGGGTACGGTGCAAGTGACGGCAGGCCTCGTAATGGACGCTGATCCAGTTGGCCCCGGCGGCCGCGAACTCTTCCAGAAAGTCATCGGGGTTCTCGATCATCAGGTGGCAGTCGAGCGGCAGACGCGTGACTTTGCGCAGTGACTTGACTACCGGAGGCCCCATGGTGAGGTTGGGAACAAAATGGCCATCCATGATGTCGATGTGGATGACTGTACCGCCGCCCCGCTCAGCGGCCTCGATTTCCAGGCCCAGCTTGGAGAAGTCAGCAGAGAGGATGGATGGTACCAATTCGACCACAATGCCCCCTCGTAATGCCCTCAGTGTAGCAGGGCGGTGGAGTGCTACAGGCCCGCCATCTCAGGCGTGCCACTGGATGGGCGGTTTGGAGAGTTCCTCAGGATGAGCACTATTGGCGCGGGCCGCGACGCGCGAGATGGCGCGCAGCAGCGGCTTGCTTGTAACGGTACTGCCGTCTTTCCCGGCAAACAGCATTTCTCCCGTGGAGCGCGCGGCCGGGCGGTAGAACCATTGCGTAAACAATGCCAGGTGGTCAGAGAGCATTTGTGCGGTGACAGATTTGGGCGCGGCTTGCCGAAGCGCTAACAGCGCTGTCTCCAGGCGGGCTTCGAGCGTGTCTTTCGCGGCGGGTAGGGTGGTGGTTTCGAGGGGGACCGCCTCCACCGCAAACGGGTGGGCGAAGAGGGAGCTGGAACCGGACCGCTCATTTGCCAGCCGCATGCCGAGGATGGAGTAAAGTGCCGGTCCACTCCATACGCCTCGAGTGAGGGCGAAGAGCGCTACGTGGTCTGGCTCGGCCGACGGCTGCACCAGGATGCCGGAAAGCTGGGCCAGCGCGTGTACCGCCTCGCTGGCCAGGTGGGTCACTGCCTGCACCTTCTGCATTCGTTGATGCAGGGCCGCGGCGTTCTCAAACTCCATGGCTTCTGAGGCGGCGTTGCGTTCGGTTTCCAGTTGTGTGAGCAGGGACGCTCCGCGGGTGGAGAGAAAGGCAAAAACGGCAGCTGCTTCCTGTTGATAGCGTTCATCGGAGCAGCCCTGAAAGCAGGGAGCGAGGCACATCTTCATCTCGGAATACACGCAGCCAGGGAACGCTGGATCGGGGTGCAGTTCTTGAAAGCAGCGCCGCAGCGAAAACAGGTTCAGCATTTCGTCTGCAAAGCGTTCGGCCGCAACCCGGGAAGAGAAGGGGCCGAACAGCGCGTGCGCCGCGCTTTTGCTGATTTTTGAGGTGACATACACGCGCGGGTAGGGGTTCTCGACCGACATTCGCAGGAAAGCGGGAGGACGCAGCCGCAGGCGTTTGCGGGCTCGCTCCCCAAAAGCGCGCAGGGAGGCTTCGTACAAGCAGAGGGATGACTCGAACTCCGAGCCAGTGGTGCTGTACTCGATGTGATCGACCAGGTGCGCCAGTTGTAAGCGCTTTGTGGCCGGTTGGGTGCTGGACGCAGGCCCGCGGAGAAAACGCATCAGCCGGCGTCGCAGGTTGGGTGTTTTGCCCAGGTAAGGTTCGGCCGCAGGATCGGCGGCACACAGGGCGAAGATCCCGGGCGCTTCCGGCAGAGCCGACAGGCTGCTGCGTGGATCCCGGGGATCGAACTGGATGCGATTCGCTAGACCGGCGGTCATATCACCCTGATGCTAATCGACGTTGTGTCTGGGGGCCGTATCCCGTTGCGGTGGTTTTAGCGCGCAATTCTCACCACGACTGTCCGGACACAACCACAATGCCCCCACCCCTGGACGGGTGCCCCATGTTCGCCGACTCCGGCG
>CAZZVD010000245.1:0-8000 GCA_964657465.1 uncultured Acetobacteraceae bacterium | reverse complement strand
CACAGACAGCAGGAGCAAGTTGCTTTAGGGTCACCTTCGTCTGTCCTGCTTTCTCGTCACTGCTTTCTCTCACACCAGCTCGAGGGCCAGGGTTCTGCAAGGGGCTGCCTTCATCCGACTCCAGAAGCCGCTTGCTTGTTTGGCGAAGCTAAACCAAACAAGCTGCTCAAGTTGTTCTATCGGCAGGCTGGCGGCCTCACAGGATGCTTCAAATCGAATGGCTGCCGGGGAGTGTTGCCTGGAATCCGGTCTCCTGGTGCATGCGGACCGTTGCGGTGACATTACCCGCACGGCCAAACGCGAAGGCTCCCAAGTTCCGGCTTGTTCCTATCGTGGATGCCCTGCAGACCCAGTAATTCTCTCCAGTTTGGCTTCCTCGGCGCAAAAGCCTCCGCATCTCACGAAAGTCGTAGTGCATTCTCTCCTGCCAACATGCGATTGTCTCTCAGAGTGCGCGATGCTCGCACGTCCTCCCGTGGCAGTGGCTTAATTCCCAACTGGAGAACTAGATATGTGCCCAAGTCGTTTCAAGATGTACGCCATGGTTGCCCTCTGCGGTGCATTGTTTGTCTCGATCACAACCGTTTCCGGATGCAAATCCGGTCCGCCCCAGCAAGCAGCCGTAACGAATCCAGACGGTTCCATTACGAACGCTGACGGATCCGTCACCTATCCTGCGCACACTGTTTCTGCTCCCAGTCCGACCAGGAATGCGGACGGCTCCACCACGAACCCGGATGGTTCCATTACGTACCCGGCCGGTTCGCGACAGGCTGCGCACGAGGCCCGGTCAGCTTCGAGCACGCGATCAGGGCCTGTTCCGGCTGCCGGCAATTCCCGCACCGTTGCGGAACCCGTGGTGAGCCGCGCGACGATCGCATCCGGCTCCCCTGTGGTGATTCGCGTTACACAAACACTAAGCGCGAGTGGCAACAACGTAGGAGATCGATTCAACGGGCTCCTGAGCCAACCACTGGTCAGCGACGGGCGAACACTCATTCCTGCCGGTACTGAGGTCTCGGGCCAGGTAGTCGCGGCAAAAGGCAAAGGTCGCTTCAAAGGCGCCGGAGACATTGGACTGGAACTCACAGCAATCGGAAGAACACCGGTAAGCACGACGGAGTATGAGAAAGCTGGCAAAGGGCGCGGCAAGCGAACCGCTGTGTTCGCTGGCGGCGGCGCCGGGTTAGGGGCGTTGATAGGAGGGCTCGCAGGTGGCGGAAAAGGCGCGCTTATTGGAGGACTTTCCGGCGCAGGCGCGGGAACCGTTGCCGGCGCTTACACGGGTGATCGCGATGTAGTGATCCCCGCAGAGTCGGTGGTTACCTTCCGGCTCACTTCTCCTCTTACGATCTAAGCAGCCGCGGGATAGGTCTGCTGAGAACGAACAGCTTCGCTTACCTTCCAGCGATAACAAAGCAGCTTGCATCCCTGACAAATCAGCGCGTAAACGACGAAGCCTTACTCCCTGATTTGCTCGTGGAGGAGAGAACTGCAGGTCCCTCGGCTTCGCTCGGGACGACAACTCGAGGGTTGGTGGCTTTTCTCTGCGGTTTGCCTGTGGCTGGGAACAGCAAACACAATTCTGTCCATGAGATACTTCGGAACTCCCCACATAGAGCCCTGCCTTTTAGTGTAGTGCGTTACCCAGGTGTCGTTTAGAGTTGAACGACAAGTGTGGTGCCGAGTGAGTTCGATGGCACGGTGCGCACGCGGTTCACGGCTTAAATCAGGGCTTGGTTCAGGAAAGTTGGGCGGCTGCGATCAGGTCCGTGGATAGACTTGCGGGTTGCTTACTTTCTCTTTCAGTTCTGACCTGCGCGCCGGGCCGTGAGGCGCGAGGCCAGGCCATGCTGCCCGCCACTCTGTATACGGTCGGGATGACGCAGGTAGAGTTCACCGAGCCGGCTGCAGGCGGCCGACGGCTGAACTTTCTGCTGATTTACCCCGCCGCCCCAGAGCCTCTCGCGAAGCCGTTCCACATCTTTCTGTCTACCAACCTGCACCTGTACAAAGACGCGCCGCCGGTGGCGGACGGTTTGAAACATCCACTCATCGTTTTCTCGCATGGCGCCGGCGGCAACGGATCTGGATATGCATGGTTCGGCGAATACCTGGCCGCGCGCGGCTATATCGTGGCCATGGCCTATCACTACCGAGCCAACACCTACGATACAAGCGCGCTCTATGTGCGCAACCGCATCTGGCAGAGGCCACGCGACCTTAGCCTCGATATCTCCTACCTGCTTACAGATGCAAAGTGGGGTCCGCACATCGATCCCGCTCAGATCGGCGTCGCCGGTCATTCCCAAGGCGGCTTTACGGCGCTTTGGATCGGGGGCGCCGAGATCAATCCAGACCTGTTTCTCGCCTATCAGCGCATTTGGAAAAACAACGAGATGGTGCCGGCCTATGTGCGCGAGCAGATGAGAATCGACGCCAGGCCTGCAATGGGGGTGCGTGACAGCAGGGTTAAGGCGGTGTTCGCGATGGCGCCCGGGGACATTCAGGGGTTTGGCATGGACGCGGCGGGGCTTCGGCGCACGGCGGTGCCGGCTTACGTGATCGTGGGCGCGGGGGATCTGACCACCCCCCTAAAGAAAACGCAGAGTTCGCCGCTAAATACATTCCGGATGCGGAGCTGAAGGTACCGCCAGGCCCCGTTAGTCATGAGATCTTCGGCAATGAATGCGATCAACTCGGAAGGGACAATTACCCCGAGGCATGCACCGATGCTCCCGAAGTAAACCGGCCGGCGCTTCACGAATTAATCGGCACCGCGGCGGTGCGGTTCTTTGATTCCCACCTGAACGTGCAGAGGAAAACGACACCCTGACGGTGCCGGACCATCCCCGCCTTGCTTCTGCACCCGCGCTCGTCACCCTGCGGAAGCCCCAGCACTACGCCGGCGTGTCCACTCATTAGAATGCATACCGCAGACTGAACTGGAACTGGCGTTCTAAAGCTTATAGCTCCCTTCGCGGTCACGCGCGCGAACGTACCCCTGGTGAGGCAGCGTCCGGGTTGTCCAGGTCTGGATGATAGGTTCGTTTGGAAACGGCACGAAGTTACCCCTCGTTTACCGGCCGTACCTGCCGGGGTTACATCCGACCCTCGCCACCTGCGGCTCACGGCAGCGGAGTTCGTTGGAGCGGGCGCCAATGCCCAGCGGCTCGCCAGCCAGTTCTATTCGCCTCGTTCGGAGATAGCCCGGGGCGCTCCGGTTCTTACTGTGCAGGAGCATTCGCGGTATTGGCCGGGCGTCGTGGCCATGATTCGATGAAATGTGCGGGTGAAGTGCGATTGGTTTGCAAATCCAGTCTGCTCTGCTATCGAGAGAAGAGAAAATTGAGTGTTCGAGAGCAAACGGCATGCCGATGCGACTCTTAAGCGGCGGACATATTCTCCTGGCGTGTGGTGAAAGGCGCGCCGAAATTCGCGGGCGAGATGTACGGGGTGAACGTCAGCAACGGCTGCCAATTCCGAAAGCGTCGGAGGTTTAGTGAAAGAGCCGTGCAGGAGATCGCGTGTTTGTTTGAGCCAGAACGGAATGATCCGGCTTCTCTCTTCCCTGCAAGCGCGTTGGAGGTGTCCCGCCATCTGCAACATGAGGCCTCCAATGACGAGGTCGCTCACATCATCCGGGTCATTCCACTCCCGCCGCATCTGAAAAGCTGCAACCAGGGCCGGATGGCGCTGAATGCAACGGGGATACTGAAGCAGGTTTGTCCCCTTCTGAATTTGTGACATCCATTCTGCGTCAGGCTCAATCAGAAAAGCCGTTGCACCCCCAGGAGAGAAAACGTCCGAGTGTGGTATCCCGGGTGGTCTGTAAAGCAGCGTTTCTTGACGGCAATCGAAGGAACTCAGCCCAAATGTTTCTTGAAACGCTCCGGAAAGAACGAGTGTGAAGCAGGCTCTTTGATGAACGTGAACGGGAAGCTGACCTGCGGCTGGATGGTCAATTTCTGTAAGGAAAACCGGTCCGAATCGTTTCTGCCGTACCACTGTGCCCAGGTGTTCGCAAGGCGTAGGATAAGCTCGCTTTCCATGGATGGGCATGCCGTTTCTCCTCGGTCACCGCTGCGTTTCTCCTGATTTTGATGCTCGTTCTGTGCAAGATACGCTCTCCCGGTGTCAATGGTTCCCCTGCCACTGACATACTCTTTTCAAAGAGCAGCTTCTTCCTTGATCCTTCATCGGAGGGCTAAGTGAACTTCTTCCATCGAGAGGAGCAATCATGCCGGGTAAGTTTCTGATCCAACTGTGCGCAATTCTTATCTGTGGGGGCATTTCACCTCTTTTCGCAGCTTCGGGCAAGGTGAGCAATCATGAACCTCGGTCCATCGCCTTCGTCGACGTGAATGTGATTCCGATGGACAAGAACATCGTTTTACGCCATCAAACGGTTCTCGTAAAAGCCAACAGGATCGCGCAGGTCGGCCCCACAACGGACGTAGCGGTTCCGGCTACCGCCGTGATCGTGGATGGCAGAAACCGCTACCTCATGCCCGGACTGGTTGACTTTCACCTCCACTTCCCTGATTCCAGGGAGGACCAACTCGACGAGCTCGAGTTACTGGTCAGCAACGGGATCACGACCGCCGTGAACATGCACGGTACGCCTGCCATCCTCGACCTGCGAAACCGGTTGCGAGCAGGAACACTTTTCGGTCCGACACTTTACTCAACCGGCCCCTACATCAGTGAGTCGGAGTTCACGACGCCGGAGCAGGTCCGCCAAGCAGTGATCGCACAAAAGGCCGCCGGATACGATTTCATCAAGATCCACGGCGAGCTTTCGACTGATGCCTATAAAGCACTCATCGACACGGCCCGTATGCAGCACATCCGGGTCGTGGGTCATGTGCCTGCGAATCTGGGAATCGATGCAGTGCTGGGTAATCAGGCGATGATCGTTCATGCCGAAGAGTACCTGTACTCGTATTTTCAGCGCAATCGTGACCTCCCCACCGACCCAGCCGAAATTGATCGAATGGTCAGTGAGGTGTCTGAAAGAACTGCTCGATCGGGCACCTGGTTCAGTGCCACGCTTGCCGTGTTTCGAGGAATCATTTTCCAGGTCTCTGACATAGGCGCCGTGCTGCAACGACCGGAGATGCAGTACCTCCCTCCAGATGTCGCCGCTCCCTGGCGGCCCGAAAAGAATGTATATGTGAATCGGTGGAGAATCGAGAAAGTGCCTTACTTCCGATCGCAGTACGCGATCATGCAGAAGCTTACCAAAGGACTGAGTGACGCGGGCGTTCCCATGCTGGTGGGAACTGATTGTCTTGTGACTGGCATAGTTCCCGGCTTTGCACTGCAAGATGAGTTGAATGATCTGGTTGGCGCTGGACTTACTCCTTATCAGGTACTGCGAGCAGCCACGGCGAACGCTGCTGTTTTCCTGGGCACAACGGACCATGCCGGAACAGTGAGTCGAGGCAAGGAGGCAGATCTCCTTTTGCTGGATGCGGACCCGTTTGAAGACATTACCAACATTTCCCGCCGGGCAGGTGTCATGCTGCACGGCCGATGGTTCAGCGAAGATGAATTGCAGCATCATCTCAGCGCGTTAGCCGCGAAGTACGGGAAGTAATCCATGAAGACCAAGTGTCAAAAGCTGGCCGTCTTCGCCTTAGGTGCGCTTCTTGGCTGCACAGTGACTCCAGCCCAGAGTGACGCTTCTCCCTCGCTAGTCATGCATTTGACTGTGGACGCACGGCACGCTCCGGAGAAGATATTGCACGCTCGATTACGGATTCCAGTTTCACCGGGCGACCAGACGTTGGTTTATCCGAAGTGGATTCCAGGAGAGCACGGGCCTACAGGACCAATCGGCAATTTGACCGGCCTGGTCATTCATGGCAATGGCCACCTGATTCCCTGGCGGCGCGACGACATGGATATGTATGCCTTTCATGTTAGCGTTCCGAACGATGTGGCCAGCCTCGATGTGATGCTGGACTTCCTCGCGACTGCCGGACCGGGCGCATTTATCTCGGGCGCATCTGTGGGCGCCACATTCGCCGTCGTTAACTGGAATGAGTTGCTCCTCTACCCAGAACACAACACAGCCAGCCAGATCACTGTCCAAACGGAGCTGCAGTTACCCGCTGAATGGCGGGTTGGCACAGCGCTGCCGATCGAGGCTCATGACTATGGCCAGATCCGCTTCAAGTCCGTCTCCCTCAACCAGCTCATCGACTCGCCTCTGATCGCCGGACAGCATTTCCGCGAAATTCCCCTGTCACCAGGGCAAACGCCAGTCCACTTCCTCGACCTCGTTGCGGACAACGAAAGGGCTCTGGCCGTGAGTAATCGGCAGGTCGCCGCCTATCGGCGGCTTGTGCGAGAGATCGGCCTCCTCTTCGGCTCGCGCCATTACACTTCGTATCACTTTCTTGTGTCTCTGAGCGATGAGCTAGGCAACACGGGGCTGGAGCATCATGAATCAAGTGACGACAGGCTTCCCGAAGGGACCTTCACCAATCCCGATCAGGCGAAACTAGAGGCGTGGCTCCTGCCGCACGAGTTCGCCCACTCCTGGAACGGCAAGTACAGGGGTCCCGCCGGGCTGCTGACCCTCGACTACCAGACACCGATGCGAGGCGATCTGCTCTGGGTTTATGAAGGTCTGACGACATACTTAGGTGAGTTGCTAGCAACCCAAATCGGGCTGTGGACTCCAGAGGAGTTCAAACAGGAACTTGCTCTGAAGGCCGCCAATATGAGTCAACGCTCGGGCCGCACATGGCGAAGTCTAGAGGACACAGCGGTTTCGGCGCAGATCCTGTCCGGTGCCGGAGGTCCATACTCGTCCTGGCGACGAAGTACTGACTATTACTCCGAAGGAGAACTGTTGTGGCTGGACATCGACTTGATTCTGCGAGAACAATCGGACGGCAAAGCTTCTCTAGACGACTTCTGCAATCGGTTCTTCGGAGTGGGAGAGAGCACCGGTCCGATCGTCATGCCATACACGTTTGACGATGTTGTCGCTTCCCTGAATGCAATCGCCCCTTACGAAAAAACCCGGCGACAGACGGACCGTTCCCTAAAGGAGTATCGCTCTCTGAACGCCAATGAAGCTAATGTATCGAACACTTCCTTGTTACTATTTGCACCCGAGGCTGTGTGGGTGTCGCGGCTACTGGGCCCTCCTCGCTGAGAAGGCCGGATAGTGAATCTTTGCTAATTTGGATTTCAAATCAAATTTAGGCACTGCGAGCGAGAATTTGGGGAGCGGGCAGAATCAGGCCGGCGCACGTTCGGCTAGGTTCCTCAAGTGACACGTTTGGCTCGAGTTGTCGCTGCTGGTATGCCGCACCACGTGACCCAGCGTGGTAATGCGCGCAGCTTCATCCTCGATTGCGATGCAGACCGCACGGTTTACCTCAACCTCTTGCGCCAGAACATGCAGCTTCATGAAGTGGCCCTGGTTGGCTATTGCCTGATGTCCAATCACGTCCATTTGGTAGCTATACCGGGCAACGCCAGCGGCTTGGCTTTGGCTATGCGGGAGACTCACGGCCGCTACGCTACCTATTGGAACGCCGTCCATCAATCCAGCGGTCATGCCTGGCAGGGCCGGTATTATTCCTGCCCTTAGATGGGTACCACCTGTGGGAAGCCTTACGCTATTCTGAGTTGAATCCGGTGCGGGCGGGCATGGTGGCGGACGCGGAAACCTGGCCATGGTCCAGTGCGAGGGTGCATTGCGGCGTCAGCCAGAATAATGGTTTTCTGACTTTGGATCCCTGGCAGACTCGTTGGACCTCGTTTGCATGGCGGGGCTTTCTTGGGGCTGGGGAGGCGGAATCGATGACGACTGCGCTACGTCGTTGCACGCACACAGGTCGTCCGCTCGGTTCGGCAGAGTTCGTGCATGCCCTGGAGAACTCGTTGCAGCGGAACTTGGCTCCCCAAAAAGGCGGACGGCCTACTAAAATGATTTCGGATGCAAGCCAGTGCCAACTCCTCTTCGGACCGAAGTT
>CAZZVD010000244.1:0-8025 GCA_964657465.1 uncultured Acetobacteraceae bacterium | reverse complement strand
GGTGGCGCCTGTAAGGCCACTGAACCAAAGGGGTATTAGGGATCGCTGATGCCGTCGTTCGGCTCTGCCGATAAGAAAGACTGAAGCGCCAGCACATCCAGTCGCTGCGCCTGGCTCGTAGCTCTTACATGGCCCAAACTCACGCAGCGTCCGCGCCCCACAGAATGGCCGCAGAACACAAGTTGTTCGTTTGTGGAGATTGCAAGACAGGCTCCCCGCTCGAATCGTTCATCGTTGTGGATGCATTGCACATCCAATGCCCGGCGTGCCTGTTCGTGTTCTTCCGGGAACGGGCCGGGGCTCCGCGTTAAGCTTCGTCCGCGCTCACGTTCTTTCGCGAGGCAGAAGCGGTTACCGACGCCCCTGATTTTCTCTGCCTTGCGATCGCATCCAGCACGCCATTGAGGAAATTCAACGACTCTGGAGCGGAGTACCGCCGGGCAATCTCCAGTGATTCGTTGATCACCACCGGGACAGGGGTGTCGGGAAAGCCCAGCATTTCCGCGACGGCGGCGCGCAGGACGTTGCGATCGACAGCAGGCATCCGGTTCAAACGCCAGTTTGCCGAATGCGTCTGAATCAACTCATCAATCTCTTCATTGCGGGCCGTAGCCACCCGGAACAAGTCTTCTGTGAAGCCACGGGTTTCGCCATCGACTTCGTCGCGCGAGGCCCAGAAGGTTTTGCGTACCTGCTCGGGCGAATGTTTGCCCACATCTGCCTGGAAGAGCATTTGCATCGCGAGTTCGCGCGATTTGCGCCGTTTGCCAGGAGCCGTCATGACGTGTGCACGGGGCTAGCTTCTGCCGCTTTCTCCATTTTGCGGCTGAGAGAGACCATCTCGATCGCCGCAGACGCTGCCTCGAAGCCCTTGTTCCCGGCCTTGAGGCCGGCGCGGTCGAGGGCCTGCTCCAGCGTTTCGCAGGTCAACACGCCGAAGGCATGCGGGATGGCCGTCTCTTGCTGCGACTGGCCGATACCGCGTGATACTTCGTTATAGATCGCTTCATAATGGGCGGTTTCGCCGCGCAGCAGCACCCCCAGGGTGACAACTGCTTCGACCTGCCCACTGGCGGCCGCCTTGCGCGCAGCTAACGGGATCTCCCAGGCGCCCGGCACGCGGATGATTTGCACATCGCGGCGCGCGGCTCCGCTGCGATACAGGCAATCCAGCGCTCCCTGCAGCAAGCGATCGGTGATCACCGCGTTCCAGCGAGCGACCACTATGGCAAAACGCATGCCGTGCGCGCTTAGGTCGCCTTCCATCGCCACTGGCTTGCCCTTGTGCGGATCGTCCCACTCCCAGAACGCCACCGGGTAGCCGGGCATCGGTTCAGCGGTAAACACGCGCGATTGCCAATGGGTTTCGGTTATCTCACTCAGCCGCTGCGCCAACTCGGCTTCGCCCCAGTGCTGCAGCATCCAGGTGCGCGCCACGGTCTGTATTGCTTCGAGACTCGTGACCTCGACCATGATCTCTGCGGGCACGGGGACCAACCCCTCAACGAACTCGAGATTGCCCAGAGGAGCGAGAAAAGACACGCCGCGACCCTGCTCTTCTTCCCATCCGCGGCCAGCCTCAAAACCCAGCGCGGAGAAGAAGCTGGCCAGCTTCGTGCAGGCCTCGGATGAGCCTGCCAGCCGCACTATTGTGATTCCCTTAATCATGAAAAAACCGTCTCTTTGACTGTACCATCGGGGTTTCGCCCCTGTTGTCTCCCGCGATGTGTGCGCCGGCCGGGGAAATCATCTAGACTCACAGCTTTGCAGTGGGAGCCAAACACCCATGAACCTCGAGAACATCCGCTACGAATCGCGGCCGCCTCTGGCCGTCGTTACTCTGGACCGGCCCAAAGTTCTGAACGCGCTGAACGGGCAAAGCCTGCATGAACTGGAGCAGATTTTTCTGCAGATTCAGCAGGATGCCTCGATACGTGTTGTGCTGATCACCGGGGCCGGGGAAAAGGCCTTTGTAGCGGGTGCGGATATCCGCGAGCTGGCGGCGCTTAATGCACTGGATGGCGAACAGGCCGCGCTGCGCGGCCAGCGTGTATTTGGGTTGATCGAGAACTGTGGCAAGCCGGTGATTGCGTGTATCAACGGGTTCGCCCTGGGCGGCGGCTGCGAACTGGCACTTGCCTGTACGCTGCGGATTGCCAGTGCGACTGCCCGGCTCGGTCAACCGGAAGTGAAGATTGGCATTATCCCGGGCTATGGCGGCACACAGCGATTGCCTCGCCTGATTGGTAAGGGTGCTGCGCTCAAAATGATTTTAACCGGCGAGCCGGTGAGCGCGGCGGAGGCGTTGCGGATGGGTTTGGTGGATGAGGTGGTGGAACCCGATCAGTTGCTGCCCCGGGCGGAGCAGCTGGCCCAGACGATCGCCGCCATGCCGCCGCTGGTGGTGCGCGATTGCATTCGCGCCGTGAACGCCGGTTATGACTTGCCACTGGCGAGCGGTCTGGCGATCGAAGCCTCGCTGTTTGGTCTTGCCTGCTCCACCCGCGATAAGGCAGAGGGCACCCAGGCGTTTCTGGAAAAGCGCGCGCCGGCCTGGACGGGTCAGTGAACAAGACCAACGCGGGCAGCAGGAACCACGGTCACCAACCATCACGCGCACAGTTCAGCACAGTTCCGGGTTTGCCTTGCTATGCTTGATTTTGTGGCGCAGCCGCACTCCCCATCTGTTGTTTCCTCACCAGAACCGCAAGGACGCTGGCATGCCTTCTTTCTTCAGGGGGCTTTGGTGTGCCTGATCGTGGCCCCTTTGAACGGATGCCAGACGCCGGCGTCGCCCACCGAACCTTCGCGCGCAACGGTGCGTCAGGCCCGCCAGGCAGCGCAGACCAAAATGGACACGGCACGGCAGGAACTGGAGCAGATTCCGCCGCCTTCGAAGAATCGCTACCTCAGCGTGCGGGCCAAGGATGCGTATGCCAATCCGTTTCTCGTCGTGCATCCACAGACGATTACGCTGACCATTATTTATCGTGACCAGGACCCGGATGGGTTCAGCGCTGGCGGTGTCCTGCGTCCGGCGAAAGCTCGGAAGCAGGAAGTGGATGTACGCCTTGATGATTTGCCGCAGGGTTTGGCTGCGCTTGGCCCCGACGCCTGGCCCTATGGGCGGGTAGTGGCCATTGAAGAATCGCCGACCGCACCGCGTAGTGAGCGGGTGGCGATTCGCCGGAATGTAGAGGCTACGATTCAAATGCTCAACGATTTGGGTGTGGTCGTGGATGAGTGGACCGGGTCCAATGGTGCTTTGCTGCGATAGTGTTTTCGGCGCGTCGCTCGGGGTGAATAGGGTCGGCGTGCCCTCCCCCCTTGTCATCCCGACCGAAGCGAAGTGAAGGGATTTGCTGTGGCTCTGATCGTGTTCTGCGCTTGCTTCCTGCTGGTGACGGGTGCAGGCTTTTGGGCTGTCCGGTGGCGGCGGTCCGAGCTGGTCGACCCGGTCGACTTGGATGAGTGGGGTCTGGCGGGGCGCAAGTTTGGCGGCCTGGTTACCTGGTTCCTGATTGGCGGCGATCTCTACACGGCTTACACCGTGATCGCTGTGCCTGCCGCGCTCTTCGGCGCCGGCGCTCTTGGCTTTTTTGCGATTCCTTATTGCATCCTCAGCTATCCGCTGATGATGCTGGTGCTGCCCCCGCTTTGGCGCGTATGCCGCCATCACGGTTACATAACGCTGGCGGATTACGTGCGCGGCCGGTATCAGAGCCGGTGGCTCTCCGTGGCGGTTGCAGTGACCGGCATCCTGGCCACCATGCCCTATATCGCGCTGCAGCTGATCGGCATGCGCGAAGTGATCGCTGCGCTGGGCATTCGCGGGGAATGGCCGCTAATCGCGGCCTTTGTCATCCTCGCCGCGTATACCTACTCCAGCGGCCTGCGCGCCCCAGCCCTGATTGCCATCGTCAAAGACGTGATGCTTTACATCATGGTGGTGGCGGCGGTGGTGTTTGTTCCGGCCAGGCTTGGCGGCTATGGCCACATCTTTACCGCAGCGTCCGCATCGCTGGCCCAGCACTCGCCGCCAGCTTCCATCATCCTGCGGCCGGCGCAGTTCCTGGGCTACTCGTCGCTCGCGTTGGGTTCAGCGATGGCCTTGATGCTGTACCCACACACGATAACCGGTACACTCAGCGCCGCGAGTGATCGTGTGATTCGCCGCAATGCAGCCCTCATGCCGGCCTACAATCTGCTGCTCGGGTTTATTGCGCTGCTTGGTTTTGTCGCGCTGGCTGCCGGCATTCACACCACGAACACTTCGGCAACCGTGCCCCTGCTGCTGAACAGCATGTTTCCTCCGTGGTTTGCCGGGTTCTGTCTTGCGGCGATCGCGATTGGCGCCCTGGTGCCCGCGGCGATTATGTCGATCGCCACCGCCAACCTGTTTACCCGCAATCTCTATGGCGAGCTGCTGCACCGTAATTTCTCGGCTACCGCGATGACCGGCGCGCAGGAAGCTGCCATGGCCAAGCTCATCTCGCTGGCGATCAAGCTGGGTGCACTGGCGTTCGTGTTGATGGTGCGATCGCAGTTTGCTATTGAACTGCAGTTGCTGGGCGGCGTCTGGATTTTGCAGATTTTTCCTGCGGTGGTCGGCGGCCTGTTTACCCGGTTCTTTCACGGGTCAGCCCTGCTTTGCGGGTGGATTGGCGGCATGGCCGCGGGCACCGCCATGGTGGTTTCGCTGGGATTGAGGAGCTCGATTTATCCGATTCACCTCGCCGGACATACCTACGCTGTGTATGCCGCATTGCCCGCGCTTTTGTTGAATGCCGGTGTGGCGGCGATCGTTTCTACAGCCCAGAGAATGGCGGGCCATGTCCCCGTGCAGGGTTTGACCGCCTGACTGCACCCCAAGCCAGGCGTACAGCAGGCTTGATACCATCGTGTTGACCATGGCCGCCCCAACCGCCTTTCCGATATTGCAGTCAACGCCTGCCACCGATCACGCTGCTCATCCTCACGAAAAGTTTTCTGCCGCACGCGCTCTGGAAGAGAAGCTGCGCCTGGTGGTGCAAGGCGAGGTTCGCTTCGATGAAGCTTCGCGCGCGTTGTATGCGACCGATGCTTCCAACTATCGCCAGGTGCCGATTGGGCTGGTGCTGCCATTGGATGTTGCCGATGTCGTCGCCACCGTGAGAACCTGCCGGGAAGCGGGGGCGCCCGTCCTCTCCCGCGGCGGCGGTACCAGCCTGTCTGGCCAGTGCTGCAATGTGGCGGTCGTGATTGACTACTCCAAGTACATGCACGGCATCCTGGAGCTGGATCCCGCGCAGAAGTTTGCCCGGGTGCAGCCTGGGATTGTGCTTGACCGGCTGCGCGATGCGGCCGAAGAACATGACTTGACCTTCGCTCCTGACCCGGCCACTCATAGCCGCTGCACGCTGGGAGGCATGATTGGTAACAACTCCTGTGGCGTACATGCGCTGATGGGCGGCAAGACGGTTGATAACATCGAGTCGCTCGATATCCTTCTCTATGACGGCACGCGGCTCACCGTAGGTGCGACTACGGAAACAGAACTGCAAAAGATCATCGCTGCCGGTGGCCGGCGTGGACAGATCTATGCCGGCCTGGCACGGATTCGCGATACTTACGCCGATTTGATCCGCCAGCGGTTTCCCAAAATCCCGCGGCGTGTTTCGGGCTACAACCTGGATGAACTGCTGCCAGAGAATGGCTTCAACGTCGCCCGGGCGCTGGTTGGATCAGAGGGCACGTGCGTGACCGTACTCGAGTCGCGGTGCACGCTCAAACATAGCCCGCAGCATCGACGGCTGGTGGTTCTCGGTTTTGCCGATCCTTTTATCGCCGCGGATTACGTGCCTGCGGTGCTTGCTTATAAGCCGATTGGTCTCGAAGGCTTCGACGGGTTAATGGTCGATTACATGCTCCGCAAGCAACTGGCGGTGGAGGATGTGCTGCTGCTGCCGGAAGGGCGCGGTTTCCTGCTGTGCGAATTCGGGGCTGACTCTGCCGAAGAGGTGGACGCGATTGCAGAGAAATTCACCCAGGCAGGTCTGGAGTTTGGCAAGACGTGCACCGTGCGCCGTTATAGCGAAGCAGAGGCGCGCCGGGTCTGGCGCGTGCGCGAGTCGGCCCTGGGAGCGACGGTGTTCGTGCCCGGGGAGAAACATGGATGGGAAGGATGGGAAGACTCGGCGGTGCCGCCAGAGCAGCTAGGCAGCTATTTGCGCGAGCTCTATCAACTGCTGCAGCGCTACGAGTACACCACGCCCATGTATGGGCATTTCGGCCAGGGGTGCGTGCATCTGCGGATCACGTTTGATCTCGAAACGGCTGAAGGAATTGCGAAGTATCGCTCCTTCATCGATGAGGCAGCAGATATTGTGCTTGCCCATGGCGGGTCGCTCTCGGGCGAGCACGGCGATGGCCAGGCTCGGGGTGTGCTGTTGCCCAAAATGTATGGGCCGGAACTGATCAAGGCCTTTCAGGAATTCAAGGCATTATGGGATCCGGATAACGGCATGAACCCCGGGAAGATGATCGATCCTGTCGCGGTCTACGATGCGATCGACAATCTTCGCCTGGGGGCGGGCTACCAGGCGAAGAAAGTGGATACGTGGTTTAACTACCCGCTTGATCCCGGCGGATTCGGTGAGACAACACTGCGATGTGTTGGCGTGGGCGCGTGCCGCAAGCAGGACCATGGCACCATGTGCCCCAGCTACATGGCTACCCGGGAGGAAAAGCACTCGACGCGTGGAAGGGCTCACCTGCTGTGGGAGATGTTGCAGGGCGAGGTGATCACCGATGGATGGCGCAATGAGGAAGTAAAAGAGGCTCTGGACCTTTGCCTTTCCTGCAAGGCCTGCAAGACCGAGTGCCCGGTCAATGTGGACATGGCTACGTGGAAGGCTGAGTTTCTGGGTCACCACTACAAGGACCGGCTTCATCCGCTGCAGCACTATCTTTTCGGCTTTATGGACCGTTGGGCTCACCTGGCTTCGCCGTTTCCTGCTTTGGCGAACCTGCCGATGCGCACGCCGGGTCTTCGCTCGCTGGTGAAGGCGATGGCCGGCGTTGCTCCGCAACGGACTTTGCCTCAGTTCGCGGATCGTAGTTTCCAGTCGGAGTACCGCAAGGTCGCCAAGGGCAGCAGCAAAGCGGACCCGGCGATGGCCGTGCTCTTGTGGCCCGATACCTGGAATAACTACTATCATCCGCAAGTGCTTGGGTCCGCGCATAAGGTGCTGATTTCCGCGGGGTTCCAGGTGCAGTTCCCAGCGCAACACATCTGTTGCGGAAGGCCGCTGTACGATTTTGGATTTCTTGATCAGGCACGCAGTTACCTGCAGAAAATTCTGCAACGGCTTGGTCCGCAAATTGATGCCGGCATGCCGTTCGTTATGCTCGAGCCCAGTTGCGCGAGTGTTTTTCGCGACGAGTTGATTAACTTCTTCCCGGATAGCGAGCGGGCGCAGAAGCTGGCCAGGCAAACGTTTCTGTTGAGCGAGGTACTTGCCCGGTTTGCCCCGGGGTATCGTCCTCCGTCGTTGGATGGGCGGAAGATTGTTCTCCATGGTCATTGCCATCACAAGGCGCTGATGGGGATGGGGGATGAGCTTTCGTTGCTGAAGGCGACGGACGCCCAGGTCACCATGCTCGATTCCGGGTGCTGCGGGATGGCGGGGCCGTTTGGGTTCGAAAAGGACAAATACGCGGTGTCTCAGGCGTTGGGCGAGCGGGTGCTGCTGCCGGCTGTACGGGCTGCGGCTCCCGAAACCATACTGGTCACCGATGGTTTCAGCTGCCGGGAGCAGATTCGGCAAAACTCACCCCGCCACGCGCTGCACCTGGCCGAGGTGCTGGCCGGCCGCAGCTAGCCCGCCCGTTCCATAACGACTGCCGGGTGCCCCACATCTCGCTCGTTTTTCGCGAGATGTGGGATTCCATGAAGCTCGCCCCCAGGGTGTGGCAGGCCAATATGACCTCATTCGAGACCTGTTCCCGGTAGAGAGTGGTTTGGTGGGAAGCCGTGGAATCCCA